>CACBAM010000012.1 GCA_902537215.1 uncultured Alphaproteobacteria bacterium
CGAGCTTTTCTTTTCTAACCCCAATTATGGGTATCTTTTTCGGGTGGTTACTTTTGTCAGAAGAACTATCGAGTGCATTGTTTCTAGCAGGCCTTCTGGTTATAGGCGGCATTTATCTAGTTACGCGGGCCGAGACAAGATTAACCGGATAAAAAGTTAACTACCTGTAAACCTAGGCCTTTCCTTGTTAAGAAACGCATTTAGCCCATGAGGGCCGTCATGAGTGTCCATTGTGCCAACAATATGTCGTGTCTCGTTGTCAAGTTGCGACTCTATCGGAGATGAAAAGGATGATAAAAGCATTTTCTTCACTCCTCCATAGGCCTTAGTCGGTCCGGATGCAATTTGAATTGCCATCTCGTTTGCCTTTGTGGCTAAGTTATCGTGAGCCACTACCTCTGTTACAAAGCCCCATTGCTTGGCTTCGTCTGCAGACAACATTCTATTAGTAAGAAAGAGCTCCTTGGCTCTTAGTAATCCGACATGTTTAGCCAAAAAATACGTTGATGATCCATCAGGAGTTAACCCTGAAGCGGTATACGCTGAGACGAATTTTGCTTTATCCGATGCCAAAATGTAATCTCCCGACAGAGCAAGAGAAAAGCCCCCGCCCGCAGCAGTTCCATTAATAGCCATAATTACCGGTGCATCCATATATTGAAAACGTATAATTGCATTATGAAGATCGGAGGCCACACGACTAAGATGTTCATCCTGTCTACCTCCTGGAGGATTATCGAATTCCTTAAGGTCGCCTCCAGCGTTGAACATTTTACCATTTGCAGTAACAATCAGCGCACCCAAATTTTTGTCTCTCGAGCACAAAACTGCTATCTCAAATAATTCCTTCGCCATCTGAGCGTTCAATGCGTTCGCTTCATCAGGCCTATTCATCGTAAGTGTTCCGACTCTATCTTTTGTCTCAAACGTGATTGTCTCAAATTGCATTATTGCCCCCTCTTTAACAATTCAAAATTAGAACTTTAATGATCATACAACATAAATGTAATTTTTCCCTATAAGTATTTGACTTCCCTTGTTAAGATTTATCATGGAGGGCTAAACTTTGGAATTTAGTGAAATAGTAAAAACTTTTACAACCGCAGTTGAAAATAACGATGGAGAAAAACTAGCCTCTTTGTTTACTGTAGATGGAGTATATGACGATTATATTTATGGTGAATTTAAGGGAAGACGGAATATTGCTATGATGCTTCCAACCCATTTTCATAGAGATGCTAAAAATTTTTCCTGGGAAATGTACGATCTTATTAACAATGAAAGTAAAGGGTACGCTAGGTATAGATTCTCTTTTACCTCAACACTAACCGGTTCTGAAAACCTAAAAGTAGCTGTACCCGGCATGGCCTATTTCCAATTTGATGGCGATCTAATTGAATATTATGGGGAGATAGTAAATGGTGGAATACCCATGGCTCAATTAAATCTCCCAGCTGGAAAAATCAAACGCGTCTTCGAAAAATGGTCTGATAGAGCTCTATACTCAGACTCAAAACTAAAGAAGCTATATACCAAAGGAGAATAATTTTGACTATTAGAGCGAGACGAAGTTTTATTTTTACGCCTGGATTAAAACCTGACATGTTTCCGAAAGCTCTGGCATGCGGTGTTGATATGGTTTGTGTAGAATTAGAGGATGGTATTGCGCCTCATGACAAAACCGAGGCTAGAATGCATGCCTTAAATCTTTTCAAGGATGATAAGGGATTTGAAAACGTCGAGCGTATTCTTAGAATTAATAGTATTCGAACACAATTTGGATTAGAAGACTTACAGGCTGTTTTGAAAAGTGAAAGCCCACCTCCAGCTTTAATGCTACCAAAGGTGATGGATGCAGAAGAAATTATCATAGTGGACGATCTATTATCAGAAGCAAATAAAGACTGTGACCTCCACCCTATAATAGAGACAAATAAAGGTTTAGAAAATGTCTTCAAAATTGCAGCCGCAAGTAAAAGAATAAAAACTCTATTTTTTGGACTTATTGATATGGCAGCAGAGCTTCGATGTAAATTGACGTGGGAAGATTTATTGTACGCACGTTCAAGAGTAGTTCATGCCGCTGCAAAAGAAGGTCTTGATGCGATAGACGGACCTTATCTAGATCTCAGCAATAATGGGGGTCTTAAACGCTACTGTGAACAAGCACGCAACTTAGGCTTCACGGGGAAAGGTTCCATTAATCCAAAACAGGTTCCAATAATTAATGATATATTTTCTCCTAATGATGATGAAGTAAAAAAAGCTGAACGGCTTTTAAGCATTTTTGAAGATGCAAATACCGGTCTTGTAATGGTCGATGGAAAGTTGATCGAGAAGCCTGTCCTAAGACAGATGCAAAGAATTGTTGAAATTTCAAATAAACTGAAATCCCCTCAATCTAATGGATAGCTTAGAAAAAGAGATCAACTCAACGTTTCTGAAGTTGAATATACCATTTGTTGATTATGGTATAACAAGAAGTGACTCGATTTCTCTTGAATCTATTTTTAGAAATCCAAGGTTTCAAAATTTATCTCAAAATAAAAGCTCCCTCTTTCGAATGGCATCGATGACTAAGCCTCTGACCGCTTATCTTACATTGGCTCTACTTGATGATTATAGAATTGACCTTCATGAAAGCGTTGGTACTTATCTTCCCGCAATTAATAATTTAAAAATTGCCTACAAAGAGGGAGATACAATTAAGTATAAAAAAAACGACGTGCCTATTTCTTTCCATCACCTATTGAGCTGTACCTCTGGAAATGCATATGAACATCACGATCCATTAGTATCGGAGCTAGTATCAAAAAAAGAAGTAGCCCCAATGAAAAATGGCGATGACGCGTTTCTTAAAGCCCCATTGGTATTTACGCCCGGTAGCCATTGGGGTTACGGCATTTCTTACGGCTGGCTCGGTAAAGCTGTAGAAGCCATTAGTGGCATAACTCTGGATGAAAATTTAAAAAAGTATCTATGTAAGCCTCTAGGCTTAAAGCAGACTTCTTTTAACCCAGAGCAATCAAGCAAAAAAAAATTGGTTCCGATATATTTTAGGGATTTGGAGGGATCTTACACAGACATTACACCAAAGATCACTTTGGGCTTTAACCCATTCCACTATGGTGGTGGTGGAATTACATCAACCTTGACTGATTATTTAAAGATCCTTCAGTTTTTTTTGAAAGTTGTGAAATCTGATGGAGAAGATTCTCTTGTTTCATATATGTTAAGAAACCAAATAGGCAATTTGGCGATTGCACCTCTAAAAAGTTTCAATAAAAACTTAGCACTAGATTATGACCTTTATCCTGATATTGAAAAGCGATGGGGCTATGGTCTTATAATAAATAAGGAACCAATTCCAAAAAAACGTGAGGCGGGAAGTGGAAGCTGGGCCGGTGTTTTAAATACCTACTTTTGGATCGACCCTAAAAGCGATATGGCTGGTGTCTTCTTAGCACAGATGTTACCCTGCTACAGCCCCAATATTCTTGATGCTTTCGGCTCCTTCGAAGAACTTGCCTATGAGAGTTTAATAAGGAATTAGTTGCTTGTTTTTTATTCTTTCTAAACTACTCAATTTTTTCTTAGACCCCTTAAATCTTTTAATTATTTCCTTCGTTATCTTTTTACTTATTAGCGTTAGAATAAAAAAAAATAAGTTTAGAGGTATAGTTTGGTTTATCCTTTTTTGGGTCCTGCTTATATATAAACCGATACCCGAATTTCTGGTAAAAAATCTTGAAGATAAATTTTCTTATAAAGAGGAAACCTTTCTTGATTTAGAAGGCATAATTGTACTGGGAGGTAGCACCGGCTCCGGAAAAATCGCTAAGGAACGGAACGAAGTTTCGCTAGGGCCAGGCGCGGAAAGAATTTTTAAGGGTTTACAGTTTCTACAGCAGCAACCTAAAGGTACTGTTATTTTTACCGGCTTTTCTGGAAGTCTTTTCCATAAAGGGCTATCAGAAGCAGAGATAACAGAAAAGCTAATCAGGGCGTTAAAAATAGATTCCAAAAAAATACTCTATGAGAAACGCTCTCGAAATACATTCGAAAATGCCCTTTACACCGGAGAGATTATTGATGACCTCAAAATAAAAAAGTGGGGCATCGTAACTTCAGCCAGCCATATGAAAAGAGCTATCGCCACTTTTGAAAAACGGTGCCCCCAAATAGTCTTCTATTCAATACCAGTTGATTTTCAAACTGCAAACTCGATATACTGGAGTCCAGGATCCATGCAAGGTAGTATTAATCTTTGGCGTATCTATATACATGAAACTGTAGGATACTGGGTGTATAAGTTGACAAGGAAACTCTAATGAAACTATTGCAGCTCGTTTATTGTTCCCAACCGTTTGGATATAGTTTGGAAATACTATCAGCAATATTAATTGCTTCTAGGGCAAACAATAGGAAACACGACATCACTGGAGCTTTAATCTGTCGCTCTGATATTTTTCTGCAGCTCCTTGAAGGGCCTGAACAGCAAGTAAAAAATACCTATGAGGCGATACAGAAGGATGACCGCCACATTAATGTCTATCACCTTCTCGATCAGTTTTGTGAAAAGCGTTTATTTCCTGCATGGGCTATGAAAGACGACCCTGTTAAAACATGGATGTGGAGCCGAGAGGAGGTCTCAAACGGAATTGTTAAAAGCCTATCTAAAGCTGAGGTCGAAGAAGTTTTTGTTAAACTTTCTAGAGAAGCGACCATTTTTAATTTTTAGACAATGTCTAAGTATGTGAATTATTTAACCTATTTCATTGCCTTTATCACTTTTATTTTAAGTTGCCTTTTTTTGATATTATTTTTAATTGAGTTCTATGAACTGATAAATAGGTGCATCAGCGTCAATCGCTTTTCCGTTTCTTTCTTTAACTGTGTACAAGTATTTTATTTTGAAATACTAAAGACTTGTTTGTTCATTGTGGTGTTATTCCTTTTGGCTATTTTGATAATGCAAAAACTTACAGTTCCCTTCAGATCGAGTAATTAATGACTGATGTCTTAAATTTAACTATTCCAATGTTTTCTTTAATTGGTATCGGCTACTTATTGAAAAAAATTCAGTTCATGTCAGAACGGGATGGCACTGTTTTATCAAAGTTTGCTTTTTATATTTTACTACCCCCACTTATGTTCACAAGTATCCTTTCGGGCGATGCCAGTAAAAGCTTAAACTTAAATTTCATTTTCAGTTACGAGATCGTAACATTATCAATCTTCGGTCTCACCTATCTTTTTGGACTTATTATAAAACTTAAGACAATGGAAAGGGCAATATTTGGTCTAAATGCCGCTTATCCTAATTATGGGTATATAGGTGTCCCCTTATGCATTTTAGCGTTCGGTACGGAGGCGGCTATCCCATTAGCTTTAATCCTTTTGGCCGATACTTTTGTTTTGTTAAGCACGCTAATATTTTACAAATTAACGGAAAATAGAAAAACAAGCCTAAAAGAACTGGGCAAAGAAGTAGTTAAACGTTTCATTTACAATCCCCTTATGATGTCTGTTTTTGTAGCCTTTATATTTTCAATTGCAGACATAAAAATAATAACGGCAATTGATAGAACCCTTTCGATTGTTGCTGCATCGGCCACTGCTGTTGCTTTGATCGCACTTGGCGTCTCATTAAATGTCACATCTATTAAAAATCAAAAGAGTGTTTTGTTTCTTATCACTCTAATAAAGCTTGTAGTGCATCCGATATTGATATTTATCATTTTTCAATTTCAAAGTGGTATAGATCCTATGTGGGTTAAAACAGCAATTGTTTGTGCAAGCTTACCGGTTGCCGCAAATGTTTTCGTATTAGCAAATTATTACAAGACATTTGAGAGTGAAAGTGCGGCGGCAATTACTGTTACAACAATTGTGTCCAGCATAACAGTTACAATCACACTATTGTTGACCTTATAATTCTAATATTACTCTTTGAAAGCTGTCTCTTTGATTTTAGCAACAGGTTGCCAAAAATATTCAAGGATACTTCGCCTGCCCCTAATAATATCAACTTGCGCAATCATACCAGGCGATATCTCAGCTTCAGAATTTTCGTTGTCCAGAATTTTACTTTGAATAGAAACAATAACACTATATTGAGAACTATTGCTTTCTTCTCGAAAAATAGTATCTGGAGCAATCTGCAAAAGCTCTCCAGAAAGATACCCATATTTACTAGCATCATAGGCCGTAAGGCTTATTTTAACTTTTTGCCCGGGCTCAATAAAACCAATATCTTTGGGATCAATAACGGCTTCAATCTGTAGTCCACTATCTGTTGGTACAATTTCTGCTAAAATGTCTCCCTCTCTAATTACTGCACCCTTATTATTAAAAAAAACTGTGTTAACTTTGCCCTCAATTGGCGAACGGATCTCGAGAGCGGATATCTTCTCATTAAGAGTTGGAATTCTTGACTTTAACTCAAGTATTTCGGAGTAAATTTTGTTTCTATTTTCATAGAGCTCTTTCAAATTCTTCCGTTCGATGGATTCTATTGAGTTCTCTATTTTTTCAATTACAAAATTATTTTGTTCTTGCTTGTTTTTGTTTACAGCTATCTTTGAGTCAAGTTTTGCACTTTCTCTTTCTAACCTAAATTTTTCTTATTTTCCGATTATTCCCTCTTTGACCAATGGGAATATTTCGTCAATCTCTTCCTTGATTAGTTTCTTCAATTCCAACAATCCATTTTTTTCTGATTTTAATACTTCACCTTGCTCCCTAAATTTATCCTTTTCATTCAACAGTGTGTTGGTTTGGGTAGCTAGCTCCTGGGCCCTAGCTTTAAAAAGTTCAATCTGATTATTGACCATTTCCCTCGAAAAATTTATTAAGCTATTTGAGAGATCTCTTATGGAACTTTTGGCGAGCTCTGCATCCACCCTTATTAGTTGTATGTTTAGATTCTCTAACCTCGTTTCATACTCCTCCAGAACACCAATAGCTTCCGTCCTACTTATTGTAGCTAGCAATTGATTAGCAGAAACTTTTTGCCCCTTTTTTACATTGAAATATTGTAGGAAATAGCTCGGAAAATAAACTCTATGGAGGCTCAGGAGCTGGCGTAAAGGATACACTAACAGGTAACGGAGGGGCTGATATATTTATCTGCAGTGTTTCGGATGCGAGCACAGACATAAATGTTGCGGATATAATTACTGACTTTTCAAACGGTACGGACAAGATAGGCTTGGAAGACAAGACTTTTTCTGACCTAACGATCACTCAAGTCTCAAGTGGTTCTTTTTCTGGAGATGTTCAAATCAAAGATACAAGTAGTAATAAGATTTTATTTCTTCTTGATGATACGGATGTTGGTTTGATCGATTCTGACGATTTTATTGTTACAGATTTTGTTTAGTCTTTAAGTATTGCTTATATGTTATTGACTTAGTTCTTCCAATTCAAGCCAACGCTCCTCGTATTCTTCAAGTTGATCTTTTGCCAACTTCAGCTCTTTGGTCATTTCAACAAAGCCATCAGGATCACTCTTATAAAAATCTCCATCGGATAACTTTTCTGTGAGTGTATTAATCTCGGTTTCTTTATCTTCAATTTGCTTAGGTAAGTTTTTTAACTCATATTCAAGTTTATAGGTAAGTTTCTTAGTTTCAGATAACTCTTTTTTCGTTTCTACTTTTTTTACCTGATTAAAATTTTGTTCTTTCTTATCTTTGTTTTTCGATGGATATCTCTTTTGATTGAGATAGTCCGAATATCCTCCTATAAATTCTTCAATCTTTCCATCTCCCTCAAACGCCAAAACTTTAGTTACCGTCTGATCTAAAAAATCACGGTCGTGTGAAACCAATAATAATGTGCCCTCATAATTTATAAGAATCTCTTCAAGCATATCGAGTGTTTCCATATCGAGATCATTTGTGGGCTCGTCAAGAATAAGACAGGTTTTCGGATCCGCTAAGATTTTAGCGAGTTTCAATCGGTTTTTCTGGCCACCCGACAGTGTCCCCACTTTATCCAGCACAACACTTGGATCGAACATAAAGTCTTTCAAATAACCATAGATATGCCGTGTCTTTCCTCTGACATCAATATAGTCGCCACCATTAGGCGCCATAACATCTTTTAGTCGATCGTTTGGTCTCAAATCACTTCTACTTTGGTCAAAGTATGAAAACTCAATTGTCTTTTGGACTTTCACGCTTCCACGATCAGCTTCTAACTCTTTAAGAATGAGCTTCAAAAAGGTTGATTTCCCTGATCCATTTTTACCAATGATCCCAATGCGATCCCCTCTCTTAATACGGATATTAAAACCGTTGAGGATATTAATTTTCTCATCATCATTCTGAAATGATTTATGAACATTATAAAATTCACAAATTACTTTCGTATGATTATCGAGATCTTTAATCGGTTCATAGCTGATCTTTTTTGTAGCGCGACGATAGGCTGATTCATCAGCCTTTAACTTATCTCTCATTTCACGTACCTGGCTGAGACGTCGTACGTTTCTTTTTACGCGTGCTTTTACACCGCGAGATGCCCATTCTACTTCTTGAGCTACAATTTGTTTTCTTTTTTGAAGTTCGCGTTCCTCTTGCTCCAAAAGCATTGTTGACCACTCATCAAAAAACTTGAATCCTTTGGGACTAACTTTGAGTTTTCCTCTATCCAACCAAAATACTTTATTCGTTATATTTTCTAAAAAGCGTTTATCGTGGGAAATACATAATATTGCTCCCTGATAATTATTAAGATAACCCTCGAGCCAACTAATTGCTTCAAGGTCTAAATGGTTTGTTGGTTCATCAAGTAAAAGAATATCGGGCTCTTCAACAAAGGCTTTTGCCAAGCCCGCTCTTCGAAGCTGGCCACCCGATAGCATTGTCATGGGTTTTTTTACATCCAAATCGAGTGCCTCGGCCGCAATATCCACCTTATATTGATAGAGTTCACGATCTTCTCCTTTAATATTATTAAAGATAAAATCGAACACCGTTTCTTTTTCATTCGGTTGAAAATCTTGGACCAAATATCCTATTGTTGTTCCAGGATTTTCCCAGCGTTCTCCTTCATCCAGTGACTTGACACCTGTTATGATATTCATAATTGTTGATTTACCCGCACCATTTTTTCCTACCAACGCAATGCGACTACCTTGATGTATATTCAACGTAAGATCTTCAAATACAGGTGTCTCTTTATATCGAACGAGTGCCTCTTTTACGGAAAATATAAGCTGTGAAGACATTAATTTATTTAAATTAAATAGTTTTTTTATGGCGCACCGGGGAGGATTCGAACCCCCGACCCCCTGATTCGTAGTCAGGTACTCTATCCAGCTGAGCTACCGGTGCAATTATTGCGAATTTAATGAGGAGTTATCGAATTGTAAATACAATTTCTCTTATATATTAATGGTTCAATTATTATAAATAGCTAATTGACAATAAAGCCCGTTTCCATTAATCAATAAGGCTTGAAGGGAATTGTGTAATGAAAAGAACATATCAACCCAGTAACCGAGTTAGAAAGCGTCGTCACGGGTTTCGTTTACGTTCAGCAACAAGTGCTGGCAGAAAGATACTTAACCGACGGCGAGCACGCGGTAGAAAGACGTTATCCGCATAATATTCTAGTAGTCTTGACGACTGCAGGGAGTACTTATGGATATCCAGACAATCAAGAAGCGCCGAGATTTTCTAAATGGTAATAACGCACCTTACGCTGCTATGCCATCAGTAGTAATACAAAGCTACATGCGAACCGATGAGGTGGTGGAAACAGATGAATCCGTAATGATGGGTATTACATGTTCGAAAAAAGTTGGGAATGCTGTCAAACGAAACAGAGCAAAACGACGATTAAGAGAGGCAGGAAAGATTGTACTTAAGGAAATCGGTATAAAAAAAACCAACTATATTTTCATTGCTCGAAAGGATACAACGATCAAAGTAAAATTTACTGAACTATGTAATGATATAGAGAACGGAATAAAGAAGATATATGGCCAGGAGAAAGGTAAATAGATGCTTATAAAAATTATTTCCTTTCCTATTCACATATATCGTCTTTTCATTAGCCCCTTGACCGGGAAGAATTGTCGCTTTGAACCAACATGCTCTGAATACGCCTTAACAGCCTTAAAAACCCACGGGATTTTTTATGGATCCTATTTGTCTATAAAGCGAATATTAAAATGTCATCCATTTAGCCGATACTCTGGTTATGATCCTGTACCGAACAAGAAACAATCAAAAGACATTACTCGATAAATCGATTGAATTAAGTCATTAGTAACCATATATTAGTCCCAGATTATTTAAGAGAAGGCAGAGCAGATGGATGATCAGAATAAGAACCTTTTATTGGCAACGTCCCTAAGTTTTTTAGTACTGCTTGGTTGGATGCTCATGTTTCCACCAGAGCCAATAGAGGAAGTGAGTCCTGAACAAACAACAGAACAAATTACACAAGAAGATAACCAAACAGGTACCGGTCTTAGCACTCCAGTGCAAGTTGATACCAATCAAAGCCAACAAAAAATAGATACATCTGCAGACGCACCGCGAGTACCAATAGAAACATCACGACTATCGGGTTCATTATCTTTAAAGGGTGGTAAAATAGACCACCTTAAACTCTTGGATTATTTTGAGACGCAGGAGGAGAACTCGAAGAACATTGAGCTCTTTCAGTTTGAAAATAAAAACTATTATGCTGTCTATGGATGGTCATCACGAGACAGAGAAAATGTACCTAATCCAAACACTGTCTGGAACCTTGCAAAAGGTAAAACGCTTACACCCAGTACACCTATAACGTTGCAATGGACGAGCCCCAAGGGCGTAATATTTGAAAGAGAAATTTCCATCGATGAAGATTTTCTATTCACTATAAAGCAGCGTGTATTTAATCAATCAAACGCAACCATTGATTTGGCAGCTTACGGAATACTAGCCCGTCATAGCGCCCCCGAAACTATTGGCTTTTATATTCTTCATGAAGGGATAGTAGGATATGATGATGGCGAACTTGTTGAGTTATCGTACGACGACATAACAGATCAGAAGTATGACGATAGAGAGCGTGCCAATCTTGAAATATATGAGATTACAGAAAATGGCTGGATTGGTTTTACCGATAAATATTGGATGTCAACACTGGTTGGCGAACCTAAGAGTAAATTTAAAATGGCGAGCAAATATAACGAGGCAAACGATATTTACCAAGCCGATATTCGTCATCCTCTGCAGAGCATCGGGTCTGGACAATCTACGGAAGTAAAAACATATCTATTCGCAGGTGCTAAAGAGGTCAATACGATAAAATCGTATCAGAAAGAGGCCAATTTTGCTGACTTTATAGATACCGTTGACTGGGGATGGTTTTTCTTTTTAACGAAACCAATTTTTTCCTTACTTGATTATTGTAATAAGCTTGTCGGGAATATGGGGTGGGCGATCATTCTTCTTACGTTGGTTGTAAAGACAGTATTACTGCCACTTGCTTATAAATCTTACGTTTCAATGTCAAAATTAAAGCAACTACAACCTGAAATGGAAAAAATAAAAAAGCGGGTCGGCGATGATCGAATGAAGTTACAGCAAGAAATGATGGCTTTGTACAAGAAAGAAAAAGTCAATCCTGCTGCCGGTTGTTTACCTATACTTTTGCAAATTCCGATCTTCTTCTCATTATACAAAGTCCTTTTTGTTACCATTGAAGTAAGGCATGCTCCGTTCATAGGATGGATCACCGACCTTTCAGCCCCCGATCCTAGCTCTATATTAAATTTATTCGGCTTGCTGCCATTCTCGCCACCTGGCCCAGAAAGTTTTCTCGTTATTTTTTCTATTGGGGTCTACCCAATACTTATGGGTATAACAATGTGGTTGCAACAGAAGCTTAATCCAGCGCCAACTGATAAAACACAGCAAATGATTTTTGCATGGATGCCCTGGATTTTCATGTTCCTTCTTGGGCAGTTCTCCAGTGGCCTAGTAATATACTGGGTAGCAAATAATATCATCACGTTTGCACAACAGTATTTTATTATGGCATCACAAGGTGTGAAACCAGATATTTTTGGAAATATTCTGAGCTCCTTTAAAAAGGAAGGGGCCTCCAAAGAAAACTAATAAAGGAGCCATAGATTACAAAATCACCTTTATTAAATGAAGTCTCCTTTTTAAAAGGAGTGGCTGGGATTGATGGTTTGCCTCCAGATAGAGAAGCAGAAGTATGTTTCATAGGGCGATCCAATGTTGGAAAATCCTCACTAATTAATGCCCTATTTGAAAGAAGAAACCTGGCAAGGACTTCCAAGACCCCAGGTCGAACTCAAGAGTTAAATTTTTTCTCATTGGGAGAAAGTAGCTATATCGTTGACCTCCCAGGCTATGGTTACGCAAAAGCGTCAAAAGATAAAAGGTCAGATTGGCAGACTCTCATAAAGTCATATATCGCGGAAAGACGTTCACTTAAGAGGGTATTTACTCTTGTCGATGCAAGGCACGGGCTTAAAGATAATGATAGAGAATTTTTTTCCTTTTTGGATACCTATGCTGTGAATTATCAAATAGTACTTACCAAAATAGATAAGGTTAAGAAAACTGAGTTGCCGAAACTTCTAGACGAAATAAATAGCAAAATAGAAGAGCATCCTGCCTGCAATCCAGAATTTTTAATGACATCAGCGATAAAAAAAAGCGGTATTAGTGAAATTCGAGACGTAATGTTCTCAATTTTAGGTTTAAATCAAAATAATTGACAAATCAGCATTATAATTGCATTAGGTTTTTCTATGAACGGTAAAATAGAAAATAATTTTAAGCAAACGGCAGCCACGCTGGCCGAAGCGCTACCATACATCCAGAGATATGAGGACTCGACAATAGTTATTAAGCTTGGAGGTCATGCCATGACGAGCAAACCCTCAATGGAAAATTTTGCGCGAGATATTGTTTTGATAAAGCAATGTGGCGTCAACCCAGTGATAGTACATGGCGGTGGCCCTATGATTAATAAGGTATTATCAGATTTAAAAATTGATAGCGAATTTGCTGAGGGCAAGAGGATAACAGATGGTAAGACTATGGAAGTTGTTGAAATGGTGCTCTCTGGCAATGTTAACAAATCTATAGTTAATGCAATCAATAGCCAAGGTGGGAAAGGTGTTGGACTATCTGGAAAAGATGCGAATATGATTGAATGTGAGCAAGATAATCCCAAACTTGGATTTGTTGGGAGGATAAAAAAAGTTGATACTGATATAGTCCAGAATTTTATAAAGAGTGACTTTATCCCCGTTATTGCCCCCATCGGTTTTGGAATAAAGGGCGAAACATTTAATATTAATGGTGATACAGCAGCGGGTGCTATAGCCTCAAGCCTCTTAGCTGATCGTCTCTTACTGCTAACGGATGTGGTCGGTGTAAAAGATAGCGAAGATCAATTAATTAATCAATTGACTATAGAAGAGGCAAAAAATTTAATAGACACAGGAATTATTAACTCGGGAATGATTCCCAAGGTTAATACGTCGATAAAAGCTATTGAAGAGGGTGTTAGGGCATCCGTTATAATCGATGGGAGAGTTGATCATGCCTGTCTTCTTGAGCTCTTTACTAGCCACGGTGTAGGCACTCTGTTTAAAAAAACTTTTGACTAGTCTTTAGGAATGTCAGATACCCTGCTGTCAATTCAAAGAATGCTAGATAAGAAAAGCCTTGATATCGTAGGCTATTTTAACCCAGATGGGTCTGATAATGTTTGCTCTAAAGTGAGAACCATTCTGCTAATAGGACCAAAAGAGCCTTATTTTTGGGATGTATTTAAAAAAAGTAGGGAATACAAGAACAAAAAAGAAAACCCACTCGATAGATGGTCAAAAAAGACCATAAAGGAAATTGCAATAAAATTTGATGCAAGATCATTTTTTCCTTTTGAAGAGCCCTTTCAGCCATTCATTACGTGGGCACAAAAATGTTCAACGATGAGGTCGTCTCCTGTTCGCCTTTTAGTACATGAAGAGAAGGGCCTATTTATTTCTTTTCGAGGGGCACTCGGTATAAATGAATATATTGAATCACCAGATAACTCGAAAGATATCTGCACCTCATGTGAGAAACCATGCCTCACTGCTTGTCCAGTAAGTGCACTTAACCAAGACGGCTATGATGTTATTCGATGTAAGGAATATGTGAACACACCTAGTGGTCAAGAATGTAGAAACGGCTGCCTTGTCAGAAGATCCTGTCCCTCTGGTCAGAATTTAAGACTGAAGGAACAATCAAATTTTCATATGCGTGCTTTTCTTAGCGATTAGGTTAATGACCTAATATCTGACTCAAAAACAGCTTTGTTCGATCAGACTTTGGTTTTTTGAAGAACTCTTCCGGTTCGTTTTGTTCAACAATCTGACCGTCGTCCATGAATATAACTCTATCCGCAACCTGCCTGGCAAAGCCCATCTCATGAGTAACACATATCATTGTCATGCCTTCTTCAGCTAGCTGAATCATAGTATCCAGCACCTCTTTAATCATTTCAGGGTCCAATGCGGAAGTCACTTCATCAAATAACATTATTCTTGGTTTCATGCATAGAGATCTTGCAATTGCTACTCTTTGTTGTTGTCCCCCAGAAAGTTGACCTGGGTATTTATGAGCCTGTTCAGGAATTTTCACTTTTTCAAGCATTTCCATTGCGATCTCTGTAGCTTCTTTTTCCGGAGTTTCTCTAACCCACATAGGAGCTAGAGTACAATTTTCTAAAGTTGTCAAATGAGGGAACAAATTAAAGTGCTGAAAGACCATACCTACTTCAGATCTGATCTTATCAATATTCTTTAGGTCAGTGGTTAGCTCTGTACCGTCAACAATTATGCTTCCCTTTTGATGCTCTTCAAGTCTATTAATGCATCTTATCAGTGTTGATTTACCAGATCCAGATGGTCCGCAGACAACAATTCTCTCACCTCTTCTCACTTCCAGATTAATATCCCTAAGTACGTGGAAGTTACCAAACCACTTGTTCATATCAGATATGTGGATAGCTACTTCATCTGTTATGTTTATCTTAGTTTTTTCCATATCAATCTTACTCCTAACCTAAATAGAAAATTCTATTTATCCGTTTTTAATTTTCTTTCTAAATATTGTGAGTACTGGGACATACCCCAACAAAAAATAAAGAACATCAATCCAATAGCGACGTAGAGTTCCCAATAAATACCATTCCACTTTTGATCCGCTCTTATTGTCGACGCAAGCCCTACCGGATCCCTTAGGCTTATTATGGATACAAGAGTTGTATCTTTAAACAACCCAATAAAGGTGTTCACAATACCTGGAATGGATATTTTTAATGCCTGCGGCATTATTATAAGCCTTTGTGATTGCCAGTAAGTGAGCCCTAACGACGCTGACGCTTCATGCTGACCTAATGGTAATCCCGCTAGCCCGCCTCGAATTACCTCAGCCATATAAGCTGCGGAAAATAATGTAACCATAATTACTACTCTCAACACAATATCAAAGTTGGTTCCTGGAGGTAAAAAGTAGTTTAGTAAAACGGACGCAACAAATAACAACGTTATGAGGGGTACGCCCCGTATAAACTCGATGAACCCTACACAAATCATCTTAATTACTGGTAAGTTAGATTGTCTACCCAATGCTAATAAAATCCCAATAGGAAAAGACGCAACAATTCCTGTAACTCCTACGATCAGAGACAAAGTAAATCCACCCATCTTTAAAGACTCGACGAAGGGAAGACTAATTGGCAAAATAACGTTAAGAAGACCTACCAACGGATTGGAGATAAAGAGAAAAAATACGGCAGTAAATAAGAAAGCGAGGATAGCTGCTACCATATAGTTTTTTAGATACCGTCTTATTAAACTCAGAAAAAACAGCGCTCCTAAAGTTAACCCAATATATACTATACTAATTGACCAAAACGATCCCCCCCACAGTAGCCATACAGCTAATCCGGGATAAATTATTGAAAACCAAAAAAAACGAAAAAACCTTGGAAATAATATAGGAACGATTGCGAGTAACAAAAACATAAAAGTTAATGTAGGCCTCCAATACTCCTCAGCTGGATACAGTCCGAAAAGCAATTGTTTCCATCTAGCCGTAAGTACTGAAAAGCAAGCTACGTCTGGGTCTAAGTCTAGACATTCTCTTAGCGATTTAGTATTCCAGTGTCCTCCATAAGCCCAAGGTATGAAATCCCATAATATTACAACTATAAAGTATACCGATAACACTGTGAGTATCGAGTTTAGCCATGATGAAAATAAATTTTGTCTTAACCATCCAATAAGCCCAACCTCTGTTATTGGCGGCGCTGATGGAGGTATTTCTTTTTTTCTTACAAAAGCTATCTTAGTCATCATCGCACCACTATTTGAAAAGACCTATTGAAGTAATTGATAAACGAAGAAATCAACAATGATACTGCAAGATAAAAACCCATAAGCAAAAGCATTGACTCCAACTCTCTTCCAGTCTGATTAAGAGTAATTCCTCCTAGAGTTCCTCTAACGTCCATGTATCCTACTGCGATAGCGAGAGATGAATTTTTAGTTAAATTTAGATAATTTGAGATAAGAGGAGGAACAATAATCCTCAAAGCCTGTGGAAGGATTATAAGGCTCATTATTTTGTTAGGTCTCAAACCCAGAGATGCTGCTGCCTCAGATTGGCCTTTGGAAACCGCCATGATGCCTGCTCTTACTATCTCAGCAATAAAAGCAGAGGTATAGAAGGCTAATGCTAAGGTCAATGCAAGAAATGAGTTTCGAAGATGTATTCCGTCTTTAAAATTAAACCCTTTGAGATAAGGATACTCGAGTGACACTGGCTGGCCCATTGCAAAAAAAAGTATTAATGTCGGAAAAATAATTACTGCTACACTAATCCAAAATGTAGGTAAGCTTTTTCCAGTATCTTTTTTCTGTTTATTTGCGTATCGAATAAAATAAATAACGGCAACAATCGAAAGACCAAAGCACAGCAGTAACCAGTAGGCTCCTTCGGCCAAAACTGGTGCCGGAAAATACGTTCCTCGATTTGTTATCGCTACACTCTCAAAAAATAACATCGTAGCTTCGGGTTCAGCACCTTTGAAAGCCCTTGGTGCGGGGGTAAATTCCGTAAGCAAAGCAAAAACCATCACAATCCAAAGGAGTACTGGGACATTTCTAAAACCTTCTATATAGGCAGACATAAGTTTTGCCACAATCCAATTTTTTGAAAGGCGTAGAATACCGACAAAAAGCCCGAGAACTGTAGCTATTATGCACCCTACAAATGCAACCAGTAGAGTATTAAGAATGCCAACTAAAGCCGCCATTCCGTGCGTACTATCACTAGTGTAAGGTATTAGTCGCTGGTTAATGTCGTATCCCGCTCTTAGCCATAGAAAATTAAAGCTCACATCTTTATCAAGCAAGGCTAAGTTTTTAATAGTATTATCGACTAGCCAGAAAAATACAGCCATAAATATTATAAACGTGATTACTTGTAGCGACATTCCTCTATAACGTGTGTCGCTTAGCAACATACTAAATTTAAAACTTTCTGATGGTGGAAGAGTTGGTGAGCTCATTTTAGTTCCATAATTTACATCTGACTATAGTTTATAAAATTTTATCTACAGAGGTAATATAAATTAATAAAACCTGCAACATGTAGGTTTAGTAAAAATTCAAATTATTTTTGTAAACGAAAAAGGGGCGTTCGAGACGCCCCTTTTTAAATAGGTTTTCAAATCATCTAAATGGAGGTGAATAAAGAATACCACCCTTAGTCCAAGACGCATTCACACCTCTTTCGATGTTAATACCGCTTGTAGCACCTAGATTATTTTCAAAGATTTCGCCGTAGTTTCCACCCGCTTTAATCGCGTTGTACATAGCGTTCTTAGGAAGTCCAACCATAGCTAGAATATCATCATCACCGGTTCCAAGAAGTCTATGGATCTCGGCATCTTTAGTATCTTTCCAACTATCGATGTTGCCCTTTGTTATTCCTTTTTCTTCAGCAATAACTAGCGCATTTAGCACCCAACGTCCTATGTCAGCCCAATTATCATCACCGTGTCTCACAAGAGGTCCAAGTGGCTCTTTTGAAATGATTTCCGGCAGAACGAGGTGATCATCAGGATTTTCAAGGTTTACTCTTGTACCGTGTAATGCGGAGGCATCGGTTGTGTATGTGTCACACGCTCCGGCAAGATACTGCTGTTGAGATTCTGCATTATCAGCAGTTGGTACAGGCTCGTAGCTCATACCATTTTCCTTGAAGTAGTCAGCAAGGTTAAGTTCTGTTGTTGTTCCAACTTGAATACATACGGTCGCACCGTCTAATTCTGTTGTAGACTTAACACCTAGTTCTTTCTTAACCATGAAGCCTTGACCATCATAATAGTTTACACCTAAAAATGTCTGCTTCAGGTCGGTATCTCTACTATATGTCCATGTTGTGTTTCTAGCAAGTATGTCAACTTCTCCGGCTGCCAATGCTGTAAATCTTACTGCAGAGGTCAAACCGACAAATTTCACTGCCATTGGATCACCAAAAATCGCAGCTGCTAGAGCTCGACAATAGTCCACGTCAAATCCAACATCTTTACCGCTATCATCGACAGTAGCAAAACCAGGTGCACCCGTGGATACACCACACAATAAATTTCCACGTGCCTTCACATCATCTAATGTTCCAGCAAAAGTACCACCAGCAGCTAAAGCCAACGCTGTGAGCACTCCCAAAAATAGTTTCTTCATATTTTTTCCTTCTTTAACCTAATTTAAGTTTCGAAACTTTCGTGTGTATATAAAAAATATTCGTACACACTTCAAAGATCGTCATTTTAAACATTCTCACGTTTTTTTCCACTTTTAATTATTCATGTTGAAAAAATTCATTAAAATCAGTTAATTAAAGGGCATTTCATCTTATTTTTTTAGAAAATTCTTCTCAAACACTGATTCTTCAATCAACAATGATTCTTGAAGCCCCCAACTAGATCATTTGAAGTATTTTTGTCAGATCTTTGAAATGATCAAAATCTACATTTTTTTTCTGCTTTTCTTCTTCGACTTCACCCCAGACTTCAATTCTAAAGTTATCTTCAACATTAGCAACTTCCCAGGCGAGTTCTGGACTTACTACGTTTTTATAAAGCGCTAGACAAGTAAAAAAAGATCCCAGGCTTTTAGTCAGCTCATGTATTGCAGTTAGATGAAAATTATCAAGCTCTTCTAAGTATTTTTTAATTATGTTAGCGTTTAGGCGTGGCTGCTCTATGAAAAGAAGTCCAGTTCCTATATTCAATTTTATTGAGAAAAATTTTTCAACCCATTCTATCAAGGGACTATAGAGATTTTCTTGCTTCAAATGTAGTTTTGTTGGTTCACTTGCGATATAACAAATCGGATCACAGTTGCCATATTCCACCAAACGACCAAAAACAGCTTCCCTCTCTTTTTTTGTAATATCCGTCGCTGAAAAGCAAAATTTTGTAAAGAAACTGTTTTTAATAGCACTAAGTTTTCCATCTGCACTCCACTCCCTTACAACCTCGTTAGCTAATTGTTCAGACAGCCTTAATTTATGGCCTTTATCTGATTTGAGGCATACCTCATCTAAGTAAATGAGGAACAAGTTTTCACTTTGCTCCTCTTTTCTGACTCTTTTCCAGTATTTATCTTTGCTAATAATCATAGGTGTTTAATTCTAAACCATTAATTGCACATCAAATTTTCCAACCAAAATGTTTCCAAACTAAACCCATATGCTTAGGCAAAGGTGCTTCAATTTTTGTTGTCTTTTTTGATATTGGATGTACGAAAATAACGCACCTTGCATGCAGAAAGAGCTTTTTAAAGCTAAATGGAAAGTCTTTAGAATTCTTATTTTCACCGCTTTTGTATTTTCTATCTCCTACGATGGGGTTTCCTAACTCAGCACAATGAATTCTCAACTGATGAGTACGACCAGTAGCAGGTTTTAATTCTAGCCACGCATATTTTGACCCTATCTTTTCTATCACCTTATAGAAAGTAAGTGCTTTTTTCTTACTAGCACTATTTTGCCTACTTTTTTTTTGCCCTATAAGCCCCCTATCAACACTGGGCTTCCAAATATCTACGTTTCCGATATAGCTTTCCAATATACCTTTTTCTTTTTTTGGTACCCCTTCAACAAGTGCCCAATATATCTTCTCAACCTGTTTGTCCCTGAATAGAGCAGCAAAAGCGCTAGCCGTCTTAACGTCTCTCGCTAGCAACAAAATACCAGAGGTTTCCTTATCAAGCCTATGAATTAATCTTGGTGGATCCTTTGAACCAAATTGTAGTGTGGATTTATATGCATCTACATGACGCGTTCCCTGATTACTACCTCCTTGCGAGGCTAAACCCTCTGGTTTGTTCAGGGCAATCAAATTATTGTCCTTAAAGATTATTGCACTAAGTAACAACTCAGCCAATTTAGGATCAATTTTTGAAGTTGGTTCATCGCCATTGACACTTAAGGAGGGGATAGTAACCACATCACCTTTTTTAAGTCTGTAAGACGCCTGTGTCTTAATGCCGTTAACTTTAATCAAACCTTTTCTACAGAGCGTGTTCACCGACTTGAAAGTTAGCCGCCTATCATTTCTTTTAATCCAGGTGCTTAGCCTGCAGTCGATTCCATCTTCCTCAACGATTATGTCTCGGCTATCAGCCATTAATAAGCAATTAATTACTCTCTATTTTCGGTGGCTTCGGCACTTTCCTGTTCTTCTACACGTTTTCGATCACCTGCACCTTTGGCGTTTTCATCTCTATCAACAAGTTCTATTATAGCCATATCCGCCATGTCCCCATATCTCTGACCAGCTTTTAGAACTCTTACACAGCCTCCATGTCGATCTTTATAACGTGATGCTAGAACATCAAACAATTTTTTTACGGCGTCTTGCTGTTTAATCCTTGAAATTAAAATTCTTCTAGAATGCAAATTGCCTTTCTTCGCGAGGGTTATTAACTTTTCCACAATCGGCTTCAGTTCTTTTGCTTTAGGAAGCGTTGTTTTAATTTGTTCGTGCTCAATTAAGCTACAAGCCATATTAGCAAACATAGCTGACCTATGTTCATGCGTTCTGTTTAACTTCCTGTAACCATGCGAATGTCTCATTGTGCATCCCTCTTATAGTTATTTAATATTGATCTTCATGTTTTTTTGCAAGTTCTTCAATGTTTTCAGGTGGCCACTCAGAAACATCCATTCCTAAATGCAGCCCCATTGAAGTAAGAACTTCCTTAATTTCATTGAGAGATTTTCTGCCAAAGTTAGGGGTCCTTAACATTTCAGATTCCGTTTTTAAAATTAAGTCACCAATGTAAACAATATTATCGTTCTTTAAGCAATTTGCAGACCTTACTGATAGCTCAAGTTCCTCAACTTTTTTCAATAAAAGTGGATTAAAAGCTAGTTCATCTTCCTCACTTGCAATCTCTTCAGCTTGAGGCTCCTCAAAATTCACGAAAACAGTAAGCTGATCTTGTAATATTCTAGCAGCAAAAGCTATCGCATCCTCCGGACTCACTGATCCATCGGTCTCTATGGATAGCGAGAGTTTATCATAGTCAAGAACTTGCCCTTCACGCGTAGAGTCCACCTTGTATGACACTTTTTTCACGGGAGAAAACATAGCGTCTACAGATATCAAACCTATAGCCATATCTTCATCTCTATGTTTATCACCTGGCACGTATCCTTTTCCAGTATCAACCGTAAGTTCCATATCAAGTGATCCGCCTTCATCGAGCTGACATATCATAGCATCTTTGTTCAGAATGCTTATTCCATTTGTCTCAACAATATCTCCGGCGGTAACAGCCTTAGGGCCTTGTTCTTTCAATGTTAATTTCTTTGGACCCTCTACTTCCATACCTACTGCGATAGCCTTAAGATTTAGAACTATATCTGTAACATCCTCTCTTACGCCTGGTATTGAAGAAAATTCGTGTAAAACACTATTTATCTTTACTGAAGTGATTGAAGCTCCTTGAAGAGAGGAAAGAAGCGTTCTTCTAAGAGCATTTCCTAAGGTAAGCCCAAACCCTCTTTCGAGTGGTTCAACAACAATAGTTGCAGAATTTGGATTTTGTTCATCGTTTACTAAATTTAAACCCGAAGGTTTTATAAGTTCATGCCAGTTTTTGTGGATCATCTAGTCCTCCATTCTTACATTAGCTCGATCCGTGACAGCTAAGCGTTCCCGAGGTTGAAATATTTACGATGTGTCTTTAGACACGTCGTCGTTTTGGTGGTCTACATCCATTATGTGCAATTGGCGTAACATCTCTAATTGAGGTTACGTTCATTCCAATAGCGGACAGTGCTCTCAGTGCTGACTCTCTACCGGAGCCCGGACCTTGAACATGTACATCAAGAGACTTCATACCATGCTCCTGTGCCTTCTTTCCAGCATCCTCAGCCGCCAGCTGTGCAGCATATGGCGTTGCCTTTCTTGAACCTTTAAAACCCATAGTCCCGCTTGAAGACCACGCTATCGCATTTCCTTGCACGTCAGAAATTAGAACTTTGGTATTATTGAAACTGGAATTTATATGAGCAATTCCGGTTGTAATATTTTTCTTCTCTTTCTTCTTTTTTTTTACCATATGATTTTCCGTCTTATTTTTTCTTTCCAGCTATTGCTTTTGCTGGTCCTTTTCTTGTTCTAGCATTAGTGTGCGTTCGCTGCCCTCTTACAGGTAAACCTCTCCTGTGCCTTAAGCCCCTGTAACATCCAAGGTCCATGAGCCTCTTAATATTTATTGTCCTTTCCCTTCTCAAGTCACCTTCTACCACCACATTACCATCGATTTGCTGTCTAATAGAAGCGACTTCTTGCTCGGAAAGTTGGTTTACTCGCGTAGATACGTTTACTCCCGCAGAATCACATATACTTTTAGAAGTAACTCTGCCTATACCGTGAATGTAAGTGAGCGCAATTAAGACCCTCTTATTTGTCGGCAAATTTATCCCGGCTATTCTAGCCATTCTTACTCTCCACTAATGTTTTCCTCTAACTATACAACGATCCAGACTGTCTTTATAACGCTAAAATTAATAAGGTCAATAGATCAATATAATATTTCTTTTATTCCTTTAAAATGTCATCTCAGCCTTCTTGAATAGACGCGGTATTAGGTACCAATGGCATCATTTCTCAATATTTTGCAATTGACCTTCAATATCGCTACTAACTTGCTCAATACTTCTCATTCCATCTATTTTAACGAGTTTTTTCTGATCTAAATAGTATGGTTTTATCATTTCTGTACTCTCATGATAGATATTTAGCCTGTTTTTAAGTACTTCTTCGTTGTCATCACTTCGAACGTTTTTGCTTTCTTTGGCGCGATTTTCAATTCTATTTATTAACACCTCATCATTTACTACTATTTCGATTACCAAATCTAACCTTAACTTTAACTCATGTAATATTTTATCTAATGCTTTAGCCTGCTCCAAGTTACGTGGAAAGCCGTCGAATATAAAGCCGTCACTCCGGCTTTCTCTAAGCTTGTCTTTAATCATTGATAGTATGATATCGTCAGAAACCAACTCACCTCTATTCATAATTGAGCTCGCTTTTTTACCCAATTCACTTCCTTCAGTTATGGCCTCCCTAAGCATGTCTCCAGTCGATAATTGTTTTAGATTGAGTTTATCGACCAATCTTTGAGCTTGCGTCCCTTTTCCAGCTCCTGGGGGTCCAAACAATATTATAATCATCTTCTAAACCTGTTTTGCCTTTTATTTTTCTTACCTAGGCGCGACTTCTCAATCAAACCTTCATATTGATAAGCTAACAGGTGCGATTGCAATTGTCCTACTGTATCCAAAGTAACAGACACAACGATTAGTACTGATGTGCCACCAAAGTAAAAAGGAACATTCATTTGCGCTCTTAAAAACTCAGGCAAAAGACAGACTGCGGCCAAATATAGTGACCCTACTACTAAAAGCCTGACCACAACGTATTCAAGGTATTCAGCTGTTTTTGGTCCTGGCCGTATTCCAGGAACAAATCCCCCCTGCTTTTTTATATTTTCTGCAACGTCCTCTGGTTTAAAAGAGACATTTAGTGTGTAAAAATAGGTGAAGAAAATAATCATTCCTCCAAAGAACAAATAGTAGAGTACTTGGCCGGGGCCTAAATAGGCAGCTAAAAATCCAACGAAACCGGAACTATCGTTCGATGAGAAAGCGGTCATAGTTGTTGGCAATAATAATAATGATGACGCAAAAATCGCAGGAATGACACCTGCTGGATTTACCTTAACCGGCAGGTTAGAGTTTTCGCCTTCAAATATTTTCATTCCTACTTGTCTTCTAGGGTACTGTAGAGGAACCTTACGCAGGGCCCTTTCAACGAAAACAACAAATGCTATCACAGCAATTACTACTATTATTAGAAAGATAATGGTAAAAGCACTTAGCGCTCCAGATCTACCAGATGCAAAAAACTGTCCTAAAGCTCCAGGTAATTCAGCTATTATACCAACGTATATAATTAACGAGATACCATTTCCGATACCCCTCTGAGTTATCTGCTCGCCAAGCCACATTAAAAGCATAGTGCCTCCCACGAGTGTAACAACGCAGGACACGCGAAAGAAAAGTCCAGGTTCTGACGCTAAACCCTGAGACTCAATACCAGCGGCTATCCCCCAGGATTGAAAGAAAGCCAGTATCACAGTACCGTATCTTGTATACTGATTTATTTTCTGTCTACCCTGTTCTCCCTCTTTTTTTAGTTGTTCAAGGTATGGAACCATAGAGGTTAACAATTGCATGATAATTGACGATGTTATATATGGCATAATTCCGAGTGCAAATACAGCCATTCTTCCCACCGCTCCACCGGTAAACATATTAAGCATCCCACCTATACCCTGAGCATTTTGCTCAAAAAAAGCCTTCAATTGCTCTGCATCCACACCGGGGACTGGCACATAAGTACCCGCTCTGTAAATGATTAGAAGCAATAGTGCATAAAGAATCCTGTTCTGAAGGTCTTTAGCTTTACCAATAGAGCTCCAGCTCAAGTTGGCTGCCATCTGTTCTGCCGCAGATACCATGGTACAATATTCCTTTTATGCAGAAATAAGATTGAGTTCGCCACCCATCTTTTCAACTGCTTGTCTTGCTTTTTCGGAAGCGCTCGAAACTTCAATTTTTACTTTGGAGGCGAGAGATCCTTTTGCCAAAAGCTTTACGGAGACTGCATTCTTGTTTATTAAACCTACACTGCGAAGGACCGCTATATCTATCAACTTATTTTCGACAATCTTTTTAGCATCAATGAGCTTTTGGATTGACCCAAGGTTGACTTGATCTAGTAGTTTTTTCGAATTTCTTGAATTGAAACCTCGTTTAGGCAACCTTTGATAAAGAGGCATTTGCCCACCTTCAAAAGCCTTTATTGAGACACCCGATCTTGACTTTTGACCCTTTATTCCGCGGCCAGCAGTTTTACCCTTACCTGAACCGGGTCCCCTTCCAACCCTTACCCTTTTTTTAACGGCACCAGGATTATCCGAAATATCATTTAAACGCATTATCTTAAACTTCCTTTTTAATCTAAAACCTTAACCAGATGTCCTACTTTAGACAGCATCCCTCTTACTGAAGGCGTATCCTCGATTTCTCTTACCGAGTTAGTTTTCCAAAGTCCCAAGCCTTTAACAACCCTAATCTGATTTTGTGGCTGACGTATTAGAGACCTTACCCTTTTTATTTTTATTTTCTTATTCATGAATTTTACCGTTATTTAAATGTTATCTCAGAAACTTTTTTGCCTCTTCGCTGAGCAACCATTCTTGGGCTCCACTCTTTAGTCAAGCCACTAATAGTCGCTCTAATCATATTATAGGGATTCTGAGAACCTAATGACTTTGCCACAACATCTTGAATACCTAGCATTTCAAAAACAGCTCTCATTGGTCCGCCGGCAATAATTCCTGTTCCCGCTTTTGCACTTCTCATAATTACCCTTCCCGCGCCATGTCTGCCGTCAATATCATGATGAAGAGTTCTCCCTTCCCTTAAAGGAACCTTTACTGTCTTTCGTTTTGCCTGCTCTGTAGCTTTGCGAATAGCTTCGGGAACTTCCTTAGCTTTCCCTTTTCCATATCCAACTCTGCCTTTTTGGTCACCTACTACGACTAAAGCCGCAAATCCAAACCTCTTTCCTCCTTTTACCGTTTTTGAAACACGGTTTATCGCTACAAGACGGTCTGTAAATTCTGATTCTTCTCTATCTAATTTTCTCTTATCTTCCAAAGCTTTTATCCCTATAGTTTTAATCCGTTTTCCCTAGCGGCGTCCGCTAGTGCCTTAATTTTTCCATGATATAGGAACCCTCCCCTATCAAAAACCACTTCCTTAATCCCTTTTTTTAAGGCTCTTGAGGCTATTTCCTTTCCAATCTTTGTAGCAACTTCTATATTATTTTTTCCAACTACTCCTAAGCTCTTTTCTAGTGATGATACAGAAGCCACTGTTTTTCCTAGTCTATCGTCTATAACTTGCGCATAAATGTTCTTAGAGGATCTGTGAATGGACAGCCTACATTTACCATAGCTAGTTTTCTTTAGCTTGTTTCTGACCCTGAGAGATCTTTTCTTAAACAATTTTATCTTATGTGTTGTCATTATAGCTCCTACTTCTTTTTTCCCTCTTTCGCAAATATGTATTCACCTTTATACCGTATTCCTTTTCCCTTGTAAGGCTCAGGAGCCCTCCAAGCACGTATCTTTGCTGCTACCTCTCCCACAACCTGCTGATCTATTCCTTCCACTTTTATCTCGGTGGGTTTTGCACACGTTATTTTAACATCATCTGGAATGTCAAAATCAACATCATGCGAATATCCCAAAGACAATTTAAGGACTTTACCCTGAACGGCTGCCCTATAACCAACCCCATTTATTTCAAGCTCTTTAGAAAATCCTGCATTAACACCATGCACTATATTTGCTATCTGTGACCTCGACATGCCCCAAAGCTGGCGTGTTTTTTTCTCGAGATTCTTTGGAGTTACTGTAATATTCTTATCGACGATATCCACTTTTAGTTTTTCTGAAAAATTAAAATGTCTTGAACCAAGAGCACCTTTGACTTCTATAGTACCTTCTTTAAGTACAGCTTCAACTCCACTCGGAATTTCAATTGGTTTTTTTCCTATCCTTGACATGGCCTATCCTTAAAAAACAGTGCATAAAACTTCGCCACCCACTCTGGATTGACGAGCTTTTGCATCTGACATAATACCTTTAGAAGTGGACACAATTGCCACCCCCAAACCTTGTCTAACTTTTGGAAGGTTATCTGCTCCTAGATACACCCTTCGACCTGGGGTAGAGACACGCTTGAGCTCTTTAATCACTGGCTCTCCATCAAAATATTTTAGGGCTACCTTAATATTATCTGTACCTGACACGCTT
This sequence comes from uncultured Alphaproteobacteria bacterium, assembly GCA_902537215.1. Classification (GTDB taxonomy): domain Bacteria; phylum Pseudomonadota; class Alphaproteobacteria; order Rhodobacterales; family Rhodobacteraceae; genus CACIJG01. The sequence continues at coordinate 27,518 of CACBAM010000012.1, forward strand.
TTTTCAATCTCATAACTCCTGATGTAGCCCTCACTTTTTAACACATCTAAAACCCACGCTCGCAATTTTGAGCTTGGTGTGAGAACGTATTGTTTACGTCTCATTTGGCCGTTTCTAATTCTAGTTAACATATCTCCTAATGGATCAGTCATTGTCATTTTGAATTCTCCTTACCAACTAGACTTTATCATACCGGGGATTTCACCCGCAGAAGCTAGCTCTCGCAAAGCTATTCTTGACATCTTCAGCTTCCTGTAATAACCCTTTGGTCTTCCTGTTACTGCACATCGGTTATGTAATCTTGTAGGACTTGAATTTCTTGGCAATTTAGCGAGTGCTAATCTTGCCTTAAAGCGCTCCTCATTACTTAACGATGGGTCTTTCGATATTTTCTTCAATTCTTCTCGCTTTTTCTTAAACTTTTGAACTAATCGCTCACGCTTAATCTGTCTATTCACCATAGAAACTTTTGCCATGATTATTCTATCCTAATCTCTAAAAGGGAAATTAAATAAACTAAGTAAAAACTTAGCTTCATCATTTGACCTAGCTGTTGTGCATACCACAACATCAAGCCCCCAAATCTCGTCTACTTTATCAAAGTCGATTTCTGGAAATACTATGTGTTCTTTTATGCCGAGTGCATAATTGCCTCTGCCATCAAAGCTTTTTGGCGATAATCCTCTAAAATCTCTTATTCTCGGCATGGCAACATTAATTAGACGGTCAATAAACTCATACATTCTCGACCTTCTTAGTGTGACTTTTGCACCTAATTGCATGCCCTCTCTAACTTTAAAGCCCGCAATAGATTTTTTTGCCTTTGTAAATACAGGTAATTGGCCTGCAATCAGCATTAAGTCATTGTGTGCTGACTTAACTTTCTTCGTATCTGCTACGGCCTCTCCTATTCCCATATTTAATACTACTTTTTCGAGTTTCGGTATCATCAAATCATTTTTGTATTTAAATTGTTCTTTTAGACTTGATCTGAGTTTCTCATTATAAAGTTTTTCCAAACGAGGCTTATAATTATCCATCTATCACCTCCCCAGAATTTTTTGCTATTCTAACCTTTTTTCCATCTTTAACCGTAAATCCGACTCTTGTTGCAACATCATTTTTTGGATCAATCAAAGCAACATTTGATACATGGACTGGAGCGTTCTTTGGCACTCTTCCGCCTGCGCTATCTTTATCTTGCTTTTTATGCGTAATAACGGTGTTAACTCCCTCGACAACGACTTTATCTAATTTGGTGAGTACTTTAGATACTTGACCTCGTTTACCTTTATCTTTTCCGGCAAGCACTATGACCGTATCACCTTTTTTAATTCTAGCTGCCATCACAAAACCTCTGGAGCTAATGATACAATTTTCATAAACTTCTTCAATCTAAGTTCCCTCACGACAGGCCCAAATATTCTTGTTCCAATTGGCTCACCTGAATTACTCAATAGTACGGCAGCATTAGTGTCGAACTTAATCGAACTCCCGTCCTGCCTATGAATTTGCTTTGAAGTTCTGACTATGACAGCTCTTCTCACTTCACCTTTCTTTACTTTACCTCTTGGTATGGCTTCTTTTATAGTCACAACTATTACATCTCCGACCGAAGCGTACCTTCTTTTAGCACCACCCAACACTTTTATGCACTGGACCCTCTTCGCTCCTGAGTTATCGGCAACGTCGAGGTTGCTCTGCATTTGTATCATTTTTTTCTCCCGACCTTTAGGTTAAATTTACCTTGGTTTCGATTTTTACTTTGAATTTTCTACTCCAAAACTTCCCATCGCTTAGTCTTGGAAATAGGTGCCGTTTCTCGTATCTTTACTATGTCTCCAGATTTGTAAGAGTTATTATCACCGTGTGCCCTATACTTTTTTGATCTTCTAATGGTTTTTTTAAGCACTGGATGTTTAAATCTTCGTTCAACCGAAACCGTCAGTGTATTTTGGTTTAACGTGCTAACGACTGTTCCTTGCAATACTCTTTTTGGCATCAAAATCTCCGACTATACTTTCTCAACTTTTGAATTAAGAACCGTTAATATTCTAGCAATTGTTCGCCTAACGAATCGAACTCTAGCTGTGTTTTCTAGCTGCCCACCTGCTTTTTGGAACCTTAGGTTAAATGATTCCTTTTTCAGCTTTTCAAGCTCTCCCTCTAGCTCTTCAGTACTTTTATCTCTTATATCTTTAATTTTCATTGTCTCTTTCTAACCTCTTCAAAATGCTACCAATCCTGCCTAACAACAAATCTACACTTGACGGGAAGCTTCATTGCTGCCAGCCTCAGGCCTTCTTTTGCTATCAACTCAGACACGCCATCAACCTCAAACATAATTCTGCCTGGCTTAACTTTCGCCACCCAGCGATCAACTGAGCCTTTACCTTTACCCATTCTTACCTCTATGGGCTTAGCTGTTACTGGCACATCGGGAAATATTCTTATCCAAACTCTACCCTGTCTTTTCATATGCCGTGTTAGAGCCCTACGAGCTGCTTCAATTTGTCTTGCCGTAATTCTTTCTGGCTCTGTTGCTTTCAACGCGTAGTTACCAAAATTAACGCTATACCCACCTTTCGCCAATCCATGTATGCGACCCTTGTGCTGTTTTCGAAACTTAGATTTTTTTGGTTGTAACATTTTTAATTTGCTCTTTCCTGAGGCATATTTGTACTTTTTTGGGTTCTAGATGGACTCTCTTTTAATTCACTCAGCTTTCTATCTCTCGCAGATGGATCATGCTCCATTATGTCACCCTTAAAAATCCATACTTTTACACCTATTATACCGTAAGCCGTGCTGCTTTCTGCAACACAGTAGTCTATATCGGCTCGCAGCGTGTGTCGTGGTACTCTGCCCTCAGAATACCATTCAGTTCTGGCTATCTCTGCACCTCCTAATCGGCCCGAAATGTCAACTCTTATGCCTAATGCACCCATACGCATAGCATTTTGAACTGCTCTCTTCATCGCTCTCCTAAAAGATACTCTTCTTTCCAACTGCTGAGCGATGCTTTCAGCTACAAGCGCAGCGTCAGTCTCTGGCTTTCTTACCTCCAAAACATTTAACAACAACTCACTACTAGTCAGTTTCGATAGAGCCTTTCTTAAAGTTTCAATATCGGAACCTTTTTTACCTATGATTACGCCTGGTCTGGCAGCATGTATTGTAACTCTACATTTTTTATGTGGCCTCTCTATAACCACTCTACTAATACCCGCTTGAGCACAATTAACTTTGACGTATTTACGAATTTCTAAATCTTCATGCAGCAGTTCACCGAATTCACGTCTCCCGGCAAACCAAACGCTCTCCCACGTTCTATTGACCTGAAGTCGTAATCCTATAGGATTTATTTTCTGTCCCATGGGTTTTATTCCTCTTCTTTATTCTGTCTAACTACTATTGTTATTTGGCTAAAAGGTTTCAGTATTTTTCCGTAACGACCTCTTGCACGTGGCCTTCCTCTTTTTAGCACCATGTTCTTTCCAACATAAGCACTCTGAACAACGAGCTCGTCTACATCAAGTCCGTGATTATTTTCTGCATTTGCTATTGCGCTTTGTAGACAAGTAGACACCTCTTTTGCTACGCGCTTCTTTGAAAATCTTAGGTCAGATAATGCTTTAGCTACAGGCTTATTTCTTATGAGCTGAGCAACTAAGTTGAGCTTTTGTGGACTTGTCTTAATCATTCTAAGCTTAGCCATAGCTTCGTTATCTGCAACTCTACGACCATTTTTTTCCTTTGACATCTAATTATTTCCTCTTAGCTTTTTTATCGGCCGCATGACCATAATAAGTTCGAGTAGGGCTATACTCACCCAATTTTTGTCCTATCATCTCCTCAGAAACCATCACCGGTATGTGCTTACGTCCATTGTAAACACCAAATGTTAATCCTACGAACTGCGGCAATATCGTTGATCTACGAGACCAAGTTTTTATTACCTCTTTACTGCCTTTTTCTCTAACAAGCTCAGCTTTTTTTAGAAGATGGGAATCAACAAATGGTCCTTTCCACGCAGATCTAGCCATATTACCTTCTTCCTTTCTTCTTTAAATGTCGTGAACGTATGATGTATTTGTCGGTATCCTTATTTGACCGAGTCTTAGCCCCTTTGGTGGGCTTGCCCCAAGGCGTAACAGGGTGTCTTCCGCCCGATGTTCTACCCTCTCCTCCACCGTGAGGGTGATCAATTGGATTCATTACAACGCCGCGGACAGTTGGCCTTCTCCCTAAATATCTTGATCTACCGGCTTTTCCAAGATTTTGGTTAGAATTATCGGGATTAGAAACCGCTCCAACTGTAGCCCTGCACTCTTGCCTAACAACTCTTACCTCTCCCGACGACAATCGCAATTGGGCATACCCTCCATCTCTACCGATAAACTGCGCATAGGCACCAGCAGACCTTGCGATTTGTCCACCTTTACCTTGCTTGAATTCTATGTTGTGAACTATCGTTCCCACTGGCATACTTGAGAAGGGCATAGCATTCCCCGGCTTAACATCGGCTTTTTCTGCAGATATCACGGTATCACCGGCCTTTAGCCGCTGAGGGGCCAATATATAAGATTTCTGTTTATCCTCATAAACAATTAATGCAATAAAGGCAGATCGATTTGGATCGTATTCAATTCTTTCCACAGTTGCGGTAATGCCAGTTTTTGAGCGTTTGAAGTCTATTTCCCTGTATAACCTCTTTGCGCCACCTCCTTGATGCCTGACTGTGATCCGTCCTAAATTATTACGTCCACCCTTTTTTGTTAAACCTCTGGAAAGAGATTTTTCGGGTCTTCCCTTCCACAATCCTGATTTATCAACTAACACAAGACCTCTTTGCCCAGGTGATGTTGGTTTATAATTCTTTAGCGCCATCTTTCCTACCTTTATACCAACTTAAAGACCGGAAGTAACATCTATTGTGTTACCCTCTTCAAGCATCACATATGCTCGTTTTATATCTCGCTGCTTTCCCAGTTGACCACGAAAGCGTTTTTTCTTGCCTTTTTTTATACTTGTATTCACCGCCTTAACCTTTACTTTGAAAAGTTCCTCTATGGCCTGTTTTATCTCAGCTTTATTTGATTTCATAGCAACTTCAAATACCACTCCACCTACCTCGGACGCTAATGTTGCCTTTTCAGTTATTATAGGACGACGAATTATATCATAGTTGCTTTTCATTGAAGCTTTTCCTCCAACTGCTTTAGTGCTGATGAGGTTATCAATAATTGATCTTTCCTCAGAATATCGTAAACATTTATTCCATTTACACTTAAAACGTCCTTGTTTGCGAGCCTCTTAGTAAACTTTGCCAAACCTTTAGCCTTTTCTTGATCGTCTATAATCAAAAGGCTCTGCCAACCATACTTATCGAAAATTTTGACTAAATCCTTTGTTTTTTCAAAATTGGTCTTTATTTCATCGACGAATACCAACTTTCCTTGGGAAACTTTGCTTGATAAAGCATGCTTAATTCCTAGCTTTCTAAACTTCTTGTTGAGATCGTGGCTGTGACTTCTTGGCTTCGGCCCTTTGTATACCCCTCCTTTTCTAAAAATTGGGGCGTTTCTGTCACCATGCCTGGCTCCGCCTGTACCTTTTTGCCTATAAACCTTTGATTTGGAGTAACTACCCTCGGACCTTGTTTTAACTGAGTGGCTTCCCTGTTGTCTTCGCGCTAATTGCCACCTCACAACCCTATTAAGAATATCTTTCCTTGGCTCCAGGGAGAAAATTTCATCTGAAAGCGTCACAGCCTTTGCCTTACCTGTGTCAATGTTAAGTAGCTCAGCTTTCATCATCTTTTACCTTTTCGTCGACAGGACTGTCATTTACAGGTGTAGTAACTACAGCCTCTTTTTCTAGGTCTGCTCCACTATTCTCTTTCACCGCATCCTTAATAGCAGCAGGTATGGGCGCATCCTTATTTATAGGTTTTTTTACCGCATCCGATATGGTTACCCAGCCTCCTTTAGCACCAGGCACTGCTCCTCTGACTAATATTAATCCAGCTTTTTCATCGGTGCTCACAACCTCTAAATTCTGTGTCGTAACCCTTCTAGACCCCATGTGCCCTGCCATTTTCTTTCCCTTGAATACCCTTCCCGGATCTTGACATTGGCCCGTCGAACCATGAGACCTATGGGAAATTGAAACACCGTGACTGGCTCTTAGACCTCCGAAATTATGTCTTTTCATCGCACCAGCAAACCCCTTACCTATAGAAATGCCAGAAACATCAACAAGCTGGCCCTCAACATAGTGGTTTGCAGTGATTTGTGAGCCTACCTCTATAAGGTTCTCACTCGAGACTCTAAACTCCTTAAGCACTCTCTTCACCTCGACTTTTGCCGCTGCAAAATAGCTCCTCATAGGGTTGCTAACATTTTTTGCTTTAGCCAATCCCGATCCTAATTGAACAGCTGTGTAACCATCCTTCTCCATGGTCCGTCTAGCAACAACCTTTAGATCATCTAAAAGAAGAACTGTTACAGGGACTTGTCTTCCGTCCTCATTGAAAATCCGAGACATTCCTATTTTCTTCGCGATAACGCCCGTACGCATACGTTTGTTGCTCCTTCTTTACTTCAAAGTTTAATTTCTACGTCGACACCAGCCGCAAGGTCAAGCTTCATAAGAGCATCGACAGTTTGCGGGGTGGGATCCACAATATCTAAAAGTCGTTTATGTGTTCGCATCTCAAATTGCTCTCTACTTTTTTTGTCTACATGTGGACTTCTAAGAACAGTATACTTCTCTATCTTGTTGGGTAACGGTATGGGACCACGCACCTGAGCTCCGGTGCGTTTTGCTGTCGACACAATCTCCTGAGTGCTGGTATCGAGCACTCTGTAGTCAAATGCTTTTAGCCTTATTCGTATACTTTGGTTTTGCATCTTACCTTCGCTTTACTTTATTATCTTAGATACAACACCCGCGCCGACTGTCCTACCACCTTCTCTGATTGCGAATCTCAATTTCTCCTCCATGGCTATTGGAGCAATTAATTCAACTTCGAACTTAAGGTTATCTCCAGGCATGACCATTTCTGTTCCAGAAGGAAGCTGAACAGTTCCTGTAACATCTGTAGTTCGGAAGTAAAATTGCGGTCTATAATTACCAAAGAACGGAGTATGCCTACCCCCTTCGTCTTTAGTAAGAATGTAAGCCTCTGCTTCAAACTTAGTGTGCGGAGTAACGGATCCAGGTTTAACAAGACATTGTCCACGTTCAACGCCATCGCGTTCAGTGCCTCTCAGAAGAGCGCCGATGTTGTCGCCTGCTTCACCTCTGTCAAGCAACTTTCTAAACATCTCAACACCTGTGCACACTGTTTTAGAAGTTTCCCTAATACCTACTATTTCAATTTCATCTCCGTTGTTAATCACACCACGCTCTACACGCCCTGTTACTACGGTCCCCCGACCTGAAATCGAGAATACATCTTCAATAGGCATAAGAAATGGCTGATCAATAGGCCTATCAGGTGTAGGTATAGAGTCATCTACGGCTTTCATAAGCTCAGCAATCTTCTTAGCACCAATCTCTTCGTCTCTATCTTCCAGAGCAGCTAAAGCCGAACCAGAGATTATGGGAATATCATCTCCTGGGAACTCGTAAGATGAAAGGAGTTCTCTCACCTCCATTTCAACTAATTCTAATAATTCAGGATCATCGACCTGATCAACTTTATTCAGAAAAACGACCAGCGCCGGAACACCAACTTGCCTAGCTAGCAAAATGTGCTCTCTGGTTTGAGGCATCGGACCATCAGCTGCATTAACAACTAAAATGGCACCGTCCATTTGTGCGGCTCCAGTGATCATATTCTTTACATAATCAGCATGGCCAGGGCAATCTACATGTGCATAATGTCTCGCATCTGTCTCGTATTCTACATGAGCTGTCGAGATAGTTATTCCCCTAGCTTTTTCTTCAGGAGCATTATCGATTTGATCGTAAGCTCTAAAGTCACCAAACTGCTTCGTTATCGCTGCCGTAAGGGTAGTTTTTCCGTGGTCAACGTGCCCAATAGTTCCGACGTTAACATGGGGTTTATTTCGTTCGAATTTTTCTTTTGCCATTTTTTTCTCCTCTTCTCTAGTATTCTTTTTTTAACTCAAGCAAACTTAGCTTGTATTTCCTCAGAAATATTTGATGGTACAGCCTCGTATTTCTCAAAAATCATTGTAAACTGAGCCCGTCCCGACGACATAGATCTTAAATTATTGATGTAACCAAACATATTAGCGAGTGGCACGAGTGCGTTTACTACTATCGCATTTCCTCTCGTTTCCTGTCCAGTAACCATGCCGCGACGAGATGTTAAATCGCCAATAATGTTACCGGTATACTCATCAGGCGTAACTACTTCAACTTTCATTATGGGTTCTAGCAGCTTTGCTCCTGCCTTTTTCAATCCATCCCTCATTGCCGCTCTAGAAGCAATCTCGAATGCTAGCACACTTGAGTCTACATCATGTTGAGCACCATCAATCAATGCCACCTTGAAATCGATTACGGGGAACCCTGCCAGTGGCCCACTATCCATTACAGATTGTATTCCTTTCTCTACCCCCGGTATATACTCCTTGGGCACTGCCCCTCCCACTATTTTACTTTCGAACGAGTAACCTTCTCCAGGATCCGTTGGAGAAATAATTAACTTCACCCTTGCGAACTGACCAGCTCCGCCAGACTGCTTTTTATGAGTGTAATCAATTTCAGCTTCGTTACTAACTGTCTCTCTATAAGCAACCTGTGGCGCGCCTATATTTGCCTCTACTTTGAACTCTCTCTTTAGTCTATCGACTAAAATATCTAAATGTAATTCACCCATGCCTTTCATAATCGTCTGCCCAGATTCTAGATCAGTTTCAACTCTAAAAGATGGATCTTCTGCAGCCAATCTCTGCAATCCAGCAGACATTTTCTCCTGGTCATTCTTAGTTTTTGGTTCAACTGCAATCTCTATCACAGGGTCCGGAAATGTCATGGTTTCCAAAACAACCGGTTTAACCGTGTCGCATATAGTGTCTCCTGTTGTTGTGTCTTTTAGGCCCGCTAAGGCAATTATATCCCCAGCATAGGCTTCATCAATCTCTTCTCTGTTATTAGAGTGCATCATCATCATGCGCCCAACGCGCTCTTTTTTACCTTTTGTAGAGTTTAAAAAACTATCTCCTTTTTTTATAACCCCTGAATATATCCTTGTGAAGGTCAGTGACCCGACGAATGGATCATTCATTATCTTGAATGCTAGCCCAGAAAAAGGTTGGCTGTCATCTGCTGATCTTTCTATATCTCTCACTTCACTTTCGTCGCCTGGCTTAAATCCCATGTATGCGGGAACGTCTAAAGGGCCTGGTAGATAATCAATAACTGCATTTAGTAGAGGCTGCACCCCCTTGTTCTTGAAGGCCGATCCACAAAGGACGGGCACAAAAGCCATACTGAGCGTACCCTTTCGCAAAAGATCTCTTAGGGTCAGTTCATCTGGCTCTTCTCCTTCAAGATATTTTTCCATCACCATGTCATCCATCTCTATGGCTATTTCAATCATCTCTCCCCGATATTTTTCAGCAGTTTCGATCAGATCAGGTCTAATATCTTGACATGTCCAGCTTGCTCCTAGATCTTCTCCGGCCCAAGTCCATTCCTTCATCGTGACTAAATCAATTATTCCTTCGAGGTTAGTTTCTGAACCAATAGGCAATTGTATTGGACATGGAATTGCTCCTGTTCGATCTTTAATCATTTTCACACACTGAAAATAGTCAGCGCCTATTTTGTCCATCTTGTTAACAAAAACAATTCGCGGAACTTTATACCTGTCGGCTTGTCTCCATACGGTCTCAGTCTGAGGCTCCACACCGGCGTTGGCATCCAATACACAAACTGCTCCATCCAAAACCGCAAGCGATCTTTCAACTTCTATCGTAAAATCGACGTGCCCCGGTGTATCAATTATGTTGAACCGGTGTTTCGGCGATAGTGGCTTTTCACCATCTTCCGTTCGCTCCCAAAATGTTGTAGTAGCAGCTGAAGTAATCGTTATTCCTCTCTCTTGTTCCTGCTCCATCCAATCCATTGTCGCGGCCCCGTCGTGCACTTCTCCAATTTTATGGGACTTTCCCGTGTAATATAGTATCCTCTCTGTACATGTAGTCTTACCGGCATCAATGTGAGCCATAATCCCGAAGTTTCTGTAAAGATTTAAAGTATATTCTCTAGACATATTTCTTACTCTTCCATTACCACCTGTAATGACTGAAAGCTTTATTTGCTTCTGCCATCTTGTGTGTATCCTCTTTCTTTTTGACCGCAGAACCTCGCGTATTTACAGCATCTATAAGCTCAGAGGCCAACCTGTCCTTCATAGTCTTCTCGTTTCTATCCCTTGAAGCCTTAATTAGCCAGCGAATAGCGAGAGCTTCTCTACGCTGTGGTCGTACCTCTACAGGCACCTGATATGTTGCTCCGCCTACTCTACGAGATCTCACTTCTACTGCTGGTTTTATGTTGTCGAGAGCTTCATGGAAAACCTCTAATGGAGGTCTTTTCATTTTGTTCTCAATTTCATCAAAAGCGCCGTAAACTATTTTTTCTGACACTGACTTTTTTCCATCAAGCATTAGATTGTTCATAAACTTAGATAGAACCAAGTCCTTGAACTTAGGATCAGGTAATATCTCTCTTTTCTCGGCTCTTCTTCTACGTGACATCTTTAATTTTTCTTTACTTTGGTTTCTTTGCGCCGTACTTTGATCTGCGCTGTTTTCTGTCTTTGACACCCTGCGTATCTAATACTCCCCTAAGCACGTGATATCGAACCCCAGGCAAGTCTTTAACTCTTCCGCCTCTAATTAAAACAACTGAGTGCTCTTGAAGATTATGTGCTTCTCCTGGTATGTAAGAAATTACCTCGTAACCATTGGTCAACCTAACTTTAGCAACTTTACGCATCGCGGAGTTGGGTTTTTTCGGGGTTGTGGTATAAACCCTTGTACACACACCTCTCTTTTGCGGACAAGCTTGTAGATGCATCGACTTCTGCCTGTATGTTCTAGGCTTCCTCGGCTTTCTTATCAACTGTTGTATAGTTGGCATTTTGCCCCTAACCTTCCTTAAAATGGATCAACTTGGACCCCTTCCCACAACGCAGAGGATTAACTAAAAACGTAATCTTGCCTTTTAATTTCTGAATTTTTAGTTACTGATTCAACGAATTCTGCGCGAATTTATAAACTTAATTCGTCACTGTCAACACCAAATGCTACTAAACTTGTATTGTGTGACTTTTATATCTTCCAATTTAAGTTTTTTCCAGGTCATCGCCAGTATCTACAACCTCTTTTTCAACATTTTCTGCCTGAGAACGCTCATTTAGAATTTGTAAATCACGCATAGCAGCAACCTTTCTAATTTCTCTTGCAGAACCTCCAGTTCCTGCTGGAATTAACCTCCCCACTATAACGTTCTCCTTTAGGCCTATAAGTTTGTCTTTTTTACCTTGGGTTGATGCTTCCGTTAATACTCTGGTTGTTTCTTGGAACGATGCAGCGGAGATAAAACTCCTTGTCTGCAAACTTGCTTTAGTTATTCCCAATAGGACCGGCCCACCCTTGGCTGGCTGTAACCCTTGCTCTAAAGCTTTTTCATTTGCCTCTAAAAACTCTGACTTATCAACCTGCTCACCTTTGAGCAGTATAGTTCCCCCACTATCTGTTATCTCCCATTTTTGAAGCATTTGCCTAACAATCACCTCTATGTGCTTATCGTTTATCTTCACACCTTGTAGCCTATATACATCCTGAACTTCATTGATCATATATTCGGCCAGCGCTTCTACTCCCATTATTGTTAAAATATCATGTGGAGCAGGGTTGCCGTCCATTATATATTCGCCCTTCCTCACGAAATCTCCCTCTTGAACAGGTATGTGTTTTCCCTTTGGCACGGCATATTCAACCGCTTCTTCATCATTTCCATCAGGCACAACAGCAATGATTCTTTTGTTTTTGTAATCCTTTCCAAAGCGCACATATCCATCTTTCTCAGCGATTATGGCATGATCCTTAGGTCTTCGAGCTTCAAACAGCTCTGCAACTCTTGGCAAACCACCAGTAATATCTTTGGTCTTTGCACCCTCTCTAGGGATCCTTGCTAATACATCCCCCGGTTGGATTTCAGATCCATCCTCAACTGACATTATAGCATCAACTGACATTGGGTGAACAGCAGGATTACCATTTTCAAGCCTGACAGGCTCACTAGTCTCTTTGTCCACAATTATAATTTCTGGCTGCAAAGAACTACCTTTAGAAGAGGCCCTCCAATCTGAAACTATTTTTTGTGATATTCCAGTGGCGTCGTCCACATCTTCCCTTACTGATACCCCTGGTATCAAATCAGCAAATTTTACGATTCCACCTCTTTCAGCAATTATAGGAAGCGTATATGGATCCCACTCAAATAGCTTTTCGCCTGCAGATACTTTTTGCTTCTCTTTGACATATAGTTTAGTCCCATAAGAAAGCCTATGAGAACTAAGAGCAACACCCTTTTCATTGTTTATTACAAGCTCCATACTGCGACTAGTAACAATTTCTTCACCTTGTCCGTTAGTAAGAATATTAGCACTTTTAAACTCTACCACCCCACTATGATTGGATTGCATAAATGACTGTGATCCACCCTGCGCAATACCCCCTATATGGAAAGTTCTCATAGTAAGCTGTGTTCCTGGCTCACCGATCGATTGTGCGGCAATAATTCCAACGGCTTCTCCAGGATTGACTGGTGTTCCTCTAGCCAAATCTCTTCCATAGCAGGTAGCGCATATTCCATCTTCAGCTTCACATGTTAGCGGTGATCTTATTTGTACTGTTGCGATATCCGCTTTTTCAATCAAATCAGCAATGCGCTCGTCTATCATAGAGCCTTTGCTGCATATTACACTATCATCTGATAGACTTTTTATATCCTCTGCTGCTACCCTACCTAAAATCCGCTCCGACAAAGTAGCGACTACTTCGCCATCACTGACTGCTGCCTCGCACTTAATCGATGTTTCAGTTCCGCAGTCGTTAATTCTAACTATGCAATCTTGAGCAACATCAACTAAACGTCGTGTCAAATATCCTGAGTTAGCTGTTTTTAAGGCTGTATCAGCAAGGCCCTTTCGGGCTCCATGTGTCGAGTTAAAATACTCTAAAACGGATAAACCTTCCTTGAAGTTGGCTATTATTGGTGTCTCAATAATAGCTCCGGATGGCTTTGCCATAAGACCACGCATCCCACCTAATTGCTTCATTTGAGCAGGTGAACCTCGAGCACCTGAGTGCGCCATCATGTAAACCGAATTAGGCTCTAATTCAGATCCATCATCACTTTTTTTGGTTGAAGAGATATCAGCCATCATCGCATCGGCGACTAAATCTGAACATTTTGACCATGCATCTACTACTTTATTGTATTTCTCACCTTGTGTAATCAGACCGTCCATATATTGTCTTTCAAAATCTTTAACTTGATCTCTCGTTTCGTTTACAAAATCCCATTTTGTATCTGGAATAACCATATCATCTTTACCAAAAGATATTCCTGCCCTGAATGCCTCATGGAAACCAAGTTGCATAATTTGATCACAAAATATAACTGACTCTTTTTGCCCACAATGCCTGTAAACAGTATCTATAACTTCGCCAACTTCTCTCTTCCTTAAAAGTCGGTTTACGATCTCAAATGGTGCTTTATGGTTCTTTGGTAGTAAGGCCCCAAGTCTTAGCCTACCTGGAGTAGTCTCGAACCTTTTGAAGAATGTTTCGCCGTCGCTATCTATTTGAGCAACTTTTGCTACGATCTTTGAATGCATATTGACGACACCTGCTTCGAGAGCATGCTCAACCTCGTCTACAGAGGAAAAGATCATTCCTTCACCTATCTGCCCTTCTCTCATTAGAGAAATATAATATAGCCCTAGAACCATATCTTGGGAGGGCACTATAATTGGCTTACCATTGGCAGGAGAAAGTACGTTATTCGTTGACATCATTAAAACGCGAGCCTCAAGCTGTGCCTCTAAACTTAAAGGCACGTGAACAGCCATCTGGTCACCATCAAAGTCGGCATTAAAAGCTGAACATACCAGGGGGTGTAGGTTTATCGCTTTTCCTTCAATTAATACCGGTTCAAAAGCCTGTATTCCAAGTCTATGTAGAGTTGGTGCGCGATTTAATAGCACTGGATGCTCTCGAATTACCTCCTCCAATATATCCCAAACCTCCGGTCTTTCTCTCTCCACCATTTTTTTTGCTTGTTTTACTGTAGAGGAAAGGCCACGAGCTTCTAGTTTTGAGTAAATGAATGGTTTAAAAAGTTCAAGAGCCATCTTTTTAGGAAGCCCACACTGATGCAGTTTTAACCCAGGCCCAGTAACAATCACCGAACGACCTGAAAAGTCAACCCGCTTCCCTAAAAGGTTCTGCCTAAAACGACCTTGCTTTCCTTTAAGCATATCGGAAAGAGATTTTAAGGGTCTTTTATTTCCTCCAGTTATCACTCGTCCACGCCGCCCATTGTCAAAGAGAGCATCAACTGACTCTTGAAGCATCCTTTTCTCATTTCTAATAATGATATCAGGTGCTTTCAATTCCATTAACCTTTTCAACCTGTTATTCCTATTAATAACCCTCCTGTAAAGGTCATTTAGATCTGAAGTTGCAAACCTTCCACCGTCCAACGGAACCAAAGGTCTTAGCTCGGGCGGAATAACTGGGATTACTGTCATAATCATCCACTCGGGTTTGTTAGAGCTTTCTCTAAAATTTTCAACAAGCTTCAGTCTCTTTATTATCTTCTTTGGTTTTAGTTCACCTGTTGCCTCTTTAAGCTCTTCTCTAAGTTTCTCAGCTTCTGTGTCAACGTCGATCGCCATAAGCATTTCCCTTATCGCTTCGGCCCCAATACCTGCTTGGAAAGCGTCCAAGCCATATTGATCTTGTGCATCTAAATATTCTTCTTCTGAAAGTAATTGCCCCGCCTTCAAGTCGGTCAAACCAGGCTCGATGACTACATATTGCTCAAAGTACAGTATTCTTTCTAAATCCCGCAGGGTCATATCCAGCATCAACCCAATTCTAGACGGAAGAGATTTTAAGAACCAAATATGTGCAACAGGAGAAGCAAGTTGAATGTGGCCCATTCTTTCTCTTCTTACTTTTTGCAAAGTTACTTCAACCCCGCACTTTTCGCACGTAACTCCTCTATACTTCATCCTTTTGTACTTACCACAGAGACACTCATAGTCTTTAACTGGCCCAAATATTCTTGAGCAGAACAAGCCATCTCTTTCAGGCTTAAAAGTACGATAATTAATAGTTTCGGGTTTTTTTATTTCACCAAAAGACCAACTCAATATTCTTTCAGGTGAGGCAATAGAAATTCTTATCTCATCGAAGGTCTTGAGTGCTTGTGGTTTGCCAAACGGATTAGTTATTTCTTTATTCATTGTTACATCCTATAAAATGTTCTAGTTTGCATATAGCAAGCAATTAATTAATTTCATCATCTAAAAGCTCTATGTTGAGGCCCAGAGATCTAATTTCTTTCACCAGAACATTAAACGATTCTGGAATTCCAGCTTCAAAATTATCCTCACCTTTAACTATACTTTCATAGACCTTTGTTCTACCAGCCACATCATCAGATTTAACAGTTAACATTTCTTGAAGAGAGTATGCTGCCCCATATGCTTCTAAAGCCCAAACTTCCATTTCACCAAACCTTTGGCCCCCAAATTGCGCCTTGCCTCCCAATGGTTGCTGTGTAACTAAGCTGTATGGACCAGTGGACCTTGCATGTATTTTCTCGTCCACCAGATGATGTAACTTTAAAATATATTTAACACCAACCGTAACCGGTCTCGCGAATTGCTCTCCTGTTCTACCATCAAAAAGAATTGACTGAGCACTTTCGTCTAAACCAGCCCTGTTTAGAGCCTCAGTAACGTCGCTTTCTTTAGCCCCATCGAAAACAGGTGTCGCAATAGGTACTCCTTTCTTAACATTGCTTGCTACGGTTAGCAAATTATCAGCAGACAACCCTTTGATTTGTTTTTTAAAGTCATCGCTTCCATAAGCATTTGCCAATGCATTTTCTAAAATTTTCTGATCATTGCTTTTTTTGAACTCAGAGATTGCGTTGTTAATTGAATCCCCTAATGATTTTGCAGCCCACCCCATATGGGTTTCAAGAATTTGACCAACGTTCATTCTGCTTGGAACTCCAAGAGGATTCAGCACAAGATCAACCGTTGTCCCATCTTCTAGAAAAGGCATATCCTCCTCAGGTACAACTTTCGATATAACTCCCTTATTGCCGTGCCTTCCCGCCATCTTATCACCTGGTTGAAGCTTTCGTTTTACAGCCACGAATACCTTTACCATTTTCATTACACCGGGTGGCAAATCATCTCCTCTTCTTACCTTTTCAACTTTGTCTTGATAGGAGTCATTTGCAAGCTGTTTTTGTTTCTCAAATTGCTCTTGTAACGCTTCCATTTTTTTTGCGTCACTTTCTGCCTCTAAAGAAAATTTCCACCAAAGCCCTTTGGACAAACTATCTAGTTTATCTTGAGTTATCTTTGAACCCTTAACAGCACCTTTAGGCCCATCATTTATTTTCTTACCAACTAAAAGATCATTTAATCTCGAATATATATTCCTTTCCAAGATCTCTAAGCCATCGTCTCTATCTTTACTTAATCGCTCTATTTCATGTCTCTCATTCTGCAAAGCACGCTCGTCTTTTTCTATCCCATGCCTATTGAAAACTCTAACCTCTACAATAGTCCCATGATCCCCCGGACCCATCCTAAGAGACGTATCTCTAACATCTGAAGCTTTCTCACCGAAAATAGCTCTAAGAAGTTTTTCCTCGGGTGTCATTGGGCTTTCCCCCTTTGGAGTTATCTTTCCAACTAGTATGTCACCTGGCCCAACCTCTGCTCCAATATAGACAATACCAGCTTCATCCAAATTTCTTAAAGAGTCTTCGCCTACATTTGGTATATCTCTGGTAATCTCTTCCGGACCTAACTTTGTATCTCTAGCAGCTACCTCAAATTCTTCAATATGAACCGACGTAAACACGTCATCTTTAACAAGCCTTTCGGAAATTAGAATTGAATCTTCATAATTATAGCCGTTCCATGGCATGAAGGCGACCAACACATTCTTTCCCAATGCCAGTTCACCCATGTCGGTAGAGGGGCCATCCGCTATCACCTCCCCTTTCAAGACATGATCGCCCTTTTTCACTAATGGTCGCTGATTTATACAGGTGTTTTGATTAGACCTTTGAAACTTTCTTAACCTATAAATATCAACTCCATGATCACCGAGATCCACTTCATCCGTAACTCTTACAACGATCCTCATTGCATCGACCTGATCAATCACTCCAGAGCGTTTTGCTACAATTGCAGCACCAGAGTCTTTTGCTACAACTGACTCCATACCAGTTCCAACAAAAGGTGCCTCGGCAGTTAACAATGGGACAGCTTGCCTTTGCATATTTGACCCCATCAATGCTCTGTTAGCATCATCATTTTCCAAAAAAGGAATTAATGAAGCTGCCACAGATACCAACTGCTTGGGTGAAACATCAATATAATCAACTGAAGCAGATGGGTATAACATATAATCTCCGAACCTACGAGTTGATACTAATTCATTCTCAAACGCATCATCTGCGTTAAGTTTTGCGTTAGCCTGCGCAATTGTATACTTCATCTCCTCTGTAGCCGACATATAAACTACATCATCAGTAACCTTTCCATTCTCAACCCGCCTGTAGGGCGTTTCAATAAAGCCGTATTTATTTACTTTAGCAAACGAAGCTAATGAATTGATCAATCCTATATTTGGACCCTCAGGTGTTTCGATTGGACAAACTCTTCCATAATGAGTGGGATGAACGTCCCTTACCTCAAAGCCCGCTCTGTCCCGAGTTAATCCTCCAGGCCCAAGCGCAGATAGGCGTCTCTTGTGAGTTACCTCAGATAATGGATTAGTTTGATCCATAAATTGTGATAGTTGACTCGATCCAAAAAACTCTTTTACAGCTGCAGCCGCAGGTTTAGCATTAATAAGATCTTGAGGCATCACGGTATCTATCTCTACAGAAGACATTCGCTCTCGAATGGCTCTTTCCATTCTTAGCAATCCAACCCTGTATTGATTTTCCATCAGCTCTCCAACCGATCTGACTCTTCTATTTCCTAAGTGATCTATATCATCAATTTCACCCTTGCCATCCTTCAATTCCACTAGAGCTCTTATTACTGCAACAATGTCTTCCTTCCTCAGTATGCGAGTTGTGTCTGGTGCGTCGAGATCAAGACGCATATTTAATTTAACTCTTCCCACAGCTGACAGGTCATATCTTTCTTCATCAAAAAAGAGAGACTCAAATAAATCTGCAGCAGCCTCTATTGTAGGCGGTTCTCCAGGTCTCATGACTTTATATATGTCTTCAAGTGCCATTTGACGATTAAAATTCTTGTCTGACGCCATCGTGTTTCTTAGATATGGACCAACATTCACATGATCGATGTCCAGTGTTTGTATTTCAGTCACTCCATTATCGAAGAGCGTTTTTAAATTACCACCTGTTATCGAGCCACTTTTCTGATCTAAATCACAAGTTATCTCTTCACCGGCTTCTAACCATATCTCACCAGTTTTCTCATTGATAATATCACTCGACGCAAACCGGCCGATTACGGATTCGAAAGGCACTAAAATCTCCTTAACAGAGTTGGAGTCTTCTATTTCTTTGACAAATCTTGGAGTGATCTTTTTGCCTGCTTCTGCAATCACGTCGCCTGTTTTAGAATCAACCAAGTCAAATAATGGTTTAACTCCTCTATATCGTGATGGGTAAAAAGGGGTCGACCATTTGTTGCCTTCAACTAGGCGATACGTGACTTGATGATAATAAGTCTCGCAAATCTCTTCTTGACTTAAACCCAAGGCAAAAAGAAGAGTAGAAACTGGGATTTTTCTTCTACGATCTATTCTCACATATACTAAGTCTTTGGCATCAAACTCAAAATCAAGCCAAGAGCCTCGATAAGGGATAATACGACTAGTAAAAAGTATTTTACCAGAGGAATGCGTCTTACCTTTATCATTATCAAAAAATACCCCAGGTGATCTATGCATTTGGGAAACAACAACCCTTTCCGTGCCGTTAACTAGAAATGTTCCGTTAGGGGTCATAAGAGGAATGTCACCCATGTATACATCCTGCTCTTTAATTCCTTTGACAGACTTTGCCTGACTTACCTCATCAATTTCAAACACTATCAAACGCAACTTCACCTTAAGGGGAGCACCAAAAGTAAGGTCTCTTTGATGACACTCTTCCAAATCATATTTGGGTTTTTCTAATTCGTATGAAACGAATTCCAAGACCGCGGTCTCATTGAAGTCAGTTATTGGAAATATTGACTCAAACGCGCCTCTCAAGCCTTCTCCCTTTGTAGGCTCGGACCCTTCTCCAGAATTCAGAAACAAGTCATATGATGACTTTTGAACTTCAATGAGGTTGGGCATCTCTGCAACCTCCCTGATCTTGCCAAAATATTTTCTTATTCGGCTCTTTGTAAAAACATCTTTGCTCATGGAAACCTCTGACCTTTGTTTTTTTGATCTGAACGGGATATTAGATCACTAAATTTCAAAAGCTCTTCCAATTCATGTACTCTCCCAAAGCACTCCCGAAAAGAGACTAAGTATTTGTAGTAGGTTACTGAAGTTGACATCGTTGGAGCCAACCTTAAGACAGTTCGACTTCAGCTCCTGCCTCCTCAAGTTTCTTCTTAATTTCTTCAGCCTCGTCTTTCGGCACACCTTCTTTAACCGCTTTTCCACCAGCTTCAACAAGGTCTTTTGCCTCCTTAAGGCCTAATCCTGTTATAGTTCTAACCTCTTTAATAACGTTAATCTTTTTATCACCAGCTGCTTTTAAAATAACATTGAATTCACTTTTTTCATCTCCACCAGCAGCTCCATCAGCTCCACCGGTTCCACCGGCAGCTGCTCCTGCAACCATTACTGCACCACCTGCCGCAGGCTCAATGCCGTACTCATCCTTAAGTATGTTTTTCAATTCGACTGCATCTACTAGAGACAGTTTGGAGATATCTTCTGCAATTTTTTTTAAGTCAGCCATTATTTTTCACCCATTTCTTATTATTTAAAAGTTAAAGGAAAAACTAAACCTAGTCTCCCCCAATGTTTTCTAAAACGCCTGCGATTGTTGAAGCTGGACCAAGTAAGTTTGCCGCCAAACTACCTCCGGGTGCTGTAAGAAGAGCACAGATGCTTGACAACACTTCTTCTCTTGAAGGAAGTTTTGAAACTTCAGTTACACCATTTGAATCCAATATCTTGTCGCCCATCGCTCCGCCAACAATTTTAAGATTTTCGTTAGTTTTCGCGAATTCAACAGATATTTTAGCTGCCGTCACCGGATCTTCTGAATACAATAAAACTATCTGATCTACCAACAAATGCTTCATACCCTCAGGTGGGGATTTTTCTATCGCGATGCGCGCTAATCTGTTTTTTGCCACCCTAACGTTAGCGCTATTTTCCCGCATCTTATTTCTGAGGTCTGACATCTCAGCCACGGTAATGCCTGCATATTTGGCAGCAACTATTATTCCAGAATGCTCAAAAACATCCTTTAATTCACTTACTACCTGTTCTTTTCTAGCTCTATCCAACTATTTCACTCCAACGTTTGTGCCATCCACAGTACTTACTGCTTTAGGCTAAAAAAGGATTGCTCCTTTAACAAAACAGGTAGGTGAACTTGACTATATATATAGTTTCAATCATTTCTACCTGTCTCAGGCAGGATTTACACCATTAGAAACCCACCATCTTCGACTTAGTATTAGCCTTAATAAAACTAACACTTTCTAACACGCACGAGCTTCTCAACTCACGCATCTTATCAGCTGGCAAATTGGCTGCTGTCTAAAGTAACGCTTGGTCCCATAGTCGAGCTTACTGAGATCCTTTTCAAATATGAACCCTTTGCTCCTGCCGGTTTTGCCTTGTTTACTGATTCGATAAATGCTGTAATATTTTCCGAAATTTTTTGTTTGTCAAATGATACTTTGCCTAAGCCTGCTTGGACAACCCCAGATTTTTCCACTTTAAACTGGACTTCTCCAGATTTGGCCGACTTTACAGCCTTTTCAACATCCATCGTAACAGTACCTACTTTGGGGTTTGGCATCAAATTTCTAGGACCAAGCACTTTTCCTAATCTTCCAACAATTGCCATCATATCAGGCGTTGCAATGCAGCGATCAAAGTCGATTGTTCCCCCCTGAATCGTCTCCATCAAATCTTCTGCACCAACCATATCTGCTCCAGCTTTTTTTGCTTCCTCGGCTTTTTCACCTTTAGCAAATACTGCTACCTTCATATTTTTCCCATTGCCATGTGGTAGAGCACACACTCCCCTAACCATTTGATCAGCATGCTTTGGGTCAACGCCAAGATTAATTGCAATGTCTACTGTTTCATCAAATTTCGCAGAAGCATGACTTTTGACTAGATTTACAGCCTCATCAAGACTGAGATCGTGCTTGCCCTCGAACGCTTTCTTAGCATTTAAAAAGCTTTTTCCTGTTTTTACCATTTCTATATATCCCCTTGCTTAATCCTTAACTTCAATACCCATAGATCTCGCTGAGCCCAATATTATCTGCATTGCGCCGTCGATATCATTTGCGTTCAGATCCTTCATTTTTGACTCTGCAATCTCTCTAACTTGTTTAGATGTAACAGTGCCAGCAGTTTCCTTTCCTGCTGTAGAAGAACCGGCTTTTAAACCAGATGCCTTTTTCAAAAAGAATGAAGCCGGCGGGGTTTTAATATCCATAGAGAATGACTTATCCACATAATAAGTAATGACTGTAGGGCAGGGCGCGCCAGGTTCCATGTCCTGTGTGTTAGCGTTAAATGCTTTACAAAACTCCATAATATTCAGTCCCCGTTGCCCCAGAGCTGGGCCTACAGGTGGCGATGGATTGGCTTTTCCAGCTGGAATTTGCAGTTTCAAGTAGCCTTCTATTTTTTTTGCCATGTACTATTTTCCTCTTTCATACATTTTTTATCAATTTTGTTTTTGAACTTGAGTAAATTCTAACTCTACGGGGGTAGCTCTGCCAAATATTGACACTGTCAGTTTAAGCCTTGAGTTGATATCGTCTACTTCTTCCACCGAGCCTGCAAAACCTTCAAACGGCCCATCAGTGACATTTACCCTTTCACCTACTTCAAATGCTATCAACGATCTTGGTTGGTCTCCACCCTCTTCGACTTGGTTAATTATTCTAGCGACTTCTGCATCCGGTAATGGGGTTGGTTTGCCATGTGCTCCTAGAAATCCCGACACACGGTTAATTCCCTTAATTGCGTGATATACTTCCTCACTCATGTCCATCTTCACAAGAACGTATCCAGGCATAAACCTTCGTTCCCTTTGAACTTTTTTGCCCCGACGTATTTCTAACACCTCTTCGGTAGGCACCAGCACTTCTGATACCTCATTCTCTAGGTTTTTTTGCGCAACCATTTCTTTTATACTCTCGGCAACCTTTTTCTCAAAATTGGAAAAAACGCTTACCGAGTACCATCGCATAGCCATTTTGACTTATCCACTTGTTTTCAGGAAACCTTTAATGAAAAAAATCAAGTAGGTCAACTATTTCAACCTCAGTTATGTTTAATTTTTGTCGAATTACAAATTTAAAAATTTAAACTCAATAAAATCCTTAGTAAAAAAGAAATAATTGAGTCTGTTATCAAAAAGAATGTTGCTAAAATTGCCACCATAACAAAGACCATTATTGTCGTTGTTGTTGTTTCTCTGCGGGTTGGCCAAACGATTTTGGACGCTTCTTGACGGCTTTGTTGTATAAATTTAAAGATATTGGTCACTTTTGCCCTCTTTTCCTTCCCCTATATAGATGCCAGCAAAAAATATTTCAAGTAGCATTTTAGTGGATAAATAAAAAAAGTTCAGCTCTGGCAGGGGCTGAGGGACTCGAACCCACGACCCTCGGTTTTGGAGACCGATGCTCTACCAACTGAGCTAAACCCCTGCGATTACCTATCAACCAATAACTAAAAAACTTTTAATAATCAAGATACAAGTGGTATGACTAATGCTAGGCAATCAACATTTAAAAGATTTTTTTTGGACATATACATATTTGTACTTTAAAAAATAATTCAATTATAAATAGAGTGTTTTATGAAAAGAATTCTCATAACATCAGCGTTACCTTACATAAATGGAATAAAGCACTTAGGAAATTTAGTTGGAAGCCAACTTCCTGCTGACCTTTATGCAAGATACATGAGAGCTAAAGGCCATGAAGTCGCCTTTATTTGTGCAACCGATGAGCATGGAACTCCTGCAGAGCTAGCAGCTGTTGAAAATCAAAAATCCACAGAAGAATATTGCAGGGAAATGTGGCAGGTCCAAAGAGATCTATCAGAGCGATTTTTTCTCTCTTTTGATTTTTTTGGGCGTTCGTCATCAACTAGCAATCATGAACTTACTAAAATGTTTGCATTAAACTTAGATAAAAATGGTCTTTTAAAAACGGTAGAAGAAAGACAACTATATTCTAAAGAAGACAAAAGATTTCTTCCCGATAGATATGTCATTGGTACTTGCCCAGAATGCTCATATGAAAGAGCTCGAGGAGATCAATGCGAAAATTGCACTAGGCAATTGGAGGCTAGTGAACTTATTAATCCACGCTCTACTTTATCGGGTTCAAAAAAATTAGAATTAATGAAGACTAGCCATCTTTATTTAATGCAAAGTAAACTTAAAGATAGGCTCTTAGACTGGATTGAGTCTAACAAAAATTGGCCTATTTTAACAACTTCTATAGCGAAGAAATGGCTATTGGATGGCGAGGGTTTACAAGACCGTAGCATTACTCGAGATCTCGATTGGGGAATTCCTGTTGAAAAAGATGGTAGGCCTTGGGAAGGAATGGAAAACAAAGTATTTTATGTATGGTTCGATGCACCAATTGCTTATATCTCATCGACGATCGACTGGGCAAATAGCAAAAAAGAGTCTCCAGACTACTGGAAAAGTTGGTGGTTGAACGAACATGGAGCGAGAGACGTACATTATGTTCAATTCATGGCGAAAGATAATATCCCATTTCATACTCTTTCTTTTCCAGCAACTCTCTTAGGCGCTAATCAATCTTGGAAATTAGTTGATTATATTAAGGGTTTTAATTGGTTAACTTATGAAGGGGGAAAATTTTCTACTAGTCAAAAAAGAGGAGTGTTTATGAACCAAGCACTAGAGTTATTTCCCTCGGACTATTGGCGATGGTGGTTACTCTCAAACGCGCCAGAGACTTCTGATTCAGATTTTACTTGGAAGAGCTTTCAGTCGTGCATAAATAAAGATTTAGCAGATGTTTTGGGAAACTTTGTGAGTCGGCTTACTAAATTTACGATAGCAAAATTCGGCAAAGCATTACCTCAGGGCATGCAGTATACCCAAGAAGAATTTAGTACTATCTCAGAAATTGAAAAAACTTTCAAAAACTATGATGACGCAATGACAAAAATAGAAATAAGAAAAGCCACATCACATTTGAGAAAGATATGGTCAGTAGGAAATGAATATCTACAACGTACACAACCTTGGATGGTAATTAAAACTAATGAGGCAAAAGCCGCAAAAATCGTTAGATTTGGCTTCAATCTTATGCTTTTCTTTAGTGAGATTTCAGAACCATTTATTCCTGAAACAACCATTAAAATAAAAAATTGCCTCGACAAGTCACTAGATCAGGTTCAGTGGGCTTATTTCAACAGAAATTTCAGTTCAATTTTCGAGAGAGTAGCAATTGGTGACGAATTTAAACCAATAGAAAATCTTTTCAACAAGATAGAAAATAGCCATGCACAAGAACTTGAGAAAAGATTTGGAGGGACTGATAATTAAGATTTCAGCTCTGATAGAAAAAGCGTAGAAAAATTAAATAGCCACACAATGATACCGCACCTCCTAATAGTGTTCCCCAAGTGATGTCCAAAAGCGTTATAGATAGTGGATACCCCTTAAAAAAAATATAATTAGTCAAGCCATACGTTCCGTAAGCTAGGAAACCTAAAAAACCCCCTGAAAACGTTGCTGTTATAGCGGAGGTTGAAGCAACGCCAGCTCTCACTCCAAACCAATAAAGACCTAAAACGTAGAAGACGAAGAACACAGATCCGTAAGTTAACAGAAAACCGGTCCCAACTGATTCTCTGAGAAGATGGCCGAGGTTTGCAGTGAAGTAAGGCTGCATAAACAACGTTATCCAAATGAAATCTACAATAACGTATATAAACAGCATAGCGAGGTAAATGGCGATGAATTCCATATTGGGCTCCTAATTGATCAATTTAACCCAACTCATTTATTCCATTCTATAATAAAAGCAATAACTAATTGAAAGCTCTTGACGCAAAAACGTTTATAATACTAAGGTATGGATGTTAATGGTTACTAAGCCCGCTTGGTGGAATTGGTAGACACAAGGGACTTAAAATCCCTCGACTTTAACGTCGTGCCGGTTCAAGTCCGGCAGCGGGCACCAATGGACTTAAAGTTTAAATCATCGCATTTAGCACAGTTTTTGCATAAACAGATTAACTGTACTAGAATAGAGAGTGTACTAGGCCAAATGAATATGGAAAACAACATTATTAAAGACCGGATACAAGATGTTAGAGAACGTTTTCTATCAGGAAATCAGATTGAAGAGATAAGGCAAAATGTTACTTCCTTAGTAAACGAGCGCTTGGATGAATTTCAAAACGCCCAAAACAACGCATTCAAAGAACTTGAAGTCGCGATCGACAAGCTTGAAAATCACCAGCGAGAAATGATAGCTTACTTTAATAAACAATTGGTTGCGCTTGAAGAAGAACAGAAAGCATCAAACAATGAAGTTTTAAAATTGGCTTCAATGCAGAATTTTTCTTTATCAAAATCTCCTAAAAATAAAAGTACAGCTCTTTCTAAAAATACCTTCTTAAATTTAAAAATGTTTTTTACTAACCATATTTTGATGCTTTTTGCGACTGCGTCGCTTATAGGCATATTCGTACTAAACTTTTTCTAAAAATTCAAAATAAACCCAAACACCATCTTAGAATTGATTTTTGTACATGCATTCTATTCTCTGCCTCTTGTAAAGTAACACATCTCTTGTCTTCAAAAATATCCTGAGATACCTCCTGACCTTTATCAGCGGGAAGACAATGCATAAACAGCACATCTGTTCTTGCGAAATCAAGCAGTTTTTTGGTAACCCTATAGCTAGCCAAATCGTCTATATCTGTTTTTGGAAGCTGATTATCATGCATGGATACCCACTTATCTGTCACAACAAGGTCTGCGCTATCAACTGCTTCGATTGGATTTGGTTCAATAGTGAGAACATCAGAGTTATAATTTTTTATAAATTCTAACATTTTTTCACTGGGCTGAAACTTGGATGGCCCTGAGAAAACAATTTGAAACTTTAAAGCAACAGCAGCATGTAAAAAACTTTGAAACACATTGTTCGCGACCCCCAACCAAACAACTTTCTTCCCGCTGATGCTGCCTCTAAACTCCTGAAATGTAAATATATCTGTCAACACTTGGCAAGGATGTGACTCATTTGTCAAGCCATTAATTATTGGAATTTTTGAATTTCGTGCAAACTCGTATAATTTTTCTTCTTCGTATAGCCTAAGAACCAGCAAATCCAAAAACAAAGAAAACATTGCACTCGTATCTTGGAGCGTTTCACCCTGACCCAAATGAATTTCGTCTTTACGAATATTCGAAACCTGACCACCAAGTTTCAGCACTGCAGCCTCAAAAGAAAGGCGCGTTCTAGTAGAAAGCTTTTCAAATAGTAATCCTGTAATCGTATTATTAAGACAGCTACCATAATGCTCATTCAAAACTTTATCGCTAAGGGATGCTTGTTTTACTTTACTCGCATCCTCAAGTATGGCTTCCAAATTTTTTGGAGCAATTTCATTTATGTTCAAAAAATTATTCACTATGATTTTCTCATTTTTAATAACGCTCGTTCTAATCTTACAGTGGCCTCCTCTATTTCTTCATAGGTGATGGTTAAAGGCGGTAATATTCTCAAAGTATTAGATGCCCCTGGAACTAGTAACAGCTTTTCTTGCCTACACATATCGATAAGCTTCACGTTTTTATTCGCACACTTTAAACCCAACATTAGCCCCCTTCCCCTCACCTCTAAAATTTGATCGGGAAAAATATCTGTTAAATTATTTAATTTTTCTTTAAAAAAATGACCTTTTTTACGAATTTCAGATAGAAAGCGTGGTTTTAAAATATGTTTTGTTGTCTCTAACGCAACAGCACAACCTAAAGGATTACCCCCGTAAGTTGAGCCATGTGTGCCAGGCACCATACAATCTGCAACTCTTTTAGTTGCTAAACAAGCACCTATAGGAAAGCCGTTTCCCAAGCCTTTTGCAAGGGCCACAATATCAGGAATCACCTCACAGCTCTCATGGGCTAAAAAATGACCAGATCTGCCAATACCGGACTGAACCTCATCAAAAATAAGCAGTAGGTTATATTTTTCACAAAGGTCTTTAAGTCCTTTTAAAAAAGAACAGGTAAGAGTTACTATTCCTCCCTCGCCGAGTATTGGCTCAATAAGGATTGCACAAGTTCTTTTTGATATTTTTTTTTCAACACTTTCAAGAGAAAATTTTTTAATCAAGTCAAAACCGGGCAACCTTGGGCCAAAGCCTTCCAATAATTTTCTGCTACCAGCGGCTGATATCGTACCCGTAGTCCTTCCGTGAAAAGATCCTTCAAAAGAGATTATCCTATTTCTATTCGATTGACCCTTTGCAAAAGAAAACCTCCTAGCAATCTTAATAGCACACTCAACGCTTTCTGCTCCTGAATTTGTAAAAAAAACTTTTTCTGCAAAAGTGTTCTTTGTTAGTACTCTTGCCAAATCCTCTTGATTTGGCACTGTATATAAATTTGAAGTGTGCCAGAGTTTTGATCCTTGATCGGCTAGTACTTTTACTAGCTTAGGGTGGCTGTGGCCTAAAGAATTTACGGCTATGCCAGAAGCTAAATCTAAAAACATTTTACCTTCTTCATCAAAAAGCCATACGCCTTCTCCTCTAACAAATGCCAAATCAGATCTACTGTAGGTACTCATCAATGATGTTTCCGAAGGTCGATTTGCGATTTTAGTCATAGATCTCTCTTTTTGAATTTTATGCTCAATAGAAGTTAATCCTTTAAAAAATATCCAACAGAAAACCATTTCCAGACAATTAAAAATAATATCAAGTTAATGAACATAATTCCAAGGCACCCAAAGAAAATATTTGATTCTCCTTCACCAAGTGCTCCAAATCTTACTCCATCCATAAGCCAAAAGACAGGGTTAAAGAAAGAGATTACGTCGAATGGTCCCGGAAGATTACTCACGGAATAGAATGTTCCTGAAAGAAACGATAGGGGGGCAATAAAAAAATTATTAACTGCGCTCATTTGGTCAAACTTTTTACAAAAAACTCCGACTAATATACCCATTAGAGAAAATGTAATACTTCCCATCGTTATGTAAAAATATAATGTAAACAAATTAACTGGAAACAGTTTCAAAAATGGAAATATTACAACCAAAACGCCTGTTGCTACGAATAGCCCTCTAAGAACTCCACCTATCATGAAACCTAGTGACAGCTCAAAAGAAGACAACGAGGGCATTAAAGTGTCAACAATGTTCCCATTGACTTTAGAAACTAATATAGAGGTAGAGGTATTAGCAAAAGAATTTTGAATGGTAACCATCATAAGAATACCGGGAGCAAGAAACAAACTATAATTGCTGTTAGATAATGATCCCCCATTTCTATCAGAAAAAACAAATGAGAACACTAATATAAAAAGTGCACTCGTTACGATGGGCGCTAGAAGTGTTTGGGTCCAAATAGAAGTAAACCGTCGCTGTTCTCTCACTACAAGTGTAAATAAGCCCAAAAAATTTGAAAAACGGTCAATATTTTCCGATTTCTGTCCCATAATTAATTCTAACTAATCCTTTATTTATTCATAAAACCATTGTATACGTTCTTTTTGTGAAATTTTACACCATAATTTTTGGAGCTAATGATGGCCTGGAATGACGAACGTGTAGCTATATTAAAAAAAATGTGGCTTGAAGGAAACAGCGCAAGTGAAATCGCTAAAGAACTAGGCAACATAACAAGAAATGCGGTGATCGGAAAAGTACATAGATTGGGGTTATCAAATAGAGACACAAACATATCGAAAAGTGGAGCTAATCCAACCAAAGCAGTTAAAAATGTAAAAAGGGGTCGCCCACCAAAAGTAAATCAGGAACAAAGAAAAAGAGGTAGACCACAGAAACCAAAGGGACGCACAGATTACAATGAGAAAATAAACAACGATGATAAATCTATTGGCCATTCAGCTAACTCAAAGCCATCTCATGAAAATACTCTCGAGGTCGTTTCCGATTTAAGCGAAGAAACCATTAAAAACCTCCTTAAAGTGGAAATGAAATCAAAAAAAATCTCCCTTATAGAATTGACTGAAAGAACTTGCAAGTGGCCAATAGGAGATCCAGCAACAGACACTTTTTGGTTTTGTGGGCATGAATCTGAGCCAGGCAAACCATATTGTAAAACTCATATTTCTATCGCTTTTCAACCAATAACCCAGAGGAGAAGCAGAAAAGAAAGTCAATAGTTGGCATCTTAGTGTTTCAAAAAATAGAACAATTTATGATTAAATACACTCTTAATTGTAAAAATGGTCATCAGTTCGATAGTTGGTTTTCGGACTCTGAATCATTCGAAAAATTAAAAAAAAAAGGGCACCTTGAGTGTGCTATATGCTCTTCAAAAGAAGTTGAGAAGTCTTTGATGGCACCGAGAATAACATCCGATAGCGAGCGAAAGAACAAGACATTAATTTCTGCGCAGAGCGCTCTTGAAAAAGAAATTAGAGCTTTGAAAAAAAAGATAAAGACAACTGCAATAGATGTGGGAGAAAATTTTCCTACAGAAGCAAGGGCCATGCACTATGGAGAGAAAGAAGAAAAGCCAATATTTGGAAAGACCACTATGGACGAAGCTAAAGATCTAGCAGATGAAGGAATTCCTTTCATTCCGTTGCCGTGGAGTGATGATAAAGTAAATTAAAATCTACAATGAAAATATTAACCATGAAATTTGGCGGAACCTCTGTCGCGGACATAGATAGAATAAGGGCTGTTAGAGATATTATTTCTGATGAAATAAAGGATGGATGGAACGTAGTTGCCGTAGTATCTGCAATGTCAAAAGAGACTAATAAACTAATTGATCTAGCAAAACAGGTTGGAGTTGAAAACTTGGTTGATCCTGAGTATGACTCTTTAATATCTACCGGTGAGGATGTATCCTCCTCTCTTTTGGCTATTGCCTTAAATAGTATAGAGATTTCTTCTAGAAGCTGGCGTGGGTGGCAGCTTCCGATTAGAACAGACAGCTTTCATTCGAATGCAAAAATTGAAGAAATCAAGACGGCCCAAATTATGAATAGTTTTAATAAAGGTGTTAAAGTTGCAGTAGTTTCCGGGTTTCAGGGTATAGAGCAAGCTGGAAGAATAACGACACTAGGGCGTGGTGGCTCTGATACATCAGCTGTAGCAATTGCTGCCGCAATAGATGCGGAAAGATGCGATATATATACTGACGTATCAGGAATTTACACTACAGACCCAAGGATCAAAAGAAATGCGTCGAAACTAAAAAAAATTTCATTTGAAGAAATGTTGGAAATGGCTTCGCTCGGAGCCAATGTGCTGCAGACACGGGCAGTGGAACTTGCAATGCGCCACAAAGTACCTATAAGAGTCTTAAATAGTTTTTTAAAAGAAGAGGGAACACTCGTCTGTGATGAAGAGGAAATTATGGAGAAAA
The DNA here is from genome assembly GCA_902537215.1 of uncultured Alphaproteobacteria bacterium. Classification (GTDB taxonomy): domain Bacteria; phylum Pseudomonadota; class Alphaproteobacteria; order Rhodobacterales; family Rhodobacteraceae; genus CACIJG01. Next base: position 58,657 of record CACBAM010000012.1, read on the forward strand.
ATATCGTATCTGGAATAGCTTTCCAGAAAAATGAGTCCCAATTAACGCTAACAAACATAGAAGACAAGCCCGGGGTAGCAGCAAAGATTTTTGGACCGTTGGCAAGCTCCGGTGTAAATATTGATATGATAGTTCAGAGTAACACTGAAACAGGATTAACGAACATTACTTTTTCTTGTCCTGAAAATGAGTTAGATATGGCGAAAAAAGCTATATCGAAAGCCAAGGAAGAAAATTTTATCTCTTATGAACGCTTAATAGAAAACAAGAATCTTGCCAAGGTTTCTATTATTGGAATAGGAATGAAAACACATGCAGGTGTAGCACAGAAAATGTTTGAAACATTGTCACAAGAAAACATTAATATCAATGTTATTTCAACCTCAGAAATAAAGCTTTCAGTTTTAATTGAAAGAAAGTATCTGGAGCTAGCTGTAAGGAGTCTTCATGATGCCTTCGGTCTACAAAATCTCTAGTTCAATATTCTGAAACCCTAGTCTGCTTTAATCAAACTACCGACAGCTGTTTTTAGAAACTCACCGTTTATGTCTAAGCCTAATAGCCTTGAATTATCAAAGCCACTACCAATGGATACTCCACGAGTTGGATGTTTACTAAACCCAAATTTTGAGTAGTAGCCTAGATCTCCAACTAGCACAATCCAATTCCAGTTTTCGGAGTATGCTTTTTCCATACTGTTTGAAACTAGTTTTTCGCCTAAACCTTCACTTTGGTATATTGGATGGACTGCAAGAGGGCCAAGAAGAAGACCTCTGCTACTATGATTATCTACTTTTATATTCCAGAACCTGATGGAGCCAACGACTTTCTTTGAATAATCTTTTATCACATAGGAAAGATTTTTGACTTTGTTATCTGAATTTCTCAGTTGATATGAGCTTAGTAGTTTTCTTCTAGGCGTAAATACTAGATCCAATAACCTTTCAACCTCAATATGGTCATTCTTGGCCTCTAGTAATAATCTTAGATTATTATGACTGCTTTTCATTAATCTTTAATTTATATATCTTGATTATCTTGCCTTAAAATTACTCCAGGATTTAGAATAGTGAAAGGATCGATGGCTTTCTTGATCTGACGCATTACATCAAATTTTCCAGGGTCACAATACTGCTTTAAGTCTTTAACCTTTAATCGACCAACTCCATGCTCTGCACTAAATGAGCCTCCTAAGCTTTTGCAATTACTGTTTATAACATTAGTCAATTTGGATTTTATTCTTGTATAACTGGAATTTTTTTCTTCCTGAGGAGGAAATACATTAAAGTGTAAGTTTCCATCTCCCATATGGCCAAAACAATTTACTCTTAGAAATTTATTTATTTCTTTTATCTCAAGAAGGCTTTTATTTATAAAACTTTCCATATTTTCCAGTGGCAAAGCAATATCATGTGATGTAATTGCCCCAATTTTTCTATTAGCCTCAGGTATGTCTTCTCTCATTTTCCACAACTTTCTTGCTTTAGTCTCTGTATCACCAAGAACTACATGCGAAATAACATTCTTATTACAAAGCTCATTCAAAGCTTCATATATATCTTGCTCTACTGAACTGTTATTGTATCCAAATTCTATCAACACATGCCATTCTGATTTACTTCTTTGGATGGTTGATTGAACCATCTTCGTTTCTTCAAGAAACCGTAAACCTACATCACTAATTAACTCAAAAGCCTGCAAATACTGGCCAAAACTTTTTGATATTTCTAAATAGCTTTTTAATGCTGCATTAAAATTTTGCACTCCGAAAAATGCCACAATTTTATTTTGTGGAGTAGGATAAAGCCTTAAAACAGCTCTTGTGATTATACCTAAAGATCCTTCAGAACCAATAAACAGGTTTTTTAGGTCGTATCCTGTGTTATCTTTTTTGACTGTCTTTATATCATTAATGATAGAGCCATCAGCCAATACAACCTCAAGTCCTAAACAAAGATCTCTTGCATTTCCATATTTTAATACCCCAATTCCGCCCGCATTTGTTGCTAAATTTCCACCTATACAACATGTCCCCTTTGATGCCATTGATAAAGGATATAAAAAATTTCTTTGGTCTACAAATTCATGAATCGTTTCCAAAATTACACCAGCTTCAACCTCTACAGATTGATTAATAGAAGAAAAGTTTTTAATATTATTCATCCTTTCCAAAGATAAAGTCACGCTATATTTATCTGGCGCGATTTGGCCTCCTACCAGTCCAGTGCCACCACTCCAGGGCACAACTCCAACTTTATATTTTGTAGCAAGTTTCAAACACTCAGAAACCTCTTTAGTCGATCTAGGCTTAATCACATAGCGAGATTGGTTTTTATATAAACCTCGAGGTTCTGATAGATAGGAGGAAGAAATATCAGTAATAGTATTATCTGGAAGTATGTTTCTAATATTTCTTATGAACTCAAAGTAATCTTCTTCTTTCTCTATTATTTTAGCTCTCCTTCACTCGGCCTCTTCTGTCGCTTCTTAACAAGCCATATAAAACATGATTTCTCCAACGACCATTTATTTGCAAATAGCTTTGCCCCACTCCTTCATATTTAAAACCCACTCTTTCCAAAAGCCCTCTAGAAGATCTATTTTCTGGCAGGGTAGCTGCCTCCAATCTTGAAATATTTATTTTATTAAAAGAAAAGTCGATTATAGTCAAAACCGCTTCTCTCATAAAACCCTTACCCGTGTGCTCCTTACCTAGCCAATAACCCAAGGTGCCTGCATTAGAGGGTCCCTTCCTAATGTTTTCAATAGTGATTGACCCTAGCAGATTTTGAGTTTTATCGAAAATGAAAAATTGGTAAGCTTGGCCTGCTTTAGAACTTTTTTTTGCCCACCTAACTCTACTGTTAAAAGCATTACGCTTGAAAAAATCATTACCTCTTTTTGGCTCCCATAACTCTAAAAATGCTTTACTATTCTCTCTCAGATTACGCCACTGGTCAAAATCGCGATATTGAGGCTCTCTTAGTTCTAACTTTGTCGATTTCAATTTAATTTCGGGTTTACCAAAAATCATTCCTAAGATCTAACTTCCTTAACGCTCAATTCTATTCTAAAAAACTTTTTCTAATTTCTTCTGCCACTTTGTGTTTATTTGGAGGTATCACTCTTACACTCTCTTGCTTTTCCATTATAGCTTCTAGCGCTGGGGGAATTGGTATACTCACCTCTAATGCTCTATCTACAGTTTCTTTAAATTTCGCTGGATGCGCAGTTCCAAGTGAAATAACTGTTTCTCCTGTCTCGATAAAGTCTTTTGCTACACGCACGCCAATAGCACTATGAGGACACAAAACTATTTCTCTCTGCTTATAAAAGTGATTTATTGTTGCAATCGTGTCAGAATCTGTCGCAGCTCCACTATCAAAGTCTTTTGAAACCCTGGTTAATATTTTTTTTTCGAGATTAAAGTGACCTTTATTAGATAGATTATTCATTAGGCTTCTAACCTCTTTGGTATCTTTATTCAAAAGATCAAATAGTAGTCTTTCAAAATTAGAAGCAACTTGTATATCCATAGAAGGGGATAATGTTTTGCTCACACTATCACTTTTATAAACGCCAGTCTTAAAAACTCGATCCAAGATATCATTTTTATTTGTTGCTACAATAATCTTATTTATTGGTAAACCCATCCTTTTTGAAATATACCCAGCATAAGCATCTCCAAAATTACCGGTAGGAACACTAAAGCTTAATTTTCCTGCGGAAAAGTCTTTCAACTGATAAAAAGCAGAAAAATAGTATATAATTTGAACCAGGATCCGCGCCCAATTAATTGAGTTTACACCAGATAGATTAACATCGCTTACAAGCGCTTTATCTGCAAATAATTCCTTCACTATCAATTGACAATCGTCAAAAGTTCCTTGCACAGCAAATACTTTTACATTCTTAGCATTTGAAGTAGTCATTTGCTTTCTTTGTGTTTGTGAAATTCTTTCATGAGGATAAAGTACGTACAAATTAACGTTTGATATACCCTTGAACGCTTCAACAGCAGCTGATCCCGTGTCGCCTGAAGTTGCTGTTATAATATTTATATTCAGATCTCTCCTCTGCAGGGTCTTTGCAAACATTCTTGCTATTACCTGCATAGCAAAGTCTTTAAATGCTAATGTAGGTCCATGGAATAACTCAAGAAAAAAATGATTGTCTTCTAATTTAATCAAGGGACTTTTGAGCTCATGATGAAACCGCGAGTAAGACTCAATCACAATCTCAGAAAGCTCTGACCTACTAAAGCAATCGCCTGAAAATAATGATATTATCTCTAAAGCAAGCTCTTCATAACTAAGATGTCTCCATTGATTTAAAACTTCCCGATTTAACTGTGGAATGAACTTTGGAACAAATAGACCACCATCCCCAGCTAATCCCGCATGCAAGACTTCACTAAAGTTTTTGGAATTATCTAGTCCCCTGGTCGAATGGTACAGCATTACTCAATTTTCTTTTTTTTTATCATTTTATATACGAAGTACGCACTCATACCAAACCATAAAATAGACATCATGAACCAGGTAATTGCATATTGAAGGTGATTGTTTGGTATATCTCTAGTCGGATCTTGCATCTTTAAACTTGGGTCGAGTCTATTTTCTGTCGCAACCACCAATATTTGTTGAGTCTCAAGAAAGCTCGCCATTTTTTCTAGATCTCGAGAAAACCAAATATTACGCTTAAGGTTTGGATCCGGAGTGAAATAATCTGTCTCGTTCGGCCAAAATAGATACCCTATTACTGAATTCTGTTGTCCGAGAGTTTCAAAACGGTCCGTATCTTGTTCCTTTATAACTCCTCTATCTATTAGAATTTTGCTACCATTCTGTAATTTCAAGGGGGAAATAACCCTAAAGCCTGCTCCAGATCCTTTGACTGGCGTGAGAATAAAAATGGCTCTTGGCTCTAAAAAGCCTTCAACCTTTACCATTTTATAGTTATGTTCTGATTTTTTCAACTCTGTTGGTAATATTGTGGGTTCACTACTCAAATTATAACTAATATTTTCTAAAAGCGCTTCCTTCCAAGCCAGTCGTTTCATTTGCCAAACGCCTAACGACAACAAAAGCAGTAGCCCAGGTACCGCTATAGAAACAACAAAAAGCCACTTTCTGTTCATTTAGAAACAAATTTTGAGATCGCTTAAGCGCCCCATATGTAAATAGCAGCAAAGAGGAATAACCAAACAACGTCAACGAAATGCCAATACCAGGCTGCAGCTTCAAAACCGATATGCTTTTCAGGCGAGAAATGGCCCTTTTTTGCTCTTATCAAACAAACAAGCAAGAAAATAGTCCCAATAAGAACATGAAATCCATGAAATCCAGTGGCCATGAAGAAGCTAGCTCCATAGATGTTTCCTGAAAAGGAGAACGAAGCATGCGTATACTCATATATTTGAAATACCGTGAAAAGAGCGCCTAGCCCAATTGCCAGAATTAAGCCATTTTCTAAACCCTTCCTATCATTTTCATGCGCAATTGCGTGGTGAGCCCATGTTGCTGCTGCACCTGAGCAAAGTAGAATTAAGGTGTTTATTAAAGGAAGGTGCCAAGGATCAAAGGTCTCAATTCCTGTCGGTGGCCAAACACCACCCACGGCCTCCATAGGGTAAAGGGCATGTTTAAAAAAAGTCCAGAACCAAGCGAGAAAGAACATTACTTCGGATGTAATAAACATGATCACACCATATCTCAAACCTATCTGAACAACTGGTGTATGGTCACCGTCCTTACTTTCAAAAACTACATCTGACCACCAGGCGAACATACAGTACAAAACCACTAGAAGACCTAACGCTGCGATAAAAACACTACCTCCATGCATGAACAGCACACTTCCAAAGAGAAGTATAAACGCCCCAAGAGCACTTAAAAACGGCCACAAACTCGGATTAAGAATATGGTAATCGTGATTTTTTTCATGTGCCATTTTTTCCCTCTCACACTTAAAATTTTATGATTTGGTCTCTTCTTCTAGTTTATAAAAAGTATATGACAATGTCAGCGATTTTATATTCCTAGTTTCAATATTTTCATCAATTTCTGGATCAATGTAGAATGTTACCGGCATCTTAACTCGCTCTCCTGGCTGCAAAGTTTGCTCGACAAAACAAAAGCAATCGATTTTACTGAAATAGTTTCCCGCTGAAAATGGAAAAACGTTGAAGCTAGCTTGGCCAGATATAGTTTCACTAGTTGGATTGTGTGCTTCATAAAAAACAAGTGCTGTTTCTCCAATTTTGACCTCCACTTCATTTTGCATTGGTATGAAGTTCCACCTCATATCTTTAGCCTTTGATGCATCAAATCGAACTTTGATTGTTTTATTTAAAATAGGGCCATCGAACGAATCGGAATAAGTTTCGGGTGTACCACCGTAGCCTGTAACCTTGCAAAACCAATCATAAAAAGGTACCGCTGCGAACGATGCGGAGAGCATTATGCATACAAGTCCAATCAAATATATTGGTGTACGTTTTGGTCTTTCAGAATTATTTATCATCTTTTTCTAACATATTTTGTCTAATGATATGGTCGTACCCCTGCATTAGCGAACCTTGCTTTAGTTTAACAATGGTTATAGAGAAGATAAGTGCCACAACTACAAACAGAAGTATTCCTATTTTGGTGTTGCCGGTGCCCTTATTTAATTCTGATTGTTTCAATTCTCTTCTCACACCAAATCTTTTAGAGTAGAACTGGCCAAGCTAACGACATTTCATAGTCCAAAGTTTCAAAAGCTCTACTTATCACTAAAAAGCCAAAATATAAAAACAGATATAGGATTGTGAACTTAAAAAATCGTCTTTCTCTCTCATATCCATCAATTTCATTAAACCTAACAAGATTTACAGCAGAAAGCAGCAACAATGCGTTTAAAACGTTACTTAACAAAAAAAACACAAGGCCACCAATCTGTGAGAAAGAGATGACTTGTGAGGAAATTATTAAAATAACCGTATAATGAAGTATTGATCTTCTAGTCTTTTCCACCCCATATAAAACTGGGAACATAGGAATACGAGCTTTAGCGTAGTCATCTTTAGTAATTATTGCTAGTGACCAAAAGTGCGGGGGTGTCCAAAGAAATATAAACAAAAACAATAAAAGGGGTTCAATAGAGACTGTTCCTGTAGTTGCTACCCATCCTATCAAAGGGGGCATCGCTCCAGCAGCTCCTCCAATCACAATGTTTTGAGGCGTAGCTTTTTTTAAAAACATCGAATAAATTACAAGATAGAAAAATATTGTTAATGCTAAAAGAAAAGCAGCTAACCAATTAGACACCAATCCTAAAAACATAACAGAAAATATTGAAAGACTTAAACCAAAGACGAATGCGTCATCGGAACTTATTTTTTCATTAGGAAGAGGTCGGCTACTTGTTCGCTCCATCATATTATCAAGCTCTCTATCCCACCA
>CACBAM010000013.1 GCA_902537215.1 uncultured Alphaproteobacteria bacterium
AAAAAAGTGGCGCTTGGGGAATTAGATTGTGAAGATGTTTTATTCTTTAGAGATGAAGTTGATGTTGATAATCTTAGATCACAATTAATTGAACTTATTATTAGAAATGAAGGCACCTCCTTTATTGGTAACGATGGTTTAAATGAAGATCAAACAATGATCAGACAGGAATTTTATAAATTTGCTAAAGACAAGATAGAACCGTTCGCACATGAGTGGCATCTTAAAGATGAGCTTATACCTTTAAGTATAATTGAAGAACTCGCTGACTTGGGTGTATTTGGGTTAACCATTCCAGAAGAGTTTGGAGGTACCGGTCTTGACAAAATTACAATGTGTGTTGTTTCTGAGGAACTTTCAAGAGGTTACATCGGCGTTGGGAGCCTAGCTACTAGGACCGATATCGCATCTGAATTGATCCTTTGCGGTGGTTCTATAAAACAGAAAGAGCATTGGTTACCAAAAATATCATCAGGTGAAATTATGCCAACAGCAGTTTTCACAGAACCAAATACTGGATCAGATCTAGGTAATCTACAGACACGTGCTACTTTGGATGGGGAAGAATATAGTATTACAGGAAACAAAACGTGGATAACGCATGCATCTAGAGCCAACTTGATGACTTTATTAGCTCGCTCAGACAGGAACAAAGGTGGCTATAAAGGCTTGTCAATGTTTCTGGCACCAAAATCACCCGGAGAAGATAATGATGATTTTCCCGATCAGGGTATAAAGGGTGGAGAGATCGAAGTTCTAGGTTACAGAGGAATGAAAGAGTATGAGATAAGTTTTGATGATTTTAGGGTCGATAAAAAGAATTTACTTGGAGAAGAGGAAGGAAAAGGGTTTACACAATTGATGGAAACATTCGAAAGCGCTCGTATTCAAACGGCAGCGAGAGCAATCGGTGTTGCTAAAAATGCATTTGACTTGGGCTTCAAGTATGCTGAGGAAAGAACTCAATTTGGACAAAAAATAATTAAATTTCCACGGGTCAGGGATAAATTAGTAAATATGGCTGTCGAAATAATGATAGCTAAGCAACTTACTTATTTCTCAGCAAGAGCTAAAGATGATGGAAAAAGATGTGATTTGGAAGCAGGAATGGCGAAATTGTTGGCGGCTAGGGTTGCTTGGACAGCTGCTGACAATTCCTTGCAAATCCATGGAGGAAATGGCTTTGCCCTCGAATATAAAATAAGCCGCGTGCTTTGCGATGCACGAATACTCAACATTTTTGAGGGTGCTGCAGAAATTCAAGCCCAAGTTATAGCAAAACGCATCTTAAGTTAAGGCTTATTGATCAACAACACCCTATTTCTTAATTTGAAAAAATGGTCTTTTCGGAATTTTTTCACTGGATTTAGATTCTTCTTAATAAAATATTCTGTAAGTTTAAAACCATTTTCTAAATCAGCTACAGTTAAAATTTTTGGCGACTTCCTGTCTCCTAAAAAATCAGGAAGCATTAGCAATTTATTTTCCCATCCAATACTTGATTTACTTGAAACAGCACAACCACTCTTTGGGGATACGAACTTTAAGTCTTTTTTTGAACCACTCACTACACACTTAGCTAAATCAAGCCCAAAGCCAAGACTTGTTAATAATTGCAACTCCCATTCTACATACCTTCTTAACTTTTCTTCGATGCTGTGTTTGCCTTCAATACACATAATTGTTTGATGATATAGATCATCAAAATCGATTCTTTCTGGTAAAAATGTAGAGCAAAGAACACAAATCAAATTAAAAAGTTCCAAACCAATTCGATCCTCGCTAATTGTATGGTATCTAGATTTTATCAATTCGACCTGAAAAGTACCGAGGCTTTCTTCAATTCTTGAGTTCCAAGTTAAAAATAGTTGATTTCCAGGCTGAATAACAGATTTATTCTTTTTGCTAAATGCTCCTCTTACTAAACCTACCCTTCGACCCAAAGAAATCGCAAATACATTTATTAGAGCTGAAGTCTCACCATACCTCCTCGCGTCTAAAAGAAGTCCTTCACCCTGCCATCGCACTTGTTACAAACCTTGCTTCAGAAAAAGGTCATGTAAGTCAAAATCTTTTGATACCACCTCAATAAGCCATAGGTCAGCGTCAGTCTCGATTTGCAACTTGAAAAACCCTTCTATACTTGATTCTGTAAGAGTGCTAAGAAATTTAATTTTTTTTCCCTCGTTATAGTCATTAACCCTATGATAGACATCATATAGGCCCTTTCCTTTGTCGTGTTTCACAAAAATTGCACCAGCGTCACTATCACCTTTATGCTCAATATAGACCGGAATTCCCTTTCGTTCCAGACTCCATCGAATTGTGTCCACAATCATCTTGGCTTTTAAATTCATTCAACTCTTAACCTGATTTTTTCATCTTCAGTCGAATAAAAAGGTGTACCTTACTTTTTAAAAATTTCTGCATGTCTACTCTTGCTTGCACAGATATCATTTTTATTGACTTACCTTCTTTCCCTAAGATTATCGGCTTATAGCTTTTTTTATTAAGCCAAATAGTTTGGTATACTTTCAGCGAATTCTTAGAACCACGTTCAATATAATCGGTCTTTATTTCCAAATTATATGGTATTTCTTCATGAATAAACTCAAAGACCTTCTCTCGTGTAAGTTCCGATAGGAAATTCTTTTTACTAATATTACTTTTATATGCCTGCTGGAACAGCCATTCGTGAGAATATGCCTGTTTTTCTACCCAGTTCAAAAATCTTTCCATACCCGACTTTTTACTTAGAGAAATAAAGAACGTTTCATCAAAATTGATAACACCATTTATTTTCTTTGTAATCTCAAAAAGATTTACCTTCTCAATGCAGTCAATCTTATTGATTATTAGAATCTTTTTTCTAAATTTATTCTCACTGTTATTGAGCCAGCTTCTAAACTGAGCATCTATAGATTGGCTTCTTTTTGTGTTATCAACCATGTAAATTAGCAAATCCACATTTTCGGCAACCGTTTTGAAAGTTTCGGAAATTCGAATATTTTTTTCTATCTTATTCAATCCAGGAGTATCAAAAAATATCAGTTGGCTATTATCTTTTGTGATAACTCCAGTGGTGTTCCTCTGGGTAGTCTGCGCTTTCCTTGACACAATAGAGACTTTTTCTCCAACTAGAGAGTTCACCAAAGTACTTTTTCCAACATTAGGTTTTCCAACAATTAGTGCTTTCAGTAGCTTTTTTTGAGGATCACTCATTAATATTGCTAATCTTTTTTAAAATTAATTCAGCTGCTTTTGTTTCTGCCATTCTTTTGGTCGAGCCATTACCAACGGCCTTTAAGCCTGACTTCAACAGGACTTCAACACAAAAATCAGGGTCATGATCTGGTCCAGTTCTAGATATTTGTCTATATATTGGTGGTTCTTGCCCCTCAGATTGTAATAATTCCTGTAATGCGGTTTTTGCATGTGCCTCTATATCTCTAACAATATCGATCTGCTTTCTCCAAACCTTAAGAACTATCTCTTTAGAGGTCTTAAAGCTCGAGTCTAAGAAAATAGCGGCAATCAAGGCTTCCACTGCATTTCCTAATATCTTGTCTTTTTGACGATTGCTAGTGCTCTTTACTGATTTACCTAAAGTCAATAAATTTTCTAATCCAATTTCTTTTGCAATTAGAGCACAGGTTTCCTTCTTAACGAGATAGTTGTAGTAAGTTGCAATTTGGCCTTCAGTAGAATTAGGGTTTAGCCTCAGTAACTCTTCTGCTATGATCAATCCGAGAACCCTATCTCCTAAGAACTCCAACCTCTCGTTGTTAGCTTTACTAGATTTTCCGACAGAAGAGTGGGTGAGTGCTTCCTCCAAAAGTCTATTATTTTTAAACTGATAGTTTAATAGTCTACAAATTTCTTTTTGATGATGATTGATTTTCACCTAATGACCTTAAAGAAGCGATCTTTTCTCCACGTCCAAAAGTAAAATATAGAGCTACCTCTAGAAGAGAATAAGATCAGAGATGCTTTACCAATGAGATATTTTTTAGAAACCAAACCTACCCCACCAAATTGTCTATCAAATCTGCTATCCAAGGAGTTATCTCTATTATCTCCAAGAAAAAAGTATTCATCATCTCCAATTATAAAATCTTGAGTATCATCTCCGATATTTTGTCCCAAGTCTAAGATTTTATAGCTCTTACCATTATCCAGTTTCTCTAGGCTTTGGTACTTAAAGCAATTCTCGTTTCCAAAGGGAACGGGTTCATTCACACATTGTGGAACTGTCTTCATTGACCCTTGCTCTATCTTTTTTTCTACAAAGTTAGACAATTCCTCTCTAATTAACATAGACTCATTTATGAACAATTTGCCTTTTATTAACCTAACTTTATCTCCCGGGAGACCGATGATTCTTTTTATGTAGTCCTTACCACTTTTCGGGTGCCTAAACACGACAACATCCCCTCTTTTGGGTTCAGAGAAAAATATTCTATCACTTATTGGACAGATGGAAAATGGACAAGAATAACGCGAAAAACCATATGAAAACTTGTTAACGAATAAAAAATCGCCGACGAGTAGATTGGGCTTCATCGAGCCAGTTGGAATCCAAAATGGCTGAAAAAATATTGTTCGAATGGTACCAGCTAGAAGAAGTGCAATTATCAAAGTACTTATTAGCTCATAAATTGGACCTTTTTTATTTCTTACATTTTTTCCCTGCATAGCTTTTTATATCCAATTTAGTTGTTCAGTGCAATTCTACAGATATTGATCTAAGAAATTCCTTCAATAATCACGATGGCCTTTGCCCATGGGTAATCATCCGTCAAACTGACGTTTATTTTTGAGCTATAACCAATTGGGGTCATATGTTTGAGAAAGTCTTTAGCTTTTCCTTCAATTATGAGTTCTGGTTTCCCAGACCCAAGATTTACTATATGCATCTCTTTCCATGATATACCCATTCTCAAGCCTATCCCTAGGGCCTTAGAACAGGCTTCTTTAGCTGCCCATCTTTTTGCATAGGAAGATGAAGGATCATATTTTCTTCTCGACCTTTGGATTTCGATCTCAGAAAAAACCCGTTTCTCAAAGCGATCTCCAAAGCGATCGAGAACTTTTCTAATCCTCTCAATATTTACAAGATCGGTACCAATACCTAAAATCACTCTTTTGACCTATATAATCTAGCTTCTTTTATTTTTTGCTTCATTATCTCAATAGCACCCCCAAGTCCCATAAAAATGCTATCACTTATTATTGCATGCCCTATATTAAGTTCTTTTATTTCGCGAATTTTACTAATATAGCCAACGGACCTAGTTGTAAGTCCATGCCCTGCATGAACTTCCAATCCTAATTTGAAGGCATATTTCGCCGCTTTTTCTATTGTTTTGATAACTTCAATATAGTTTTTATCGTTATTTTCATAAAGGTCACAAAAGTACCCAGTGTGGAGTTCAATAATGTCGGCACCAATACTTTTTGCAGCATCAATTTGTTTCTCACTTGGTTCGATAAATAAAGAGACTCTAATGTCTTTTTGTTTGATAGGCTCAATAAAGGACCTCAAACTGGAAATTTTTTTACAAACATTTAAACCACCCTCAGTTGTTCGTTCTTCTCTCTTTTCAGGAACCAGACAAACAGCATTTGGTAATACATCCAAAGCAATTTTTTGCATCTCATCAGTAGCAGCCATTTCAAGGTTCAGGGGTAGAATATTTTGTTTTTTAAGCCGACTTATGTCTTGATCAATTATATGCCTTCGATCTTCTCTCAAATGTGCTGTAATCCCATCTCCTCCCGCTTGTTTTACAATTTTTGCCGCCATAAGTGGGTCAGGGTAGGTTGTACCCCTAGCATTCCTTACAGTAGCAACATGGTCAATATTTACACCTAGTCTAATTTCATTTAGTCCCATATCTTTTCCTCATCAGTTTTTTCTTAAACCTTTTTGCCTTGAGAGCACTCCTCTTTTTTTGATATGTTGCAACCAAGGGTCTTAGCAAGAAATAAGATACGACTGCTATAAAAATTCCTAAAATTAATCCACCCAATGAATATGGGATAAAAACCCCGTTCAAGAATTCATCCATTCTTGGCACATTATTATCCCCTATTGATCCCTCAGTAAAAAAGCTTTTGTATATAAGAAAAATAAAGTCTAAAAAACCTTCAAAAATCTTACCACCATCATCACTCGAATATTCACTACTACCTAAAATCCACTCTCCAAACTGTAGATTAAATACGGTGATTATTGGAAAGGTTATTGGATTTCCAAAGAAAGTTCCTATTAAGGAGGCTAAAACGTTCGCTCGCAACAAATAACTTAATAATCCAGCGATAAGAAAATGTAGGCCAAAAAGCGGTGTAAAGGATGCAAATATTCCACAACTCATACCCAAAGATATTTTGTGGGGTGTGTCAGGTATTCTCTTTAATCTTATCCCAACATATTCTATTGCTCTCGAAATCCCTTTTAGGGAAAAAATTACTTCATAAAAAAACCTAAAAATCGATCTTCTTTCTCTTCTTTTAAACAATTCGAATCTCTTTTTTTTATTTATTTAACATTGATATTGTTCGTTCTATATCTAGACGCCTCCGAGACATCCATGTCCACCTGTATAGATGTAATTATGTTATGTAAATGCTTTAAGTCTCTAACAGTTAGTTCGAATACTGTTTTGTAAAAATCAGGTTTCCTCATTACAAAGGTTAAATCAGAAATATTAGCACCCTGTTCACCAATCAAAGTACAGATTCTTCCCAAAACACCCACACTATTAACCATAGTTACTTCAATACTAGTTGAGTGAACGGGCTTATTTGAACCTGAAGGCCACCTCACCTCTAACCAAAGATTAGGTTTGGACTCAAAGGCAGCTAATAATGCACAGTCAATAGCATGCACTACTACTCCTCTCTTTTTTTGAGCAATTCCCACTATTGGATCTCCTGGGATAGGAAGACAACAGGGTGCTGGACTTCCATTACTATCAGGCGACAAACCGATAAAGTTAATTGAATCTTGATCAGGTGGAAGAGGTGCGCTTTTTGCGTTTATTAGTTCTGGGTAAAGGCTATTAACTAAATCGAAACCGGTAAATTGGACTGAGCCCAATGCTGCCAAAACACTATCCTCATCCTTTAATCCAAATTTTTCAGCAGCAATCTTAATTGCATTATCTGTGAGTTTTTTTCCTATCCTTTCTAAAGATACTCTCGCAATTTCCTTTCCTAGTTTGATATTTTCACCTCTTCTTTCTTCTCTTATACTTTTTCTTATTGCAGCTTTAGCACGGCCGGTTACAACCATTTCCTCCCAACTTGCACTGGGCTTTTGACCACTTGCAGTAACGATTTTGACCGACTGCCCGTTCCTTAACCTTGTCCACAATGGAACTTTTATCCCATCTACCTCCGAGCCTACACAATTATCTCCTATGGAGGTATGGATAGTATATGCAAAATCTAGAGGGGTTGCACCTCTGGGCAACTTGACCACTTCTCCTTTCGGAGTAAAGCAAAATACCTTGTCTTGAAACATTTCTAATTTCATTTGTTCTATAAAATCATCAGAATTTTCGACCCAAATAAATTCTTCAGATATTCTTCTAAACCAGCCTGAAGGATCAACGGCAAATGGGTTCTCAAATCTCTCACCGTTTCTATAAGACCAATGTGCAGCAACGCCAGTTTCAGCTACATCATGCATCTCTTTAGTTCTAATTTGGACCTCAACCCTTTTCCCATCTCGACCTGAAACAGTAGTGTGTATGGATCGGTAACCATTGGATTTGGGTTGGCTGATATAATCTTTAAATCGGCCCGGCACAGCGGACCAACGGCTATGTACCGCACCCAATGCGGTATAAACATCATTTTCATTAATTGTAATTATTCTAAATCCAAAAATGTCGGATAGTTTATAAAAAGCTTGTTGCTTATCCTGAATTTTCCGCCAAATGGAATAAGGTTTTTTTTCTCGGCCTGAAACTATCGCTTTGACACCAACTGAAGCCAGTTGATTTTCAATATCATTTATGATTTTTGGAATAAGGTCATCGCTTTCTTTTTTAAGCTTAAGAAATCGTCTGATTATTGAATTCCTTCCCTCTGGATTCAATATTCGGAAACTTAGGTCCTCTAACTCGTCTCTAATTGACTGAATTCCCATTCTACCGGCTAATGGAGCATATATATCCATAGTCTCGTTAGCCTTTACTAATTGCCTATCATTGTTCACTGCTCTTA
Source organism: uncultured Alphaproteobacteria bacterium (assembly GCA_902537215.1). Taxonomy (GTDB): domain Bacteria; phylum Pseudomonadota; class Alphaproteobacteria; order Rhodobacterales; family Rhodobacteraceae; genus CACIJG01. The sequence continues at coordinate 8,236 of CACBAM010000013.1, forward strand.
TGGTTCTCATATTATGTAATCTGTCTGCAAGCTTAACTAAAAGAACTCTTAGATCTTTGCTTATAGCAACAATCAATTTTCTAAAGTTCTCAGCTTGCTTTCTTTCCAGTGAAGCAACTTCGAGGTTTGAAAGCTTAGTCACACCGTCGACAAGATTAGCGATTTCGCTTCCAAATAAATCAGATACATCTCTAAAAGACTTATCTGTGTCCTCTATAGTATCGTGCAATAGAGCTGTGATAATCGAAGCGTCATCTAGTTTTAGCTCGGAAAGTATTTTAGCCACTTGAACTGGGTGTGAAAAAAAGGGCTCGCCAGACTTTCTCACTTGCCCCGCATGAGCATTTAGCCCAAAGAGATACGCTTTTTCAATTAAATCGACGTTTGTGCTTGGATTATATTCCTTTATGGCATCAATAAGATCATCAGCAGATAACAAGTCGTTCACCTATTGTTAAGGTAAATAAATACTCTATTTGTCCTCTGATGTTTGAGCATCCATAAGAGCTCTTAGCAAATCTTCATTCGCTGTATCATCAGCATTTTCGTCTTTACCCCTTTGACCTTCCCGAGTAAGTAGAGACAAATCCTCGTCATCTGGCTCATCGACCTCTATTTGCCGTTGGTGACTCTCAATAGTAGACTCCATTAACTCATCGAAAGTAACCGTTTCTACCGCTATTTCTCTAAGTGCAAGAACTGGGTTTTTATCATTATCTCGATCCAGGCTGGGTTCAATCCCTCCAGAAATCATTCTTGCTCTATGCGCAGCAAGTAAAACTAGTTCAAATCTGTTTGAAACCTTATCTATACAATCTTCTACAGTAACGCGTGCCATAAGAATTCCTTTTTAGTTCTTAGAGTTTTAATTCTTGTATACTCTGTAGTTCATAGGGTGGAAGACTGTCAAGCATTTCCTTTGCTTTAACCTTTAAAAATGGATGTATCCAATCAGGCTGAAGATCATCTAAGGGCTTTAAAAAAAATGTCCTTTCTTGCAGTCTTGGGTGAGGTAAAATTAATTCATTTGGCACTAGCCTTATTTGGTCTGATAAGTTCAAATTCAGCCATTCGTTAAAATACAACTTGCTGGGTAAAATTTGTTGATCGCATAGTAAAATATCGATATCGCAGGTCCTAGGTCCCCACCTCTCTTGGCGCTTTCTCCCATATTTATTCTCTAAACCAGAAGTAAAATTCAATAACTTTTTTGGTTTAAGTTTTGTGCTAAACCTGATCCCAACATTGACATATCTAGGATCTCTCTTATTCAGAAAGCTCGCAGAAATATACCATTTGCTCTCTAATAAAGACTCTATACTCGGGTTAGATCTTATTTCATCCACACATTTTTTAAGTGTTTCAGCACTATTGCCAAATTTACTTGATAAATTAGACCCCAACACAACAATATAATTATTCATTTTCTCTCGCTTTTTAAAAAGATAGTGTTTTTATAAAAAAAAGTATACGCTTTACCCATGACGAATGCGCTTAAAACCACAGCTGTAAAGACGATACATTTGGCTAATCCAAGGGGTTTCTGTGCTGGTGTTGACAGAGCTATAGAGATGGTAGAGCTAGCGTTAAAAAAATGGGGATCACCTATTTATGTCAGGCATGAAATAGTCCATAACAAACATGTTGTTCACGACCTTAAAAAGAAGGGTGCTGTGTTCGTTGAGGAATTGAATGAGTGCCCTGTAGACCGACCTGTAATATTTTCTGCCCATGGTGTGCCCAAAGCGGTCCCAGAGGAGGCAGAAAAAAGGCAAATGCTATTTGTCGATGCTACTTGTCCCTTGGTAACGAAAGTTCACAATGAAATCAAAAGATACTATGACAAAGGTTATAAAATAATAATGATAGGGCATCGTGGACATCCTGAAACAATTGGTACTATGGGTCAACTGCCGGAGGGCGAGGTTTTGTTGGTTGAGAATACGGCAGACGTGGAGAGAATTGACCCATCTCAATATCCAAAGTTAGCTTATGTTACTCAAACAACTCTATCTGTAGATGATACCAAAGAGATAGCTCAAGCTTTGAACAAAAAGTTCCCGTCAATAGAAAACCCAAAGAAAGAAGATATCTGCTATGCCACTACTAATAGACAAGAGGAAGTCAAGCGACTTGTAAAAAACGTCGACTTAATGTTGGTTGTGGGGTCAGAAAACTCATCTAATTCTCAGAGATTGGTTGATGTAGCAAAAACGAGTGGATGTAAAGCGTCTTACTTAATTGAGGATCATAAAAAAATTGATTGGGTAAAAATTAAAGAAGCCAATTCCATAGGGATTACCTCAGGAGCATCAGCGCCAGATCATTTGGTTAAAGAGGTAATAAGTAGCATTCAAGAAAAGTTTGATACGAGTTTGGTTTATGATACTACGAAAAAAGAGACTATTGAATTTAAAGTCCCACTCGCATTGAGGTAAAATGTTTCATAGAGTACCAAAAAGCGTAATGCTTGCAAGTTTTCTTGGGCTCATTCCGATATTGGTGGGACTTGCTTCGACCTTTAAAATCGGTCTGAGTGAAAGCTTGAAAGAAGAATTGATTAGGATCGCAATAATCTATAGTGGATTTATTCTTTCTTTTATGAGTGGTTGTGTGTTCTACATCTCATCACTTGATAGGGAAAGAGTATTTTTACTTTGGTTTAGTATTGTACCAGTCCTACTAGCACTTTTGTCAGTTGTTGTACCCTTCATGCAAAGCTTTGTAATTGCTTTGGGGTTTCTTATAGTTTTAGAAATTGAAAGAAAATTATATAAATTTAAAACTTTACCCGAATGGTGGCTTAACTTACGATTTCCAATGACAACTATAGTAGTATTTTTACTAATTTTCATGGGTTTCCGAATTTAAAAGATGAGAGTAAAAGCTTATACAGATGGAGCATGTAGCGGAAACCCAGGACCTGGGGGATGGGGTGTTTATTTAGTAGCTGAAAATAATGTAGGTGAAATCGTAAAAGAAGAAGTCCTCTATGGAAAAAACAAAGAAACAACTAATCAAATAATGGAACTAACAGCCGCTATACAAGCTCTAGAAAGCTTAAAAAGAAAAAACGTCGAAATTACCATTTTCACCGACAGTAAATATGTTATAGACGGAATAACAAAATGGATTTTTGGATGGCTTAAAAATAATTGGAGTACAGCTTCTAAAAAACCAGTTGCTAATCGTTTATTATGGGAAGAACTTTTGAATTTGACAAAAAATCAAAATGTTGAGTGGGTATGGGTAAAGGGTCATGCCGGAATAGTCGGAAATGAGAAAGCCGACTCACTTGCTGTAAAAGGGCGTGAAGAAGCATTTAATGAGTTGATTGGTTAACGGAATCACCTTTTTTGAATTTAAAGCCTCTAAGCAAGTCACTCACGCTCATCACGTCTTTACCTTGCCTCTGAATTTCAAGAATATTCAATGCTTTCTTCCCACATGCTATAGTCAAATTTTCATTAATAATTGTGCCAGCTTTTCCGTTACCTTCCACTACTTCAGCGCTAAATACTTTGAAGCGCTCTTTTTTATATTCGAACCAGGCGCCTGGTTTAGGCGCTAAGCCCCTAATTCTAGCCTCTAAGGCAGAGGCTTGACTATTAAAGTCTAACTTTGCATCCAATTTTTTAATCTTGGGGGCATAACTAATAAACTTTTCATTTTGTAATATTTCCTCGCTTGAATTAATGTTATTAAGTGTTTTCAACAGATTTTTCGCCCCAATTTCGCTCAGAACTCGATGCAACGACCCAAAAGTTTCCGAATGATCAAGCATTACTTTCTCTTGACGCAATATAGGCCCGGCGTCTAGCTCTTCACTCATTTTGATTATGGTTACTCCAGTATAAGGATCTTTATTAAAAATCGCATGATTTATAGGGGCTGCTCCCCGCCAAAAAGGCAAAAAAGAGCCATGGACATTTATTGAAAATTCTTTTGGAATTTCTAATACTTTCCTAGGTAAAATCAGTCCATATGCTACCACTACCAGAAAATCAGGATTGTAACTCTCTAAGACAGCTAATACATCTGGGTCATTGAATGTTTGTGGTTGCTCTACCTTTAGACCTTGAGAGAATGCAAACTCTGCTAGCGGAACCTCCTTATACCGCTTACCCCTACCTGCTTTTCGTGGGGGTTGGCTATATACCGCCTGCACATCATATTGCGCTTGTTTTAAAATCCGAAGTGATGGAATTGCAAATGACGATGAGCCCATGAATACAATCTTCACGTTTATTCCTTATTTTCTTTTTTAGAAGATTTTTTCATTTTATTCTTCACTAGGATCTTTTTCATGGGACGAAGGTGATCTATAAAGAGCTTTCCATTTAAATGGTCTAATTCATGCTGAAAACAAGTTGACCACAGATCGTCATATGTATTTCTTTCCAAAACCCCATTAATATCTTGATACAACACCTTAATAACTTTTGGCCTTGATATCTCCTCTGTGATTCCAGGGATAGACAAGCATCCCTCTTTATATGAGCCCATCTCCTCAGATTGATACTCTATCTCTGGGTTAATCACAATTCTACAATCCTTTTCTTCATCTTCTCGAGAGCAATCCATTACAAATATTCTTTTGTTTATACCTATTTGCGGAGCAGCCAACCCCACACCGTCTGCATCATACATAGTATCGATTAGGTCTCTAGAAAGGCTAACTAGGCTTTCATCAAATTTTTCTATTTTAGTACTTTCTCGAAGCAAAAGAGGGTTTGGGTAAAGTAATATTTTTTTAATTGCCATTTTGAATTTAAAACGAGTATTAGTACTGGACTATATTTAAATAAATTCTTATACATGACCCATCAGCTAAATGATAGTTAATTTTGACAAATATATAGATAATAGACACGCAAACCTGTCAAAGTTTGACGGGCTAAAAAGTTTATACGGTACAAGTAAAGACACTTGCATATCCATGTGGGTTGCTGACATGGATTTTAATCCTCCAAAGTCTGTTATAAAAGCACTTGAAAAAGAAGTATCGCATGGCGTTTTTGGATACTATGGCAACAATAAGTCTTTCATCAACTCAGTAAAAACGTGGATGAAAAATAGGCATGATTGGGACATTTCTGAAGAATGGTGTTCTATAGTGCACGGCGTCAACTCCGGAATTGGCATGGGCTTGCGAGCGTTCTCGGACCCGGGCGATCAAATATTACTTTTTTCCCCTATTTATTACTCTTTTTTTAATACAATCAAAAACAATGGACGAGTACCAAAAGAAATTCCTTTGAAAATAGTCGAAGGTCAATATGAAGTAGATTTTAATGAGCTAGACAAAAACTTATCCGGTAAAGAAAAAATTATTATTTTTTGTAGCCCACATAATCCCGGTGGAAAAATCTGGAGTAAGGAAACGCTAACCACCTTAGCAGAGTTTTGCAGGAACAATAAAATCCTTATCTTTATGGATGAAATTCATCACGATTTAACCTACTCAGATAAACCCCACACCACTTTTCTAAAAGCAGTTCCTGAAGCGGAAAAAATAAGCCTTATCTTTACAGCAGCTACTAAGACATTTAACATCGCGGGGTGCCATACTGGAACAACAATAATTCCAAATCCTAAGCTTCGTTCAATCTATGATAGAGAACATGCAGCCTTCGGTAAAACACCAAATAGGTTCGGTATGATAATGACGGAAGCAGCTTATAGTGGAGGAGAGGAGTGGCTAAACCAACTTATGCATTACTTAGAGAAAAACAAAAGGCTTTTTACTAACGCTCTGAGATTGCTTAATAACGTGAAAGTCTTTGATCTGGAGTCTACTTATCTAGCGTGGGTGGATTTTGGTCAATTAGATATTACTGAGTTAGAATTGAAAGACATGCTTATAAAAGAGGCTGGAGTGGCCCCCAGTTTCGGGAGTGGTTTTGGCAAAAATTCTGGGAAATTTGCGAGGTTTAATATAGCTTGCAGGACCGAAATATTGGATTTAGCTATCAACAGATTAACTAAAACATTTTTGTGAGTTTTTTGATTTACTTGTTGAGGTATATTATATAAAAAATCATTAAAAGTTAAAAAAAAAGAAGGGTTTGAAATGAGTTTTTTAATACAGCCACCTATTCCTGAAAGATTAAATAGATGCCAGCTATTTGGCCCAGGCTCGAGACCAGAACTTTTCGAAAAAATGGCTTCCTCTCAGGCTGATGTCATTAATCTTGATCTAGAAGATAGTGTGGCACCTCCAAGCAAGGTTGAAGCGAGACAAAATATTTCAGAGGCTATAAGTAATATAGATTGGTCCGATAAGACTCTGTCGGTTCGCATAAATGGATTGGATACGGAGTATTGGGTCGATGACGTTTTGTCATTGGTCGATAATTCAATTGAAAGGTTAGACTGTATTATGATACCGAAGGTGGGTAATTCTAGCGATATATATACGGTAGACGCGCTCGTTACTGCTTTGGAAAAGAAAAATAAGCGAAAGAAAAGTCTGAAATTCGAAATAATTATTGAAACAGCAGCTGGAATTGAAAATATCAATGAGATCGCATTGGCCAGTGACCGTCTAGTAGCAATGAGTTTTGGCGTTGCGGATTATGCGGCTTCAATGGGAATGCAAACTACAAATATTGGCGGAACTCAAGAAGGGTATTATACGAACTCCGAAAATGGTGAAAAACTTTTTATGGACCCATGGCATCATCCTATGGTTGCTATGATTGCAGCTTGTAGGGCTAATGGGATTCTGCCAGTAGATGGCCCTTTTGGAGATATTTCTGATAAAGAAAATTATATTGCTCAAGCTAAAAGGTCTGCTACCCTCGGCATGTCGGGAAAATGGGCCATTCACCCTTCACAGGTTGAACTTGCAAATCAAGTATTTACCCCCTCTGAGAAAGCAATAGAGAATGCAGAAGGCATCATCAGCGCAATGGAAGCTGCGGAGGCTAAAGGCGCTGGGGCAGCTGTTTTTAATGGAAAATTAATTGATATAGCCTCAATTAAACAAGCGAAGGTGTTAATTGATCAACATAATAAAATAAAAAATACAAGTTAATGACAATTTATCTGGATTTTGAAAAAGATCTTGCAGAAATTCAAAGCAAGATATCAGACCTTGAAGGTCTACCAGATAGCTCGAGCAGCAAAAATATAAAAAATGAGATAAAGCTATTAAAGAGTAAAACCGTGGATATACTCAGTAATCTTTATGCTGACATGAGTCCTTGGCGAAAGTGTCAAGTAGCTAGACATCCTGAGAGACCACATACCACAGACTACATCAACTACATAATAAGTGAATATACTCCTTTAAGCGGTGACCGAAATTTTGCAGAGGACCTTGCAATAGTTGGAGGTCTAGGTCGATTAGGAGATACTCCAGTAGTAGTAATAGGACACGAGAAAGGTAATTCTACAGAGAGTAGATTGAAGAGAAATTTTGGGATGGCTAGACCTGAAGGATATAGAAAAGCAGCTCGTCTTATGAAACTAGCTGACAAGTTTGGTCTCCCAATAATAACATTTATTGATACTCCGGGCGCATATCCTGGTAAAGGCGCTGAAGAAAGAGGCCAAGCCGAAGCTATAGCTAGGTCCACTCAAACCTGCTTAGAAGTGTCTGTTCCAATAATTTCAATTATTATAGGTGAGGGGGGTTCCGGTGGTGCAATAGCGATGGCGTCCGCAAATACATTAATAATGTTGGAGCACTCTATTTATTCTGTAATTTCTCCAGAAGGGTGCGCTTCTATTCTTTGGAAAAATTCCGATAAAATGAGAGAGGCTGCAGATGCACTAAAGTTAACTGCACAACATCTTAAAAAAATAGGTGTGGTAGACAAAGTGATCAAGGAACCCTTAGGTGGTGCGCACAGGGACAAAAACAAAGCTTTAGAGGAAGTTAAGAAAACCCTCTTGGAAGAACTTATTGCTTTTCAGAAAATAGACAGACAAAAAATCAAAAAACATCGGTCAGATAAATATATAAACATGGGTTCTTTATCTAACCTTTAGCGACTTCTTCGTCACAAAGTTTTTGAGAATCTTCCTCTATCTTGCTCCTTATATAATTTAATTTGTGATCTCCTTTTTTTGAATAATTTATTTTCTCGATAAAGTTAATCGACGCGTTAGAATTCTCTTTGAATTTACCACTTTTTGACCACGCGATGCCTGCATTCGTTGAAACTAAATATAGAGGACGATTAAGACTAGAGAATAAGAGCAAAACACCCTTCTTGTACTCTACTTTTTGTCCAGGTATAGTTCTTGTACCCTCAGGATAAATTACTAACTGACCCGATTGATTTCGAGCCTCCTTTGTAATTGCTTGTTTTAAAGCATGCCAACTTCTTGACTTATCGTTTCTTTTAACATTTACACATCCAATTTTTCTTGCGTATGTAGAAAGAACTGGAACCCAAGATAGTTCTGATTTCATTATAAATTTCGGCTCAGGTAAGACGTTTAATAAAATCAAAACATCTAAAAAAGATTGGTGTTTTGAGCACACTATTGAAGCTCTATTATCTGGCACCACACCTTTTACCAAAATTTCTATATTATAAACTTTTTTTAAAATCCAAAAAACTACTCGACAGTATAATTTGATTACCTTCAAAGCATTTTCTTTAGAGGTGCTGGCATAAGGTAGTAAAAATACTCCCATCACTCCCAAAAGAGTATAAATAATTAATCCAGTGCTGATATCTTTTAATCCACCCTTCATTTATTGAACTTTCTTACTAATAATTCAGAATTTTATTTCAAAATTTATACTTTCACTTTATTATCACAGACTGTTGACTAGGGAAAATATATTAATTTATGCACGTTTTCTGCCCTGATTGTAATGCTGAATACAAAGTTAATGAGAGATCGTCTCTAACTAAGACGGTTAAGTTTGTTTGTATTGAATGCGGAAGCTCCTGGGTCGACAAGTTTGAAAAGCTTGAAAAAACAAAAAGTCTAGCAACCGACTCGGTGGCATCTAAAAGTGATGGTGTGATTGAGAACGCAAACACAGAAGCAGGAAAAATTGAGCTGAACTCGTTAGCTCTTGAGGAAGTTCAAAATAGCTTTGGTAATCTTACTAATCGAATTGACCCAAAAAATAACTCCGAGACTGACCATATTTTCCAATTTGAGACAAGTGAGGGAAGTAATGCGATTGGGGAAGAGGGACCTTCTAAAACATTTCCAAAAATTAGAAGTAACCAAGAGAGCCCTGCTAACGAGGAAATTGAAGAAAGAGATGTAAAGGAAATAGAGATTGAGAGAAGACTCAAAGAGTCATCTGAACTTTTAAAGAAGGCTAAGCAACCAAACCTAGAAAATAAAGAGACGGTACCGAAAGAAAATAGCCCAAAGAGGCGAAAATTATTAGTAACTTTATCAATCGTAATAATAATTAGTTTTTTTACCTATAACCTAACTATTTTGTTTCTAGAGGATATACTTAGAGAAGTACCGTTCGCGCCTGAGATTTTGTCACAAATTAGCCTTTATACTGCCATTTTCAAAGATATAATTTTAATAACTATTGAGAAGATACTAGATTTCATTCCCAATTTGGCATAGTTTCCCTGTCAAATATTTCTTCATAAGTTGGTCTAGATCTAACGAGTTCATAACGTTTATTATAAACCATAATCTCCGGAACTAGTGGTCTTGTATTGTACTCAGAGGACAGAACTGCCCCATATGCGCCGACATCCAAAAAAGCTAGAAAGTCTCCTGTTTCTGCTCCTTCTACAAGATAATTTTTTAGAAAAGTATCAGTTGATTCACAGACAGGTCCTACCACGTCAAAGATCTCGGACTTTCCGCTCTTTTTTTTATATAAGGGTATTAACTTGTGTGTCGCACCATATAACGCAGTTCGAGAAAAGTCATTCATACCTGCGTCAGTAATAAGAAAATTTTTGTTTTGAGATGTCTTCTTATAAAGAACCTTAGTTACTAGAATACCACAATTCCCAACAATATATCTGCCTGGCTCAAAAATAATTCTACAATTTAAATGTCCTAATATCTTTTTCACTAGAGCACTATATTCTTGCAGGTCAGGTTCTAAATCCTCATCTCTATATTTGATGCCCAAGCCACCACCAATATCGATATTTTCTAAATGAATGTTAATATTTTTTAGCTCGTCAATGAGCTTTGCTAAGTGTTCAAATGTTTGGCGAAATGCATTTAAGTTACTTATCTGGCTCCCTATGTGTACATCAATACCCACAATCTTTATTTTTTCAAGTTTGTTTGCATACTGGTAAACCTCTTTGGCCTTGTCAATCGGAATGCCAAATTTATTATCAGCTTTACCAGTTGAAATATTTTCATGTGTGCCTGCGTCTATGTCTGGATTAACTCTGAAAGCTATTGGTGCCTGCTTATTGAGACTAACCGCTATTTTATTGATCGACTCCAATTCAGACACACTTTCAATATTAAACTGTAACAGAGAAGATTTAAGTGCTTCAGCAATTTCAAAATCCTGTTTTCCTACTCCAGAAAATACAATTCTCTTTTGGTCGATACCTGCTTTTAATGCCCGACGGTATTCTCCAAGTGAAACAACATCAGCGCCACCTTGAAGTTTGGCAATAGTTTCTAAAACCGAGAGGTTTGAATTAGCTTTGACTGAGTAACAAATTATACTATCCAATCCTTTGAACGATCTCGTAAACCGATCGAAGTTATCCTTTATACTTGTACGTGAATAAACATAGAATGGGGTTCTCATTTTGCTTGTCATCTCGCTAACAGCTACATCTTCTACGAAAAGCTGATCCAGTTTATAAGAAATATGTTTATTCATCTTTAATAAGGTTGGTTTTTTCATTCAAAAATGGTGATGATTTGACACCACAGCCGGAGACGTTAAGGCAAAATATTATTATTACAATATAAAACATCCACTTACACATTTAATTTTCTCTTCCAAAATCTAATTTGTCTTTTTATTTCCCTAGATGCTGTTCCACCGAAACTATTTCTCGACTCAATAGAGTTTTCAGGAGATAGAATCTTAAAAACATTTTTGTTTATCTTTGGATTGACCTTTTTAAGATCATCTAAGCTCAATTCACTTAGTTTGATATTTTTTTCAGAAGCAACTTCCACAAATTTTCCAGTCAAAGCATGCGCCTCTCTAAATGGCATGCCTAAATCTCTAACAAACCAATCTGCCAAATCAGTTGCTGTAGAAAACCCTTTTGATGCTGCATCATACATATTTGTTTTCTTAACTTTCATATTTTCTATAAGTTCCTGAGTTATTTTTATTACAAGTATTAATGTATCAAAAGTATCAAAAACGGTCTCTTTATCCTCTTGCATGTCTTTAGCATAAGCTAAAGGTAGGCCCTTCATTACTGTTAGGAGAGATAGTAGCGCCGCATTAACTCTACCGGTCTTAGCACGAATAAGTTCCGCGGCATCAGGATTTTTCTTCTGTGGCATTATTGAAGAGCCGGTGACGAGAGAATCAGGTAACGAAATAAAGTCAAACTCTATCGATCCCCAAAGAATAAGCTCTTCTGCTAATCTACTAAAGTGTACCATGGTGATGGCAGAGTCAGATAAAAATTCTAAAACAAAGTCCCTGTCGGAAACTGCATCCATACTATTTCTCATTGGAGTACTAAAACCAAGCGTTTTAGCTGTATAAAATCTATCAATCGGGAAAGAAGTTCCAGCCAAAGCAGCCGCTCCCAGAGGACACTCATTCAATCTCTCTTTAGTTTGCTTAAATCTTTCTAAATCTCTCCCGAACATTTCTAAATAGGCAAGTAAGTGATGACTGAATCTTACGGGTTGGGCAACTTGCAGATGAGTGTAACCTGGGAAAATTATTTCTATATTTTGCTCCGCTTTTTTTAGGATAGTCATCTGGAGTCTCGATAGTTCGAACTCTATGTCTTCAATAGCTTTTCTAATCCACAGTCTAAAGTCAGTAACGACTTGATCATTTCTTGACCTTGCAGTGTGTATATGACCTGCGTCTGAGCCTATAATTTCTCCTAACCTCGATTCTATATTCATATGAATGTCTTCTAGCAAGTTGTCAAAAACGAAATCACCGTCTTTCAACTCCTTCTCTATTTTTTTTAATCCGCTCATTATCTTTTTTTTTGTTTGTTTAGTTATGATATTCATTTTAGCAAGCATCTCAACATGGGCTTGTGAACCGAAAATGTCCTCAAATGCCAGTCGTTTATCAATATCTATCGAAGAGTTTATTTTTGTAAGAAGATCAGTAGACTTCTCAGAAAACCTCCCTCCCCACATTTCATTTGATTTTTTCTTATTAGACATTTTAAACTCCACCACTACATCATAGATCATGTATACGATGTTAATGCTAAAATTAGGGCCTTTAATACTTATCGTAAATCTTTTTTTTTCAATTTCAGCTATTGCTGAGGGTAAATATGCTGAAAAAACTAAAGATATTATAAAGGGAGAGCTCAGAAAATTTATTTTCTCAGAAAAGGCGGAGGTGCTGCCAAAACCCCTTATCTTGGATGCCAATGAAAATATGGTTGAGATTGGGTACGAGGAAGATATTTTGATAATAAACTTCTGGGCTACTTGGTGCGCACCATGTAAAAAAGAGATGCCGTCACTTAACAGTCTTGCCCAAAATATGAAAAATGAAGATATCCAAATAATAACCATAGCATCAGGAAGAAACTCGAAGGAAGCTATTGATGGTTTTTTTGATGATAATAAATTAGTTAACCTCAAAAAATATCGAGACCCAAGAGGAAGAATTGCGGTGAAATATGGTGTTACTGCCCTTCCAACAACAGTTGTGATTAATCCTACAGGTTTAGAAATTGGCCGCATCATAGGAGACATTGATTGGGATACAGCAGATGTTCGCTCATTTTTTAAAAAGTTGTTAGAAACGAAATGACGCTTTTAATTGATTTTAATAACAGTAAATTTACTCATTTTGCGTAACAACTTATTAGATAAAGGGTGTTTGTATTGACTAAAAAGACATTTAAATTTAAACGAATTAAACTTATGAAATTCACATTAATGGGAGCTTTAATATGAGAGTCGCGCTCGTAACCGGTGGTACTAGAGGAATAGGTGCCGCCATTTCGATCAAACTTAAAGAATCTGGTTACAAGGTTGCAGCAATTTATGCGGGTAACGATGAGGTAGCCACCAAATTCTCTAAAGAAAATAAGATAGCTGTATTTAAATGGTCTATCGCTAATTATGAAGAATGTGTTGCCGGAATTAAAAGTGTTGAAGATGAACTGGGAGCAATAGATATTCTGGTTAATAACGCAGGTATTACCAGGGATGGTATGTTCCATAAAATGTCACAAGAACAGTGGCGCGATGTAATCAATGTTAATCTTAACGGTCTCTTTAACATGACCCACCCTCTTTGGGATAAAATGAGAGCAAGAGGATTTGGAAGGATTGTAAATATTTCTTCGATAAACGGACAGAAGGGACAAATAGGACAAGCAAATTATTCAGCGGCAAAAGCTGGAGAACTCGGTTTCACAAAATCACTGGCCCTTGAAGGAGCGAGGAAAGGAATTACTGTAAATGCGGTATGCCCGGGATATATAAATACAGATATGGTTAAAGCGATGAGTGAGAAAGCTATTGAAGCAACTGAAAGTCAAATCCCTGTAGGGCACTTAGGAGAACCTGACGATATTGCTCGTTGTGTAAAGTTTCTTGTTGCTGACGAATCTAGTTTTATTACAGGATCTACAATTTCAGCTAATGGTGGACACTATTTAATTTAATTGGAGAGGATGACCATATCGTAGGATTTTTTTAAACTCGTCTTCGTAAACCACCTTACCTGATATTTCGTCTCTTCGATGTACTATTTTTGGAGCTAACAATTTAAAGGCAGCACCACTACTTTTAGTTGCTTGAACGATTACCGTTTTCGGACTGGTATCTTTAAAAGAACTAATCGGCTGAACAGTTACTTGACCAAAGTAACCATTTAAGCATTTGATTATATCGGGAAGCCTCTCCACTCTTTGAATAATCGTAATTTTACCATTTGGTTTACACCTATTTTTTGCTACTGAAAACCATGCAGATAGTGGCATGCCTTCAACTTTAGCCTGATGAGAACTTAATGTACGAGACTTCTTAACTGAATTTTGTTTAAAATATGGAGGATTCATGAAGATATGATCAAATGATACAGATTTCAATTCTCTAATCGTGTTTGCTATGTTAACATTGAAAATCGTAGCTTTAAACATATTTAAATCGATGTTTCGATTACAAAGGTCGGCTGCTCTTTTATCCATTTCAACCCCAAAGACTTCTAGGCCACGAACTCTATACATTAGGCAGCACAACGCTACTCCATTTCCACAACCTAGCTCTAATACTTTTTGACCACTTTCTGCTACAACTGATGCTGCTACTAAAACGGAGTCCATATTTCCTCTATAGCCCTCAGTAAATTGAAGTATTTCTAATTTGTTGCCCAAAAACTTATTTTTTGTTAATTCTTTATCACTATAACTCATAAAAAATTTTTATAATTTATCTTTTCAATTGCCAATAGTTTTTAAAAACACACATTCGATTAGTTTTAACACCAACCGGAAATTATAATTTGACAACCTCTATATCAAAACTGTCCGATTTACTGTATGAAAAAGTTCGAGTTACAAACCAAGTGATTGAGGAGAACCTTAGCTCAAAAGAGACTACAATTATTGGGGATATTGCTTCTCATCTAATTAATTCTGGTGGAAAGAGAATTAGACCACTGTTGACTTTGACTGCCGCCAAACTTTTTGACTATCAGGGAGACAAGGACACCCTTTTAGCAGCTGCTATTGAATACATACATTCGGCTACTCTGCTCCACGACGACGTGATTGATCGTAGTGAAAAAAGAAGAGGTTTAAAGACAGCAAATATAATCTGGACAAACAAGTATTCTGTTTTAGTAGGAGATTATCTATTTTCAAGAGCATTTCAGCTCATGGTTAGAACTGAATCTTTGAGAATAATGAAAACCTTGTCAGACGCCTCTTCTGTTATTTCACAGGGCGAAATTCTACAAGTTGGTATTGAAAAAAAGCTTGATGCATCAAAAGAAGATTACTTAAAAGTAATTAAGGGTAAGACATCAGCCCTTTTTTCAGCGGCATGTCAGGCGGGAGCAGAAATAACCAATGCACGCGACTCCCAAGTAGACGCTCTTCAGGAGTATGGGGAATGTATTGGAACCAGTTTTCAACTCATAGATGATCTCTTAGATTACTCGGGTAATGAGGGTAAAACGGGGAAAAATAAAGGAAACGATTTCTTCGAAAAAAAAATAACGCTCCCAATAATTCATGCATATGAAAGGTCTTCTAAAGCTGAAAAAAAATTTATAAAAGAGCTTTTTCATAAGCCTTTACCAAATCATAGTGATCTTTCTGATCTTCTGGAAATCTTGGAAAGCAGCAAATCTCTACTTTATACAAAAAAACAGGCTTTAATATGGACTGAAAGATCTATAAACGCTTTGCAGATAATAGAGGACTCAGAAATTAAGACGTTGATGATAGAACTTGCTAAAGAAATTTTGGATAGAGTATCTTAATTTATTTTAGAAAATTTAATCCACCATTTAGCACTTTTTTTGCTGATATAAGTTACCGCTTTTTTTGCAATATCTTGATTTCTGTAAAGACCAAAACAAGTAGATCCTGACCCGGACATTCTAGAAAGCAAAACATCCTCGGTTTCCTCTATGGTAGCGAGTACCTTGTTGATTTCTGGATGTTTTTTGATCGCGATAGTTTGAAGGTCATTTCTCTGCCTCTTAAGATAGTCTACAAATTTATCCGTGCTGCTTAAATCTATAAAGGACTCTAATGGTTGATTATGTTTTTCAGTAACCTCTTCAAATATACTGCCTGTAGATACGAATATGTCTGGGTTTACTAAAACAACCCATAAGTTAATTTCTGACATATCTAAAGGTCGAACAAGCTCCCCAATTCCTCCCACTCTCGATGCTACACTTAATACACAAGCTGGAATGTCTGCTCCAATTTTTGATAAAACCTCATAAGAGGGCATTAGGTGCTTGCTGTTATTTGTTATAAATCTTATTACAGCTGCAGCGTCTGCTGAGCCACCACCCAGACCAGCACCTATTGGTAGATTTTTTTCAAGATTAATAGAAAAACGATCTGTGAGTCCATTTCCAAATAATTTTAATGCTTGTAATATTGAGTTTTCTTGAACATTTATTGACCCAGAAAATTCTCCTGTCAACGTTACCACATTTCTCAATGAACGTTTAAAAAATAACCTGTCGAATACATCTGTGAAAACAACTATGCTATCAAGAGCATGGTAACCATCTGCCTGAATTCCTGTAACATGAAGAGCAAGATTAATCTTGGCGCATCCCTTTTCTTCATTAGTAATATCTTTCACAAATCCCAATCTTCTTTATCTTACGTTTAGTCCGAACTTTAATTTATCTTCTGTATTTTTTTGATCCACAGACTCAGGATTGAACGAAAGTGACTTTTTCCATTGAAATTTTGCCTCCCTTTTTCTACCCAACATCCATAAGACGTCCCCTAGATGATCGTTTACTATTGGATCTGTAGACTCAATTTCCATCGCCTTTTCTAAATATAACAAGGCTTTCCCAAAATCTCCTTTTTTGTAATATGCCCAACCTAGAGAGTCAATTATATGATAGCTATCTGGGGACTTCTCAGCTGCGAGTATTATCATTTTCAAAGCTAGATCTAATTTCTCTTTCCGTTCTAGTAAGCTATATCCCATATAATTGAGAACCTGTGGTTGATCTGGGCTCAGTTCTAGAGCACTTATAAAGTCAGATTCAGCTAAAGCCCAATTCTTTGACCTTTCGAATGATATCCCCCTCAAGAATAAAATTGGCCAAATAGCTTCAGTATATGTTTCTCTTTTTGCGACTTCTATTGCTCTAGTATAGGACTTGATGGCTTCCTGAAACAAGCTCATACTCCGTTGCAGGCTACCATAAGTTTTCAACAACCTGGCATTTGCGTATCCATCAATTATAAATTGCTGAATATATTTTAATGCTGAATCATTACTTTCCAATTGCTCGATAGCAAATGAATTTTCAACAATGCTATCCATAAAGAAAACATCGTCATTTGAAAAGTTATCTAAAATTTCTTTGGATAGCCCATAGTTCCCAGTATCGCTAAGTATGGTGGCAAGATTAAATTTCAAGAATGAACTATTAGGATCTGCAAAACTCGCAAGGGATAAGTAAAACGACTTGTTGATAATATTTTCCTCTCCTTGCTGTATAGATTGTGACCATCTAAAAAATACCTCAGCTATCTGCTTGTAAGGGGTTATTCTAATATCATCACTCACCCCACCCTTTGTAAGCTTGTTTTTGAGGGCTTGTATGTAATACGCGTTATCACTAGCAGACCGAGCCTTGCTCATAATGCTTTCAGACACTTCGCTTTCTTTAAATTTATGAAAATATTGAACTAAAGCTAAGGCAGACTCGGAGTCAAAAAGAAAATTACTGAATTCCATATTTTCATAGAGTGTTTTTGCTTGCTCATATTCATTAAAATACACATATGCTAATAGTTGGTTATAGTTAATAATCTGAAGTTGAGCTTCGTTTTTGATACTTATTGAATTGATCAAACGAAAAGCTTCGTCTTTTTTGTTATCAATAATCAAGATCCAAAATTCTGTAACTATCTTAAAAATCTCAGGAAAATTTTTTTTGTGGCGTTCGAACGCTCTTAATATTTCCGACCTTTCTCTCTTCTTTACAGCTTCAGCAAAAATAATTAAATTTGTGACTGGGTAATTAAGTTGAAGGTCATCAATTTTTCGCGATATTGCTGTTGCAATTTCAAAATTTCCAGCTAAGGCTGCGTAAATAATACTTCTCGTGATAATTTCTCTTTCAGAGTCTCCTCTAGAAATGAGATCTATATAATAGTACGAGGCATTTTTGAAATCTCCTTCTTTCTCAGCAAATTGACCGGCAATATATGAGCCCGAGTTAGCTAGAACAATGGTGACCGAAAAATGCCAGAGTATAAAAAAAGCTAAAATTAAAGGTTTAAGCAGAGGCATACCAATTAACCTACATATTTGGATAATTTGGACCATCTCCCCCTTGAGGTGTTTTCCATGTTATATTTTCGCTTGGATCTTTAATATCACATGTTTTGCAATGCACGCAATTTTGGGCGTTTATTTGAAACGTAAAAGAATTCTTACGTTTTTCAAGCACTTCATAAACTCCTGCTGGACAATACCTTTGAGCAGGCTCAGCAAATAATGGAAGATTTTTTTTGATCGGGATATTTTTGTTTTTTAAAAACAAATGACAGGGCTGGTTTTCCTCATGATTTGTTCCAGAAAAGCTCACATTTGTTAGTCTATCAAAACTAATCTTTCCATCAGGCTTTGGATACTCGATTTCTTTAAAGTTTTTTGCCGGCTTGGTGCTTTTTGCGTCACTTTTACCATGTTTCAAAGTGCCAAAAATATTGATTCCGCTTAAGTTTGCTATCCACATGTCTATTCCGCCAATTATCAATGACGCTAATAAACCAAAACGAGACCAAATGGGCTTAACGTTCTTCACTGGCTTTAAATCTGAACCAACCTTTCCATCCTTTATCTCCTTATCATATTCCTTAAGTTCAGTATTTTGGAAGCCTTCTTTTATAGCTTTACATGCTATCTCTGCTGCAGTGATCCCAGACAGCATTGCATTATGGTTTCCCTTTATTCGTGGAACATTTACCAGACCTGCAGAACACCCTAGTATTAAACCACCAGGGAAAGCAAGCTTCGGAATCGACTGATATCCTCCTTCGGTTATAGCCCTTGCTCCATAGGATATTCTTTTCCCTCCCTCAAGCATTCCCTTAATCATAGGATGATGCTTAAATTTTTGAAACTCCATATATGGAAAGACATGAGGATTTTCGTAGTTTAAGTGAACTACAAACCCTAAATAAATTTGATTGTTTTCTGCATGATAGCAGAATGATCCACCTCCTGCATTGCCTCCTAATGGCCATCCCATGGAGTGAAGCACTTTACCCTCTTTATGAAATTTTGGGTCTATTTCCCAAATCTCTTTCATTCCGAGCCCGTATTTTTGTGGTTGGCTTTGTGCATCTAATTTATATCTTTCAATTAGAATTTTAGTTAAAGAGCCTCTTACCCCTTCGCTAAGTAGAACATACTTACCTAAGACTTCCATACCAGGCTCATATCCATCTGTTTTATTTCCGTCTTTATCTAAGCCGAATTCGCCAGCAATAACTCCAATAACTTCTCCACTGTTACCAAAAACCACATCACTGCAGGCCATACCTGGAAATATATCTACGCCTAGGCTCTCTGCTTGCCCTGCTAACCACCGACACACATTTCCCATGGATACGATATAATTTCCATGATTATTCATTAGCGGAGGAAGTAAAAAATTAGGAATTTTGACCTGTCCAGCTGGGCCAAAAAGGTAAAAGAGATCTTCGCTAACTTTTGTACGAATGGGGATATCAGTTTCTTTCCAGTCAGGTATCAGCAAATCTATACCTGACGTGTCCAAAACTGCTCCAGATAAAATATGCGAACCTATTTCTGATCCCTTTTCTAGAACAACAACACTAAGTTCGGGGTCAATTTGCTTAGCTTTAATTGCGGCTGACAAACCGGCTGGCCCCCCCCCCGACAATAACCAAATCATAGTCAATTTTCTCTCTCATATCTTACCTTTTACCCTCAGAATATTTCACGATGTTATCAATTAAATAACATATAGTTTTTTCTGAATAAAGGTGTAAAAAAAACAAATAAAATGTTATGATGTTTTCTTTAGCGTGAAAAAAATATGGAAAAAATTCCTTTAACCAAAAACGGCTACGGTAGGCTCGAAGAAGAACTACGTAAACTTAAAGCAGATGATAGGCCAAATATTATTAAAGCTATATCTGAGGCGCGGGAATTAGGTGATTTATCTGAGAATGCCGAATACCATTCGGCAAGAGAAAAACAGTCGTTTATTGAGGGTAGAATAAAGGAGTTGGAGGCTATAATATCGCTAGCAGAAGTAATTGATGTTTCTAAGCTTAATGGTCCTATAAAATTTGGAGCTAAGACAACTCTATTTTTGGAGGAGACAGAAAAAGAAGTTGCGTATCAAATAGTGGGAGAAGCTGAAGCAGATCTAGAGAAAGGCCTGCTAAACATAAATTCGCCCTTAGCCAGAGCTTTGATAGGTAAAGAGGAAGGAGATGAAGTAGAGGTCAATACACCAGGAGGGACCAAACACTATGAAATCATTAAGATCGAATATAACTAATTATATATGTTATGACTTTAAAATTCCACTAACTTTTTCACTGACTTCACTAATTATATCCTTACACATTTTCTCTATCTCAGTGTCATTAAGAGTTTTCTCTAAAGGCTGAAATTTAACCCTTATTGAAAGAGACTTTTTTCTCTCTTCTTTTTCCACTTCCCCTTGGAAGACATCAACAATATTTATTTTGTCAATAAGAGGATTTTTTAAGGAAATAATAGTTTTCTTTACTGCTCCATATTCAGTCTTTTCATCAATCAGGAAAGAAAAGTCCCTTTCAATAGGTTGCAAATTACTCAAAATAAGAGCATCTCTCGTAATCTTTTTTTTCTTTGGGAAAGGTATATTATCTAGATAGATAGTGAAGCAATTTATTCGTTCTCTAATAGCGTAATTTTTAGCAATGAGTGGGCTAACTTCACCAAATATTGCCACAATCTTATTTCCAAGCATAACCTTGGCTGACCTTTTTGGATGAAGGAATTCTGGAGCATCTCTTTCAAGTTTAAGGCTATCCACTTTTAGGTTTAAATATCCTAATAATTTAAATAGATCTTTTTTTATATCAAAAATATCAAAAGGTCTAATTTCCTTGTAAAGATTGAAGTTACTTTTACTACCAGACAAGACTCCAGAAATTTGGTAGGTTTCATCGCCAACTTGATTACTCTCAAAACAATAGCCTTGTTCGAATATTGCGAGACTTTTAATACCTTTAGCCTGATTTTTCTCTACTATTTTTATTAAACCTGGTAAAAGCGACTGACGCATGTGGGTCATTTCACTGCTAATTGGATTTATAAGTGTAATTTCCTTTGCTGACTTGCCACTAAATCGTTCAACTGACTTCTTGTCGATAAAGCTATATGACAAGCACTCCATATAACCTAAAGAAATACAGACCCTTCTAGCTAGGTTTTGCCTGCTTTGACCGTCTGTTAAAAGAGGTTTTAATACCCCCTCTTTCCTGGTCATTGGAATACTAGGCAAGTTTGCTAATGAATTTATCCTTGCGATCTCTTCGATTATATCTACCTCACCATGTACATCTGGTCTCCAGGCAGGAACTATTATTTCAACTTTGTTTTCCACTTCCTTTAGTAAAAAACCAAGGGACTTTAGTATTTCAAATTGTCTTGCCCTATTTACTTCTATTCCTATCAATTGATTTACTTTTTTAGGATCGAAAATAATTTTTTTCTCAAAAGATGGCAGTGACCCCGCGATAATAATATCTGAAGCTTCGCCTCCGCATAAATCTAAAATCATCTTTGTAGCAATATGTGATCCAGATAAAGTGAAGCTCGGATCAACACCCCTTTCAAAACGATATCTAGCGTCTGAATTTATCTGAAGTTTTCGACCTGTTGCTGCTATTGATATTGGATCGAAATAAGCAGCCTCTAACAACACATTTTTTGTTTCGTCCGACACAGCACTTTTCATACCTCCTATGATGCCTCCAAGAGATACGATTTCGTTTTCATCTGTTATCACAATCATTCCTTCATTTAACTCATATATTTTATCATCAAGAGCATGAAATTTCTCTCCCTCAACAGATTTTCTAACCGTTAAACCACCAGAGAGTTTATCAGCGTCGAAGACGTGTAGAGGTCTTGCTCTATCAAATGTAAGATAATTTGTAATATCAACTAATGCTGAGATTGGATTAAGCCCAATACTAATTAAACGATTTCTGAGCCATTTTGGAGACTCCCCATTTTGTACGCTTCGTAAATATCGGCCAACAAAAAAAGGACATTCTTTTGAAGAAACCGCTTGGTCCAAATTAATATTTAAATGTGGCTTAAAAATTCCTTCAACCTTGGGTATTTTTTTAACACGTAATTTTCCGATACCACTAGCCGAGAGGTCCCTAGCAATTCCATAAATACCTAATGCGTCGGGTCTATTTGGGGTAATTGCGATTTCGAAAATAATTTTTTCATCTCCAATTAATTCGGAAAACAACGTCCCTACTTCAGTTTCAGAGGGTAGCTCCATAATTCCATCGTGTTCATCTGAAATTTCTAATTCCTTTTCTGAACACATCATTCCCTCACTTTTTACATCTCTAATCTTTGAGGCTTTTAGGTTGATATTTAATCCGGGTATAAAATCACCTGGCTTTGCAACCACTACTTTCATGCCATTCTTAACATTTGGTGCTCCACAAACTATTTTTAATATCCCAGTGCCTGAATCAACGTCACATACTTTCAATTTGTCGGCATTTGGGTGTTTTTCAACTTTTAGTATTTCTCCAACGGACAATTGCCCCAAACGCTTTCTAGGGTCTGTAAGAGACTCAACTTCTAATCCTGTGTCGGTAAGAACGTCCCCAACTTCATCAGCAGACAAATCTGTCTCCAGGTAATCCTTGAGCCATGAAAAAGAAAACTTCATATTAAAACTTCCACTCTAATGTTTATCCACTAAGTTTATCATAGAGATTGGAACTTTTTTCTGCCGCAAAGCCATAGTGTTTTAACCATCTCATATCATTATCGAAGAATGATCTAAGATCTGGCATACCATACTTTAGCATCGCGAGCCTATCTATACCCATTCCAAATGCAAACCCCTGAAACTTTTTACTATCAACGTTAGCTGCCTCCAAGACATTGGGGTGTACCATTCCGCTGCCTAATATTTCCATCCAGTCATCTCCTTTTCCAACAACTAGGGCGTTTTCAACCCAGGAACACCTTATATCAACTTCCGCAGATGGCTCCGTGAAGGGGAAATGACTGGCGCGAAATCTAAGCTCTATACTATCTAGCTCAAAAAAAGCCTTACAAAACTCAACCAAAACCCATTTTAAGTTTGACATAGAGATATCCTCACCTATCGCTAAACCTTCAATCTGATGAAACATTGGTGTATGGGTGAGATCGTAATCCGATCTATATACCCGTCCAGGTGCGATAATTCTACAAGGTGCTCCATGTTTTTCCATGAATCGTACTTGTACTGGGCTAGTATGCGTTCTAAGTACGTTAGGTGATCCATTTTTCTGAGTGCTCTCATCACCGGGATCGATATAAAAAGTATCGAACTCCTGACGAGCTGGATGATTGGGAGGAATATTTAGCGAATCAAAATTGTACCAGTCACTTTCAATTTGGGGTCCTTCAGCTACAGAAAATCCCAGGTCTGAGAAAATTGATATGATTTCTTCTGTAACTCTGCTTACCGGGTGCATCAGGCCTGAATTCATCTCTCTGGGGTCTTGAGAGATATCAAGCCATTCCGCATCCATTCTGCCTTCAATCTCCTTATTCAGTAAGATTTCTCTTCTCTCTTTGATAGCCTCCTCCAGAGATTGCTTGAGATTGTTATACTCTGGAGATTTTATTTGTCGCTCTTTAGCTTCCATTTGACCCAATGATCTTAAAAGGTTAGAAATCTCTCCCTTTTTACCAAGAAGCTTGATCCTAACCTGTTCAAGATCATCAACCGACTGAGCATTCTTAACTAGCCCTAAATACTTGCTATTTTCTAATGAAATTCCCATAGACAGATCTAAGACTTATCATAAGAACATTTTGTACCGAATAAAATCGGTCATGTTACTAGTTTAGCGCGCCTTGCGCACGAGATACTATCTGTCCAAAAGCTTTTGGGTCATGTACCGCAATATCTGCTAGAACTTTTCTATCGAGATTGATGCCAGCTTTATCCAGTCCATGTATAAACTTCGAATAATTGAGATTGCTGTCTATTTGCCTTACAGCCGCGTTCAATCTCTGTATCCAGAGCGCTCTAAAAACACGCTTCCTAACCTTACGATCTCTGGTCGCGTACTGCATAGCTCTGTCTACAGCTTGTTTAGCCGTTCTAAAGTTCCTACTTCTCGCGCCATAGTAACCTTTAGCCGCCTTTACCACCTTCCGATGTCTCGCGTGCGTTACCACTCCTGATTTAACTCTGGTCAACTATTAATCCTCCTACCTAGAATAAGGCATATAAGATTTAACAATATTTTCATCTGCCTTACACAAAGTTGTTGTGCCTCTCGCGTTTCGTATAAATTTGCTCGATCTTTTTATCATACCGTGCCTTTTCCCTGCCTGCGCAGACTTCACGCGCCCGGACGCCGTCACTTTAAACCGCTTTTTTGCACCTGATTTTGTTTTCATCTTAGGCATTTCGTTTTCTCAACACACTGTTTCCAACGTGTTTATAGGGATATTCTAATAACTATACAAGCATTTCTTTATATTTTTCTCAAAAATCATCAAAGTTTTCTTCTAAAGACACCACCCTTAATATGTTTGTTGATCCAGGTGTATTGAATGGCACACCTGCAATAACAATGATTAGATCTTTCCCTGAAGCAAAGTCGAATAACTTAGCTGCTTTAACAGCATTCATTACTGCCCTCTTAAATCGATCTACAGGTGTGGTAACCGCACAATGCAACCCCCAAAACAGGGTTAGTTTCCTTGCTGTTTCTGTATATGGAGTTAGTGCGATTATTGGTGCTCGAGGTCTTTCCCTAGATGCAAGCTCAGCTGTTGTTCCACCATGAGTAAAGCAACAAATAACCTTCACGTTTATGTTATCAGCTACCTCTCTCGCAGCAACAGTTATTGCATTTGAAACTCCTTCTTTCGAAACTGATCTAGAGGTTTCCAAGTTTTGGAAGTACAAAGGGTCTTTTTCAGTTTCAACGGCGATTTTATCTACTGCTTCTATAACTTTCTCTGGATGAATGCCTATTGCTGTTTCGGCGGACAGCATTACTGCATCTACGCCATCATATATTGCCTGCGCGACATCCGAAACTTCAGCTCGGGTTGGTGTAGTCGAATGAATCATACTTTCCATCATCTGTGTTGCTACGATTACAGGCTTTCCCATTTGACGTGATTTCATTACTAGTTTTTTTTGAATTGGTGGGACCGCTTCAATTGGCAATTCAACACCAAGGTCTCCCCGTGCCACCATAATTCCATCGGCAGAATCAATAATCGAGTCAAAAACTCTTACTGCAGCAGGTTTCTCAATTTTTGCAATAATGCCTGCCCTTCCCTTTAATAACTTTTTTACATTGTCTATATCTTTCGATCTCTGTACGAAAGATAACCCGATCCAGTCTACTCCAAGACCACAAACAAACTCCAAGTCTTGCTTATCTTTTTCTGTTAAAGGGGCGAGGTCTAAAATACTATCTGGGCAATTAACCCCTTTTTTGTCTGAAATAATCCCATCATTCAAAACAGTGCACTCTATTTTCTTTTCTGATGCTTTATTTACTTGCATAGCAACTTTACCATCATCAATCAGTAGCTTATCTCCCTTTTTTACTGACTGGAATATCTTAGGATGTGGTAGACAAACTCGTTCTTTATTTCCCAGCCTTTCTATTAGATCGAAACAAAACTTTTGTCCCGCTTCTAAACTAGACTTTGCACCCTCAAAATCACCACATCTCAGCTTTGGACCCTGTAGATCGGCCAGAATACATATTGGTCTCGAAAATTCTTTCTCTAAATCTCTTAATATATTATGTCTCGTTTCCACAGCTGAGTGATCACCATGGGACATATTTAATCTGAAAATATCTGCCCCCGCTAAAAACATTTTTCTGATTTCCAATTTAGTGTCTGAGGCAGGACCCAGTGTAGCTACTATTTTTACTTTACGGTTTCTATGAAGTTGCTTTTTCATTTATATGCTCGAAATTTTTATTTTTTCTGTAGAATAAAGAATTATAAAAAATAGAAAACTTTTTTTTAATTTGTGAGCAAGATAAATGAATATTAAAAACTTAGAAAAAATTGAAAGCCAAACTTTCAGAAGATTAATCTCTCATTTGCAGAGTAGAACTGAAGTGCAAAATATAGACATAATGAACTTAACAGGGTTTTGTAGAAATTGTTTGTACAAGTGGATGCATGAGGCTGCTAGAGAATCGGATGAGGCCCTATCAGTCAAGGAGGCTCAAGAGTATGTTTATGGTATGCCTTATGATGACTGGAAAAAAAAGTTCCAGAAGTGACTTGATCTATAAAATCTAGAAAAGTTTTGCTTTAATCTGTTCTACATATATGTGCTGGATTTTTTTAACCGTATCTCCAACTAATCCATTTCCCACACGTCTTCCATTTACTTCAATAACGGGGAGCACGAAGCCAGTAGCTGAGGTGAGAAAAACCTCTTGTGCATTCATCAAATCGTCAATGTTGATCTTTTGCTCCTTGATTTCGATATTATTTATTTGACAAAATTTTATTACAGAAGACCTAGTAATACCTCCCAGGATATCATTTGACAAACTTGGTGTAATAATTCTTTCGTCTTTAAAAATGAATACATTACTTGATGAGCCCTCATTTATGAAGCCACCTTGAACAAGTAGGCTATCATCCACACCTTCTTGGACCGCATGAGTTTTTGCTAATGATTGCGCAAGAAGTTGAGTAGTCTTTATATCTCTTCTTCGCCACCTATCGTCAGGCACTGTTATGATTTTTACGCCCACTTTACTAGCTGCATTCTTTAAAATTTGTTTTTCTTGTGTGAATATTACTACGGTAGGTAATAATGACTTTTTTGCAAAATTAAAGTCTCTCTCTGCAATGCCCCTTGTGACTTGAACATAACAAAGACCCTCTTTTAACTGATTTTCGTTTATTAATTTTCTTTGAATTTGATAAAAGTCTTCTTCTTGAAAATTATTTTCAATGTTCAAATGACCCAGTGATCTAATAAGTCTGGCGAAATGCTCTTTCCAGTCTACTAACTTGCCGTCAAGAACAGCAGTTACTTCATAAACAGAGTCAGAAAATAAAAAACCTCTGTCAAATACTGAGATACTAGCTTCTTTTTTTGAAAAGAATTCCCCATTCACATATACCGTTTGATTGTTTTTTTCTAGCAATGTGAGCTTTAAGTCCTCTCAGCCTTTACACATACCTTCCAATACGTAATCGGAGGGTTGCGTCGTCTTTGAAGGAGTATACCTTTTATATTCATACTTAGTGATATACTCATTGCTTTCCATCATGACCAATAAACCCTGAGCAAAAAATTTATCAAGCTTATAGATATCAACTAATCCGCGCAACTTTGGAACAATACTTGTTTCAACTTCTAAAAAATTCTCATCAAAAAAAGAAATAGGGTATTTTTTCCCTTCGAATTTGATAAAAAAATGAACTTGCTCTTTGGTTCGTGCCAAGCCTTTTTTCATAGGATAGTTGTTTATCGATTTTACTAAATAATCATCCATGTTCTTTGATCCATAATGTTAGATACTAATCCGATTTTATAAATTTTGTAACTATTTCTATAAATTTTATAGGTTTTTCAACATGAACCCAGTGCCCAGCTTTAGCTACAGGAGCAAATTCACTTAATGGGAAACTTTCTTTTATTGTATCTTTATGTTCCATTACATCATATTCTGATAATTCACCATATAAGAAAAGAGCCTTGGTATTAGAGACACCATTTATGACTGGAAACTCACTAATAGCGATAGCATTACTAATTAGAGATGTTAAATTAACACGCCAATAGAAACTTTTTTTTTCGTCAATTTTTAAGTTTTGCATCAGAAAAGCTCTAAAACTGACTTCCTCGAAATATTCAAAAAGCTTTGTGTCAATTTCAGATCTCGTGTTGAACCTGCCAAGATCAAGCGAAGATAAAGTTTTTAAATAATTTTCAAAATTTGGAGTATAGGTTACTGGTGCTATATCTACTATAACTAACTTTGATATTAAACCCTGATAGAGTTTGTCTAAAACCATCGCAGTCTTGCCACCCATTGAATGCCCTATCAGAAAGCTATTAACTATTTCCCGTTCTTCCAAAAGTTTTTTCACGTCGTCTGCTAGATCGAAATAAGTATGCTTATCACTCCATTCAGACTCACCGTGGTTCCTAAGATCAATAAGCCAGACGTCGAACCCAAGATCTGCAAGAGATTTTCCAATACCAAACCAATTTCTTTTCGATCCTAAAAGTCCATGCAGAATCACGACATTGCTTGCGTTACCCTCTCCAAAACGGCTATACGCTAATCGCATGTAATCTTACCAAATCGAGTGATATATGTCGTAAGCATCTTGTTCAGTAACCTCTCTGGGGTTATTTACCAACAATCTGGTTTGCTTCATAGCGTCTTTAGCCATTGACGCGCAGGCATCCTCCGGAATTGAAACATCTCGCAATTTCTGGGGTAGTCCCAACTCTTTAGATAAATCACTCAGTTTTTCGATAAACAACGATGCATTCGTTTGGTTATTATTCCCCATCTCTTCGCTTGGAAAAAGAAAAGGATAAAGCTCTGCATATTTTTTAGCTGCCCACACATCTACTGCATTGAACCGTAGCACTCCTGGAAGTACAAGAGCATTCGATAACCCATGGGTTATATGAAAACTCCCCCCAAGTGGATAAGCTAGAGCATGTACTGCTGCTACAGGAGAATTTGCAAAAGCCATTCCAGCTAACATTGATCCAAGTAACATTTTTCCTCTCGCTTTTAAGTTTTTTGGATCCGAGACAGCCATTTTAATTGAGCTTCCCAAAAGCACTAATGCCTCCTTTGCAAAGATGCCAGACATAGGATTGTTATTTTTGTTTTTTGATGCATAGGCTTCGATTGCATGCACCATTGCATCAATTCCCGTAGCGGCAGTAGTTGCTGCCGGCAATCCTAAGGTTAGAACAGGATCTAATACTGCGAAGTCTGGAAGAATGATTGGTGAAGAAACCCCCCTTTTTTCATCACCATCCACTGTGATAATTGAAACAGGAGTAACCTCGGACCCAGTTCCAGCAGTGGTCGGAATTAAACATAAAGGTAATCTCGGGCCTATAGCGTTCCCTACCCCCCATGCACTTTCTAAATTTTCTCCTGACCCCAAAACCAAAGCCGTTAGCTTGGCAACATCCATTGAAGAACCTCCACCAAATCCGATAACCCCAGTACAAGCAATTTCTCTTCCAAAATTTATTGCCTTTTCCAAAGTTATTAATGATGGATCCGCCTCTACCTCATCAAATACCGTTACTTTTGCATTATACTTTTCAAGATTTTCAATAATATCCTCATAAAGACCTAACTTGGTTAACCCTTTATCAGTGACGAGAAGAATTCTATTACCCATTAATTTAGAAAATGGATCCGCGTCTTTTGCCACGTTAGGACCGTAAATAATTCTAGGCGTGGTATTAAAATTAAATGAGGTAATTTCTTCAATCATGGTAAACCTTTCTAATCTTGTTTATAATATTTTACACAATTTAAAAACTGTGTTCTAAGTTTGGATAGATAGACAAACACTGTCAATCACAGAAATTGTTGTAAGGAAAGGACTCCATACATGGCACAAAAGAAAAGAGTAGTTCTTGCTTTCTCTGGCGGGCTTGACACCTCAGTTATATTGAAGTGGCTACAAACTGAGTTAGACTATGAGGTGGTTTGTTTTACCGCTGATCTTGGGCAAGGTGAGGAACTGGAGGCTGCGCGAGATAAAGCTCTCTTACTCGGAATTAAACCAGACCATATTTTTATTGAAGATCTCACTGAGGAGTTTGTTCAAGATTATGTTTTCCCGATGTTTAGATGCAATACAGTTTATGAAGGTCAATACTTGCTGGGAACATCAATTGCAAGGCCGCTCATTTCAAAGAGGTTGATAGAGATTGCTGATATTGTTGGTGCCGAAACAATAAGTCACGGTGCTACAGGAAAAGGAAATGATCAAGTACGATTTGAATTGGCAGCGTACTCTCTTAATCCGGATATAAAAATTATTGCACCCTGGAGACTATGGAACCTCAGTAGCAGGACAAAATTAATTGATTTTGCCGAAAAGCACCAAATTCCTATTGCTGCAAACAAAGTAGGGGAACCCCCTTTTTCAGTGGATGCTAATTTATTACATACATCTTCAGAAGGTTTAATTTTGGAAAATCCAGAAGATGAAGCTCCAGAGTATGTATATCAGAGGACAAATGATCCAGAAAAAGCACCTGATAAACCCGATTACATAAGAATCAGCTTTAAGAATGGAGACCCAATAAAAATTGATGACAAAGAATATTCACCTGCAAACTTACTCAAGCGACTTAATGATCTTGGTAGACTGCATGGAATAGGAAGGCTCGATTTAGTAGAGAATAGATTTGTGGGAATGAAATCGCGAGGTGTTTATGAAACACCAGGAGGAACTATACTCTTACAAGCTCACAGAGCAATTGAAGGCTTAACGTTAGATGGTGGATCTGCACATCTGAAAGACGACATAATGCCAAGATACGCTGAGTTAATTTATAATGGTCTTTGGTTTACGCCCGAAAGAGATCTCTTACAGACCCTAATTGATAAAAGCCAGGATAATGTTGAAGGAACTGTAAAAATGAAATTGTACAAGGGAAGCGCTCACGTTGTAAGCAGATCATCATCAAAGAGTTTATACTCCAAACAATTAGTAACGTTTGAGGACGACAAAGGTTACTATAATCAAGGTGATGCAGAAGGATTCATAAAGCTTAAAGCACTTCGCCTACGCGAACTGGCGCGAAGGAATAAAAAAGACTAATAGAAGTTTCCAATGTTATTTCTTATAATTATTTGTAGTGCCAAAATGGCTATAAAAACAATCAAAGGAGCAAAGTCGATCGCACCAGTGTAGGGCATGCGACGTCTTATCGGACCATACAACGGCTCTAATACTTGGTTTATGCCACGCCAAATCTGATTAATAAGTGGCTGATGAATGTTAAGAATATTGAAGTTTATGAGCCAACTTAAAACAATTTGAGCTATAATGATGTACTTCAAGACATCGAGTAACATGTAAACAATTTGAAGTAACGATACCAAAAATAAACTCCCATAAAAATTGTATTACATTGTAAAGATAGTTAATAATTTATAAAATAAAAGCACAAAAATATAAACGAATTGCAGGCCATAAATGAAAAATAAGCTAAAGGTATACTCATGGATGCTGTACGATTGGGCTTGCCAACCTATACATACTTTGATAGCCACTTTTATATTTGGTCCGTATTTTGTGCAGGCGGTGGCAGAAAACCCTGTTGAGGGCCAAGCATTAATTGGGATGGCCGTGACAGTTTCTGGGATAGTTGTTGCTATCTTTTCGCCGATTTTAGGGGCGCTGGCGGATCAAACTCAGAAAAGAAAGCCGTGGATCCTTTTATTTTCTGTCTTTTTTGTAATTTCCACTTTTTCTTTGTGGTATGCTGAGCCAAACCTCGAGAATACATTCTGGGTTTTATTTGCATATACTGTTGGTTTTATTGCAGCCGATTTTTCGACAGTTTTCACCAATGCTATGATGCCAAGCCTTGAGAAACCAGATAAGCTTGGCAAACTATCAGGAGCGGGATGGGGACTAGGTTACTTAGGCGGATTAGTATCTCTTGTCATAATGTTGAGCCTATTCGTTGAGCAAGAAAATGGGTTTACATTACTAGGGAGCAATCCAGCACTGGGATTAGACGCTGCTGACAGAGAGGGTACCAGAGTTGTGGGGCCATTGACAGCCTTTTGGTATGTTTTATTCATGATTCCATTTTTTGTGTTCGTACCCGACGTCAAGATGTCAACACCAACTCAACTAAATGTAAAAAAAGCGATTAAACAACTATTTTTAAATATTGTTAACTTAAAAAATCAACCTTCTTTAGGTTGGTTTTTAGTGGCTTCAATGTTCTACAGGGATGCTATGAATGGAATTTTTTTCTTTGGTGGAATCTATGCAGCGGGCGTATTAGAGATGAGTACCGTGCAACTCGGTATTTTTGGAATTTTAGCAGCAGCAACTGGTACTATTGGAGCGTATTGGGGTGGAACCTTGGAC
The DNA here is from genome assembly GCA_902537215.1 of uncultured Alphaproteobacteria bacterium. Taxonomy (GTDB): domain Bacteria; phylum Pseudomonadota; class Alphaproteobacteria; order Rhodobacterales; family Rhodobacteraceae; genus CACIJG01. The sequence continues at coordinate 40,459 of CACBAM010000013.1, forward strand.
AGCAAGTATGGCTCTAAATTTTGTGTCAGTATTATGCTTGGAGGACTTCTAATTGTTACGCTTGTGATATTCGGGTTAAGTAGATCAGAATTCTACGGATTACCTTTGGACCCCAATTCGAATACTCCAGATATGATATTTTATGTAGCTGGAGGCTTACTTGGGTTTGTAAGTGGACCTATCCAATCTGCGTCCCGCACATTATTAATCTTCTTAGTTGAAGAAAAACAGATAACCGAAACGTTTGGAATCTACGCCCTTGTAGGGAGAGCAACAGCATTTTTAGCTCCGGCTCTAATTACTTGGTTCACTTTAGTGAGTGGGTCACAGCAAATCGGTTTAGTGCCGATTATTATTTTATTGTTTATAGGGTGGTATTTACTTCGTTATGTAAATGTTAAGAATTTAGTGTAATGAAAAACCTTGTTTTTATCCTAATCATTCTTTTTGGGGCGATATCAACACTTAAAGCTGATGTTAAGAAATGGAAGTTAGAACAAGTAGGTTTTTTGAATATTGATAGAAACGAAAAAGATTATGGTGGGTTTTCTGGACTGTTAATTAAGAATGCGGGGACCGAGGCTTTAGTTGTCACTGATAAGTCATTTTTTTTTGTTCTGGAATTGCGTCGTGATGATAATGACTTTCTAACCGGATATTCGATAATTAAAAAGGGCCGGATTTTGTCCAGCAAGGGCGAACATTTAAATGGTCGTAATACAGACAGCGAGTCAATCGCTAAGGATGCAAACAATAATTATTATATTTCATTTGAGTCAAATCACAGAATAATGCTGCATACAGAAATTGAGAGCAAAGGTATCTTTGTTCCTAAACATCCAATGTTTAGAAAACTATCTGTGAATAAGGGTATAGAGGCTCTAGCAATTGATAATGAAAATCGCTTGATCGCCATACCAGAAAAACCCCCCTTAGGCATTTCCGATATCCCGATTTTCAGACTACAAAATAATAAATGGGAAATTATCAAATATGTAAAAATAGAGGACAACTTTCTAGTTACCGACGCAGAGATTTTACCTATGGGTCTTTTATTGATACTAGAACGCAAATTCTCATGGACCCAAGGTTTTAAAACAAGATTTAGGTTAATTTCTTTAGATAAGTTTGATAATACAGAGCCAATAATTGTTTTTACCTCAACGGCTAATCAGTTTGACAATTTGGAGGGCATGACTTTTTGGAAAGATAAAAAAGGTAAAATGCGCATTTTAACGGTGTCCGATGACAACTTTCATCCCTTGCAGCAAAGTGAAATAAGAGAATTTTTTTTAAAATATGAATAATAATTGAAGGAAATACTATGGAAAATAAAGAATTAGAAAACGTTATCGAAACCTCATGGGAAAGCAAAGACGAAATAAATGAAAAAACAGTTGGAAAAACTAAAGAGGCTGTAGAACAAACTTTAAATCTGCTAGGAAACGGTACTTTGAGAGTGGCAGAAAAAAAGGCCTCAGGTGAATGGGTAGTGAATCAATGGACAAAAAAAGCAGTTCTATTAAGTTTTAGGCTTAGAGAAATGGAATTACAAAAAGGCGGGCCACAAAATTCAACCTGGTGGGATAAAGTGGATAGCAAGTTTAAAGACTGGGGTGAAACTGAGTGGAAAAAGAAGAATTTCAGAGCCGTTCCTAATACGGTAGTTAGAGCATCAGCCTTCATTGGTGAAAATGTTGTTCTAATGCCCTCATTTGTAAATCTTGGTGCGTATGTTGATAGTGGGACAATGGTCGATACTTGGGCAACAGTTGGATCTTGTGCTCAGATAGGAAAAAATGTGCACCTTTCAGGTGGAGTAGGAATAGGAGGTGTATTAGAGCCTATGCAAGCATCGCCTACTATTATCGAGGATAATTGCTTTATTGGAGCAAGGTCTGAAATTGTAGAAGGCTGTATTGTCAGAGAGGGAGCTGTAGTAGGCATGGGTGTGTTTATTGGAAAATCTACAAAAATATTTAATAGAGAAACTGGTGAAACAACATATGGAGAAATACCTCCTTACTCCGTGGTTGTCTCAGGTTCTATTCCATCTAAAGGAGGAGTAAACCTTTATTGCGCTGTAATAGTCAAACAGGTCGATGAAAAAACAAGAAGTAAAACTTCCATAAATGATTTATTACGAGACTAATCATGACTAAATTGATAGATGATCCTATAGCATTGACAAAAAAACTTATTAGTTTTAGGTCGATTACTCCAGACGACGGTGGATCTTTAGAATTTATTTCTTCATTTGTTGCGCAGTTAGGTTTCCAAACAAAAGTTTCCTCCACCCAAGGTGTAACAAACCTTTTTGCACGGTGGTCTCCAAAGTCAGGTTTCAAAAGAACACTGGCCTTTAATGGGCATGTAGATGTAGTACCACCAGGAGAGGAAAGATTATGGGATAGCGATCCATTCAGTGGTGATATTAGGAACGATCGAATTTTTGGTAGAGGCTCAGTAGATATGAAATCTTCTGTTGCAGCGTTCCTTATAGCGCTTAAAGAAATCATTGAGGAAGAAGAGCTAAGTTGCTCTTTCGTGTTATTAATCACGAGTGATGAGGAAGGTCATGCTGAATACGGTACAAAAGAACTTTTGAAGTGGGCCGTTAAAAATAACGAAGCTTTTGACCACTGTCTCGTTGGTGAGCCTACCTCCTCCAAGTTGGTAGGCGATACTATAAAAATTGGTAGACGTGGTTCGTTAAGTGGATTTATAGTTTGTAAAGGAAAACAGGGTCATATAGCTTATCCTGACAAAGCAGTTAATCCAGTCGAAGCACTAATTCACTTTCTCAGCGAATTAAAATCCCTTAAGCTAGATGATGGCAGCGATTTTTTTGAGCCCTCTAGCTTAAACATCTCAACGATAGATACAAAAAATGAAGCATTGAACGTTATACCTGAGAATTCTTATGCTAACTTTAACGTGCGTTTTAATGATCAGCATTCATGCTTATCGCTAACAAAAAAAATAGATACGCTTGTCACCAAGCATAATGAAGAAACTAATGCGACACTGGAAATTAAGTATAAATGTTCTGGTGAAAGCTTTTTGACTGAGCCAGGCCAACTTTCAGACCTGTTAACTACTTCAATAAAAGAAATAGCAGGTGTAAATTGTAAACTTTCCACTGGAGGCGGCACATCAGATGCTCGATTTGTGTGGGAATACTGCCCAGTGGTAGAATTTGGTTTAGTTGGCGATACAATGCACCAAATTAATGAAAATACTAAGGTCGATGATATTGTTTTGCTAAAAGATATCTATAAAAATTTTTTGAAAAACTATAATAAGAAAGTGTAACAATGATTGGAAAATTGAACCACATCGCTATAGCAACACCCAAATTAGATGAGGCTGTAAAAGCCTATAAAAATATGCTGGGAGTAAAAATAAGTTCTCCCATCGATCAAATAGATCATGGCGTTAAGGTAGTATTTATTGAATTACCAAATACCAAGATAGAATTGCTAGAACCACTGGGAGAAAAAAGCCCAATAGAAAACTTTCTTGAGAAAAATAAAAAAGGTGGGATACACCACATTTGTTTTGAAGTAGAAGACATAAATGCTGCTATTTTGAGCCTAGAAAAAGATGGAGCAACTGTATTAGGCGATGGAGAAGCTAAAATTGGTGCGCATGGTAATCCAGTAATTTTTCTGCACCCTAAGGATTTTAATGGCACTCTCATCGAGTTAGAGGAAGTCAAACAATGACAATAACTTCTGCAATAGTACTATTATCAGTTTACTGGTTTATTATTTTATTTATCATTTTACCTATAAATGTTACCACCCAAAATGATGAGAGAAATATCATTGAAGGGACCGCACCTTCATCCCCAGTAAATCCTAATCTCAAACGCAAGTTTTCTATTACCACGATAGTATCTATTATTCTTTGGATACCGACCTGTTTAGTAATCAATCTATTCTATTAAATGAATTTATAGATCTTGATCGATTATTTTTAATTTAAGTTCATCTAACTGTTCTATGGTTGGATTTCTGGGGGATCCAAGCATAGGGTCCTCTGCTTTTTGGTTCATAGGAAACATAATAACTTCCCTTATATTATCTTCCTTAGCCAAAAGCATTACTATCCTATCAATGCCAGCAGCACATCCTCCGTGAGGTGGAGCACCATATTTTAAAGCATTTACTAAACCTGAAAACTGGCTCTCAACTTCCTCTTTTGTATAGCCCGCAATTTCAAACGCCTTAAACAAGTTCTCTAGTTTATGATTTCTAATTGCGCCAGACAAAATCTCATACCCATTACACGATAAATCATACTGCATCCCCAATACACTCAAAGGATCAATATCTTCACTCAATAAATCGGTCTTAGGCATCGAAAAAGGGTTATGTGAAAACTCAATTTTTCCTGTCTCTGTATCTCTTTCATACATTGGAAAATCAGTGATCCAACAAAACTCATAAGAATTTAAATTTGTAATATCTAGTTCGATGCCAACGAGGTCCCTAGCCTTGCTAGCAATATCATTAAAATGGGCAGGTACACCACCCAGGAAAAAGGCTGCATCTCCTTTATCAAGACCGAGAAAATTTCTTAATTTTTCTGTCTTTTCCTCGCCTAAGTTTTTTGCTATTGGTCCCGCTGCTTCTAAATTACCATTATCATCTGACCGCCAGAAGATGTAGCCCATACCTGGTAATCCTTGTTCTTGCGCAAACTTGTTCATTCTGTCACAAAATTTCCTACTGCCTCCACCTTTTGCCGGTATTGCTTTGATCTGTGTTCCATCTTTCGTCAAAATATCGGCAAAGATTTTAAACCCTGAAGAAACAAAAAACTCGGAAACATCCATCATTTTTATTGGATTTCTTAAATCTGGTTTATCAGTACCATACCACTCCATAGATTGGCCAAAACTAATAATAGGAAAGTTATTATTAACTGCATAGGAGTCTGAAAAATTTTCAAAGAGTTTGACAAACACTTTTTCTACCAATTTAAATACATCATGTTCCTCGACAAATGACATCTCTATATCTAGCTGATAAAAGTCAGTTGGAGATCTATCCGACCTGGGATCTTCATCTCGAAAGCATGGTGCAATCTGGAAATATTTATCAAACCCACCAACCATTATCAACTGCTTGTAGATTTGAGGAGCTTGCGGTAGCGCATAAAACTTTCCAGGATGTAATCGTGAGGGAATTAAAAAATCTCGCGCTCCTTCCGGAGAAGATGATGATATTATTGGCGTTTGAAATTCGTTGAAACCGTTTTCCCACATCTCTTTTCGTATAAACTCGATTATCTTTGATCTCAATATTATATTCTGGTGTATTCCGTCTCTCCTTAAATCGAGGAAACGATACTTTAGTCTTGTTTCTTCTGGATATGGAAGATCTCCAAAAACAGGTAAAGGAAGTTCCTCCGAAGCCCCTAAAATATTTATCTTTGCTATGAAAACCTCTATCTCCCCTGTGGGCAATTTTTCATTTATTAAAGAACTATCTCTCTTTCTCACAGTTCCTTCTATTGATATGCACCACTCTGCTCTCACATTTTCTACTTCTTTAAAAACGGGACTATCAGGATCTGCTAAAACTTGGGTAAGACCAAAATGATCTCTTAGGTCAATGAAAAGCACGCCTCCATGATCACGTACTCTATGTACCCAACCAGAGAGCTTTACGAGCTCCCCATCGTTTCCTGCTCGTAATTCATTACAGTTATGTGATCTGTACAAATGCATCTTATCTACCTATTCACTAACCAAAAACTTATTGATTTTATTAGTGACAGTTTTAAAAAGGGTTATGTTTATAAATTCTTGTACACTTATAGTTTCACGAATTAAAGAAAAATTTAAATGCCAAAACGAATTGATATTAAGTCAGTTTTAATTATCGGTGCAGGACCTATAGTTATAGGACAGGCTTGCGAGTTTGATTACAGCGGTGCTCAAGCATGTAAGGCACTCAAAGAAGAAGGTCTTAGAGTTATTCTAGTTAATTCAAATCCCGCCACAATTATGACAGATCCAGAACTTGCCGATGTTACCTACATAGAACCAATAAATTCAGAAATAATAGAGAAAATTATTAAGATAGAAAAACCAGATGCTATTTTACCAACAATGGGTGGACAAACAGCACTTAATATTGCCATCGAGTTGGATGAAGCAGGAACGCTAAAGGATTATAATGTTGCGCTTATCGGAGCTAATAGAGATGCGATAGAGAAAGCGGAAGATCGAAAACTCTTTAAACAGTCAATGGAAAGTATTGGAATAAAGAGTCCAAAATCTGAAATTGCTAATTCATTGGATGAAGCTGTAAAAGCATTAGATATAATTGGCTTGCCCGCAGTTATTCGGCCCGGTTTTACTTTGGGAGGCAAAGGTGGCGGAGTTGCCTATAACGAAAATGACTTCAGAGAAATTTGTATGAATGGTTTAGACGCATCCCCTGCTAATCAAATTCTTATCGATCAAAGCCTCCTTGGTTGGAAAGAATTTGAGATGGAAGTAATAAGAGATAAAAATGACAATGCCATTATAGTTTGCTCTATTGAAAACTTTGACCCTATGGGGGTACATACAGGTGATAGCATAACCATAGCACCGGCGATGACACTTACCGATAAAGAGTTTCAGGAAATGCGTAACAACTCTTTAGAAGTTTTAAAAGAGATCGGTGTTGAAACTGGCGGTTCTAATGTTCAATGGGCAGTAAATCCACAAAATGGAGAAATGCTAATTATTGAAATGAACCCCCGTGTGTCTAGATCATCCGCACTTGCATCGAAAGCAACAGGATTCCCAATAGCTAAAGTTGCTGCAAAACTAGCAATAGGCTACACACTTGATGAGTTGCAGAATGATATAACAAAAACTACCCCCGCGAGCTTCGAGCCAACGATCGATTATGTTGTTACAAAAATACCTCGTTTCGCATTTGAAAAATTTCCGTCGATATCAAATGAGCTTGGCACTTCAATGAAATCGGTTGGAGAGGTTATGGCCATTGGGGCAACATTCCAAGAAAGTCTGCAAAAAGCTTTGAACTCTCTTGAAAATAAAACTTCTGGGCTTGCAATTATTCACACCAATATGGATAAACCTGCGCTTTACAAAAAATTATCCATAAATACTCCTGACAAAATATTTCTTATTGGGCAGGCTTTCCGAATTGGTTTCACTACTGACGAAATATACGAAATAACAAGAGTAGACAAATGGTTTTTAAATCAAATCGAGGAACTTATTCTATTTGAAAAAAGTATTTCAAACTCTGGCCCAGATATAACTCAGGAGGTCTTGGGCGAGGCAAAGTCTAGAGGGTTTAGTGATGAAAGAATAGCTGAATTGTCATCTACTTCTGTGGATAATATTCAAAATAAGAGACGAAAGTATGGCATACTTCCAGTTTATAAGCGAATTGATACCTGTGGTGGCGAATTTCAGTCCGAGGCCGCATATCTATACTCTACCTATGACTTATCTTCTTTTACTACCCAAATATGTGAAGCTCAAGCCTCGAATAAAGACAAAGTAATAATTCTTGGCAGTGGTCCCAACAGAATCGGTCAAGGCATTGAGTTCGATTACTGTTGCTGTCATGCTTGTTTCTCGCTTAGTGAAAAAGGCGTTGAAACTATAATGATTAATTGTAATCCCGAAACTGTCTCTACCGACTTTGATACCTCTGACAAACTTTACTTTGAGCCTTTAAACTTTGAGTCAGTAATGAACATAATTGAAAAAGAAAAGAAAAAGGGCAATTTGATTGGGGTAATTGTGCAGTTTGGAGGGCAGACGCCGCTAAAACTAGCCGATGATCTTGATAGAAGGGGTGTTAAAATTTTAGGGACAACACCCAAATCCATAAATATTTCAGAAGATCGAAAACTCTTCAAAGAAGTCATTGAAAAGTTAAAACTAAAACAACCTGAAAATACTACGGTTGGTAAAAAATCAAATGCCATAAAGGCCGCTGAGACCCTTAGTTATCCAATAATTGCTAGACCCTCTTTTGTCTTAGGGGGTAGCTCAATGGAAATAATTCATGACCCAATGCAATTAAATAAATATTTAGAGTCAAACATAGAAATTAGCAGTAAAACTCCGCTTTTGTTAGATAGCTATTTGGGTGCTGCGATAGAGGTTGATGTAGACTTAATCAGTGATGGAGAAGATTGTTATGTTGCAGGGATTTTGGAGCATATCGAAGAGGCAGGTGTTCATTCTGGCGACAGTGCCTGCTCTCTACCACCTCACTCTCTTGAAAAGGACATAATTGAGAAAATAAAATATCAATCTTCTCTTCTTGCCAAAGAATTGGACGTAATAGGCTTAATGAATATTCAATTTGCCGTTAAAGATAGTGATATATTTATATTGGAGGTAAATCCACGCGCAAGCAGAACAATTCCGTTTATATCTAAAACGACTGGAATACCGCTAGCCAATTTAGCAGCAAAATTGATGATAGGTTTAAAACTATCCGATTTATCTTTCCATAGAAAAGATTTGAATTATGTGGCCGTCAAGGAAGCTGTGTTACCCTTTGATAGGCTACCCGGTAGCGATACCGTTTTAACCCCTGAAATGCGTTCAACTGGAGAAGTCATGGGTATTGCGGACAGCTTCGAGGGAGCTTTTTTCAAATCACAGATTGCCGCAGGTATGCAGTTTCCTAAATCTGGGACTGTATTTTTATCAATTAGAAATGAAGATAAAACTAAAGAGATGGGTGATGCATGTAAAATTCTTGAGAAAATCGGTTTTAAAATTATTGCAACAAAGGGAACAAAATACTTTTTAGATAAAGAGGGAGTTGACAGCACAGGTGTGAAGAAAGTCTATGAGGGACGACCAAATATCTCTGATTTACTGAAAGATAAAAAGATAGATGTTGTTATGAACACTACTGGGGGCAAACAATCGCTGGAAGATAGCAAAGACATTCGATATTTAGCATTAAATAATAAGATCCCTTACTACACTACATCTCGTGGAATTATTGCTACAATTTACAGCCTGAAAGAAAACAGCAGTGGCAAGATGTCGGTAACGGCTATACAAAAGTATCATTCACAGCTTATAACTGATTGATAACCTGTTTTTCATTAAAAAATGCAATCAAATTTTCAACCGCCAACATTCCCATTTGTGTTCTTGTTTCATATGTGGCCGATCCTATATGAGGGTACAAAGTAACATTTGATAAGCGTCTCAGTCTTAGAGGAACATTTGGTTCATTAAGAAAGACATCCAGTCCAGCACCGGCAAGTTTTTTCTTTTCTAGCAGATCTATAAGTGCCATTTGATCAATAACATCTCCCCTTGATGTATTAATTAAAAATGACGAGGGCTTTATTTTCTTCATTCTGTTCTTAGAAATAAAGTTCTTATTTCCCTTGTCGCTTGACAGATGCAAAGAAATTACATCACTTTCTTCCAGCAAGGCATCTAAGTCAAAACGAACACTTGCCTCAAATTTAAGATCCTTAACTGGGGAACGATTATAGTAGAGGACTTTCATTCCAAATACCTCATGTGCACGCTTTCCAAAAGCTTTACCAATCCTTCCCATTCCTACAAGTCCAAGAGTTTTTCCACGAACACCGACCCCCAGATTCTCTGTTAACGAAAAACCTTTCCATTCACCCTGTCGCAACATTGTTTCCATAAGAAAAGCATTTCGTGTAACAGAAAGAAGTAAAAGTGTAGCTACATCAACAGTAGCCTCCGTTAATACGTCGGGAGTATTAGTAATAGTAACATTATTTTTTTTGGCTGATTGTAAATCTATATGATCCACACCCACACCAATATTTGCGATGATTTTTACTCTCTTGTTGGGAAGAGTAAGAAGCTCATCTGTAATTCTATCTGTTACTGTACAAACTATTCCATCAGCATTTTCCATTGCTTTTCTCAATAAATGGTTACTAAATACGTCATCTTCACGATTGAATGAAACTCGAAAATTCTGTTTTAACTTCGACTCTACTTCATCAGGTATATCTCTAGTGACTATTATTTTTGGTTTCATTTAATTGGTCCCTCTTAATGAACCCTATTACCAATAACAGCTTTATATTCAGGTGCTATTAAAATAACATCACCAACATTTTTGCCATCAACACCAAGTACAAGGACTTCCGAAATAAATGGTCCAACTTGTTTAGGCTCCAGATTTGTTACAGCTATTACCAACTTTCCTAAAAGCATTTGGGTTGTATAGAGAGCCGTAATCTGAGCAGACGAAGTCTTAATCCCAATTTCTTCCCCAAAATTTATCCATAGTTTGTATGCTGGTTTTCTAGCTTCCCTAAAAATTTCAGCTTTAACGATCTCTCCCACTCTTAATTCTGTATCAAAAAAATCTGGCATTTCTAAAAGTATCAAAATTTCTGATTTAAAGCATTAATTAAAAGCTTAAACTTTACTAAGTTCTTTTGATCTTTGTGCTGCAGCTTTTATTGCTGCTGAGAAAATCTTTGGCAGACCATTGTCCTTGTTCATCAATATGGCCAATGCTTCATGTGTCGTTCCACCAGGACTGGTTACGTTTTCCCTCAATTTTTGGGGCTTCAATGATGAATTGACTATTAAGCTTCCAGCACCATCGATTGTATGCTTTACCAATTTAAAGGCTTCATCATAAGAAAGACCCAAATTAATACCAACCTCTGTCATCAACTCAGCAATTAGAAAAATGTAGGCTGGGCCGGAACCTGAAATTGCCGTGACAGCATCAAATTTTTTCTCTTCAACAAATTTTACTGTTTCCCCAAAGGCCTCTAATAATAAAGCCAAATTCTTTGACTGTTTTGGTTCAACCCATTTATTCTCTTTAACTGCTGTAACGCCTTTTAGTATCTCTGCGGGTAAGTTAGGCATTATCCTTACAATCGACTCATCTTTTCCAATTATATCCTCAAGTCTATTTATTTTGATCCCAGCAAGCATTGAAACAAAAGTAACGTTTTTTTTGGAAAGCCCTTTAAGCTTTAGTTTAATCTCATCTAGAGACTGTGGTTTTACTCCTATAAAGCAATAATCAAATGATACATCTGCTTTTGTATTTATATTCAGCCCATGTTTCTTTTTTTCAATTAGCCACTCAGAGGGTTTCGGATCATCCACATAAATATCTTGGGGCGATATTGATTTTTTCAACCACGCATCTAAGATTGCAGACGCCATCTTGCCACAACCAATAATTTTAATTCGTTGATTAATTTTCTTTTCTGCAGTCACTTATATTTACCTAAGCGTAACCTGCTATCTTTCCAAACGCTACCGACATAGCATCTTTTGGCATTACTTCTCCCCAACAGCTCTTTTGGAAGGTCGGATAAAATTTTTCCGCTATTTCAACAGAAGATTTTATCCAATCTCTTAGCTCTGTATTTGAGATAATTAATTCGTCTGAAAATAATATGTTAGTAGTGTAATTCATTAATTGTTCTACAATATCATAGGTGAAGCTACCATCAACATCACTGCCATTCACTAAATTGATAGTTTCATAGAGCTTTACCAGTTTTTTTCTTGGTGGGATCATTTCAAATGTACAAATCGTTTTAAAGAGGTTTCGCGATACATTCCAGCTAGCACTGATAGTATACTTTTTCCAGCCTCCGTCTATCCTAACGATTATCTCATTATCATCATCTCTTGCAAATTCCCAACTTTCTTCATGCGCTATTAGTTCCAAAGCATCTATTGGATGCGTTTCATCTAAAAATATAATTGACGTTGCTCGTGTCATGGGGTTACTGCTCCTCTTTTTCTGTCAGTATACCCACAAAATTTAGAAATCTCTACTACAATTAGGTATTCTAGCCTCATATCCACTATATCTTGTAAATATTAGCTTTTTAAATTTTTCTTTCTTTTTGTAGACGGCTTACTTTTATTCCTTAATTCTTTCACACTTAGCTTAAGTGCTTCAAACTCTTCTCTTGTAACAAAGTCCCTGTCCGCTAACCAACCATCCAACCAGGTCCTGAAAACATTTTCTGCTTCGTTTTTGGCCGAATGTGCTGCTCCAAAGGCATCGGCCATAACTTTAGAAAGATTATCAATAAATGGGTTTTTAAATTGCATCGATTCTCCTTTAAATTTTTATATTTTAACGTTAAACAAAAATATAATTGGAATTTTATTTTTTTGGAGGAAAAAATCTTTCAATATCCAAATATAAGTGAGACCGCTTTTACTTTAAATTTATTTGGGTTGCATCTCAATGTACAATGGTATGGTTTATCGTATATAGCCGGTATACTTTTAGCTTGGTTTTTTATGGCAAAGCTTGTGCAAAATAAAGACCTGTGGTTTGCCAATAAGAGTATTATTGAAAGATCTGAAGTAGATGATTTAATAACCTACATGATTTTGGGTATCATTGTAGGGGGTCGGTTGGGGTATTGTCTCTTTTACGCACCTGCATACTATTTTGATAATCCCATTAGAACTTTGTATATATGGGAAGGTGGGATGTCATTTCACGGAGGCTTTTTAGGAGTGTTAATAGCTGGCATTCTATTTGGCATGAGGAAAAAAATAAGCTTGTTGTCTTTAGGTGATTTGATCGCATTTGCATCGCCTCCTGGATTATTTTTTGGCAGAATTGCAAACTTTATTAATGGCGAGCTCTGGGGTAAACCAACAACCTCAACATTTGGAATCCAGTTTACAAAAGGTCAGGGGAAATTTTGTCCAAGCTCAAATGAAATACCCTGTTTCAGGCATCCGTCGCAATTGTATGAAGCTTTCTTTGAAGGTATCGTTTTGATGCTTATTTTTTATTATCTTGTTTTTTTCTATAAAGCGCTTAAAAAGCCAGGCATCATTTTTGGCTCTTTTTTACTAGGATACGGTGTTATAAGGTTTTCAATTGAATTTCTAAGAGAACCTGACGCTTTTTTCATAACCGATGAAAATCCCTATGGATATGTAGTAGAGCTTTTCCCAGGTGTAGGAATATCAATGGGACAACTTCTCACAATTCCAATGATTATTTTTGGACTTTTAATGATTTTTTTGATCACCAAGCGAAATCTTGATGCAAATTGAAAAAAAGATAAAAGATTTAATTAAAAAAAGTGGTCCAATAAGCATATCACAATATATGGAAATATGCTTGTGGGATGATAAAAATGGATATTACACATCCAATCAAGTATTAGGGGAAGATGGTGACTTCATTACATCTCCAGAGATCTCTCAAACATTTGGTGAGCTTATAGGGCTATGGGCATTGAGTTTTTACCAAGAATTCATAAATAAAAAACGTCTATGTTTAACAGAGCTCGGGGCTGGGAGAGGAACACTGCTAAAGGACGCCATTAGAACTATTTATAAGGTTACCAGTAATAAAATTAACCTTGAGATAACAATTTTGGAAAAATCCGAGAGACTGATAACTCTGCAGAAAGAAAATCTCAAAAATAAAAATGTTAGGTGGATATCAGATATCAAAGGCATGAGTTTAGAGCCACAAATAATTATTGCGAATGAATTTTTTGATGCCCTTCCTGTAAACCAATATGTGAGAAGTAACGAAGGCTGGCACGAAAAAAAAATAGCAATAAAAAATGGTAAACTTTGTTTTACCTTAGATAATAAAATCTGGGTGCCTAGTGACAGTATTTATTCAGATTTTAAAATAGGAGATACGCTTGAATATTCTGAACGGACTATCTCGATTTTTTCAAATATTTGTAATCATTTAATAAAATATGATGGTGTTTTGCTATTGGTCGATTATGGAAACATTTCAGGTATTGGGGATACCCTTCAAGCCGTAAACAAGCATGAATTTAAGGGTGTTTTGGAAAAACCAGGGCAAAGTGATTTAAGTTCACACGTTAATTTCAGGCTCCTTAAAGAAATAGCTATTAAAAAAAATTTGTATGTTTCGCCGGTTAAAGAACAACGAAACTTTCTGCTCGAACTTGGAATAGAGGAACGTTTAAAAAGCCTAACCAAAAATGTCAGCTCAGCTATGGCAGAAACAGTCAACTCCGAAATAAAGAGACTAATTGATCCTGATAAAATGGGTTCCCTTTTTAAAGTTATTGCGATAACAAAAACAAAAAGAATTCTAGAAGGCCTGAACCGATATGGTTAAAATGTTCAAAAGCAAAAACTTGCAATCTGTTAAGCATGGTTTTTTTGGTAAATCCGGTGGGGTTTCCACAGGCATATATTCGAGCTTGAACATGTCAGAAAATACGGCTGATAGAAAAGCCAATATTTATGCAAACAGGGCATTGGTCTTGGATGCGCTTGATATTTCAAGTCAAAAAGTTTTCTTTCCAAACCAGCAGCATACAAACAATGTGGTGTTTATTGAAAAAAAAGCTGACTTTGATAAATTAGGTTACGAGCCAGTAGATGCTGTGATAACCAATCTAAAGGGTTTTGGTATCGGAGTACTTACCGCCGATTGCTCTCCTATTTTGGCTCACGAAAGTGAAAGCGGATTCATCCACTAAATCCCCAGCAGCAAAAACTCCAGGAATAGAAGTTTTTGTAGTTCCTGGAAGGGTAGACACATAGCCACTATCAAAAGTTTTGAGCTGATCTTTAATAAGATTTGAAGCAGGGGAATGTCCTATTGCTACAAAGACCCCTGAGCAAGTGATTTCAGATAATTCCTTGCTCAAAGTATCTCTCATCTGAATTCCAGTTACGCCTAGAGGATTATCTTCCCCTAA
>CACBAM010000014.1 GCA_902537215.1 uncultured Alphaproteobacteria bacterium
ACCAACCCTTAAAGATCCAAAAGCAGGGCACATGCTTTGTGGCTTATCATGTGGACCCATGGGGTAATCTTTTCGCAAATTTTGTATAAGCTCTTTGTTGGCGCCTCTTTCTGCACTACCCTTAAGAGATGAGGACCCACAAAGGCCATCAGATGTGGTGCCTACGCCCGCAGAATGCTTGTCTTCTAAATCAACATTGACCTCATCATTCAACTTAACGTCGTCCGCTGCATCATATTTTATTTCTTTCTTTGTGCTCATTCTTCTTAATTTTTCTCTTTACACTTCGTCATATACGACTTCTAACGACTCTTTGGGTTTGGCAAATTTTCCTCTCATGTCAGCATCGGTAGCTGGTTGCAACACAAAGTCAGCTCCTGTCTCACTAGCTGCAAACAAATTGAGAAGGCCATCTTGGTCGAGTGGCTTCGGTCTAAGTGGTGGGGCCTCAGCTGTATTGGTTCCTAGTTCAGCAAACAGTTCTCCCCACCTTGACTCTTTTGTTCCAACAATGTGATAATTTGCGGACTTCTTTCTAAGGTCATCATCTTGAGGTATACTTGCAAGAATTGGTATTTTTACTGTCTCGGCAAAAGCTGCTGCTTCGCCCGACCCATCGTCTTTGTTAATTACTAAACCTGCCACACCAACGTTTCCACCTAATTTTCTAAAGTACTCAACTGCTGAACAAACATTATTTGCTACATATAGAGATTGAAGATCGTTTGATGCCACCAATATAACCTTTTGAGCCATATCCCTTGCTATTGGCAATCCGAAACCGCCGCAAACCACATCACCCAAAAAATCCAATAATACGTAATCAAAATCCCAATCGTGAAACCCTAGCTTTTCCAATAGCTCAAAGCCATGGATTATGCCGCGTCCTCCACATCCTCTTCCTACTTCTGGCCCGCCAAGCTCCATGGCAAATACGCCATTTCTTTTAAAACACACATCTCCAATAGAGACTTCTTCACCCGCAAGTTTCTTATTAGTCGATGTTTCAAGTATAGTTGGGCAAGCCTTTCCCCCGAATAAAAGAGAAGTTGTATCAGATTTTGGGTCACATCCTATAAGTAGAACTCTTTTTCCTTGTTCTGCCATCATATGACTAAGATTTGCAAGAGTGAAACTTTTACCGATGCCTCCTTTACCGTAGATCGCTATTATCTGCGTTTTTTTTGTTGGCTCACCAACTGGTACTTCATCAATAGGTTGATTTGCTTCTTCTCGAAGGTCCTTGTGGTGTTTTTCTAAGTCTTTCTTATCTAAAGTATTAGTCGGGTTATCTAAGCTCATGCTACATCCCTCCAATCAATAACCATCTTGAGGCATTCTGGATCTTCGAAAGATTGTCGATAAGCGGCTTTGGAGAAATTTATATTACTCTCATGCGATATTAAACCTTCTAAAGATAGAGCACCGGTTTCTAATAGTGATCGTGTAATATTTATGTCTTCAGTATTAAATTCAGCTGAAATCCTGAACCTAGCCTCTTTTATAAAT
The DNA here is from genome assembly GCA_902537215.1 of uncultured Alphaproteobacteria bacterium. Classification (GTDB taxonomy): domain Bacteria; phylum Pseudomonadota; class Alphaproteobacteria; order Rhodobacterales; family Rhodobacteraceae; genus CACIJG01. The sequence continues at coordinate 1,510 of CACBAM010000014.1, forward strand.
GCGGGCGGGAAAGAAAAGGAGATAGGAGATGAATAAAATCCAGCAAAAACTATTTCGCCATTTTTTTTCAATTTTGGAATAATCTTATCCAAAACGCTGATATCTCCACTAGCCTCATAAATCGATTCATGATCTGAAGAATTATCATTTTCTGGATCAATAACGTCATAATCTGTTTCATTACCGACTCTAAGAGGATTACTTTCCCATACAATCGGGGCTTGCCCACCAGCAGCTATTGTTAATCGAGCTAGCAGCCTTCCTAAAACACCATGACCAATAATAAGTGAGGGAAGTTTGTTCCCAAGCCCTGCGATGGCATGCCTAGCAGTAGCTGCGAGTGCAAATAATGTCCCTTTAGCTTTCAAATTAGGGTCTATTTTTATAAGTTTTTCATCGGAAGCTATTAGAAGGCTAGAGGACGCTCCGAAAAGACCCTTCTCGTTTTTATAGCAATTGGCCCCTGGGACAAATACATGATCGCCAACCTTGAGTTTCCTGGATGCTCTGTTGTCGACTACCACCCCAACCGTTTCATAACCTGGGACAAGAGGATAACCCATTCCAGGGAAAAATGGCATGTCACCATTCCAAAACAAGCGTTCCGTGCCGGTAGAAACCCCAGAGAACTGTGTTTCAATTATGACTTCACCTGACTTTGGTTCCCTTAGGGCAACTTTGCGCAGGTCTAATTCACCTGGGTTATTAATTACTATTGCTAATGTTTCCATATTAAACGCTGACAATTATTAAGGTTTTCATGAATTAACGATAAAAAATCGACGTGGAACCCTATGGATTCCCCTCGTAAATCGATGTCTTTTTCTAGCTTTCTTAAAAACTCAACCAAAAAGCTGGTCCTCTTTTATTTACGTAAATATCCTGTAATTAAAGCCAACTCAAAAATAAATGTCAATAAATTTAGACAAAAACTGTAATAAATTTCTGACATATGGTTTTTATGCAAAAAAAAACTACTTTTGAGCACTCATAACTTGGGTAATAAATGGCGCACTTACAGCATGCTTAACAATATTTGAAAAACCAACCTTGAGGAGAATCACCTTATGCTCCTCAAACGAACGCACTTTTCCTGTTGTCATTGCCATCGTATAAAATGAAAAATAGCAATCACTGGAACGCATCGCTTTGCTTCCACCAGACATTGGCTCTGTTATTAACAACGATCCACCCTTTGGAAGAGCTTCGTAGATTCTTTTGAGCAACAACTCTACAGTGCTGTCTTCATGATCATACAAAACCCTTACTAAACTTATAACATCTTGATTCGAAGGAATATCATCTTTTAAAAAATCACCAGGACAAAAATTTAAAAGCCCTACTATATCATCAATTTTTTGGTGATTGTTCTTTGCAACGTTTATTACATTTGGCAAGTCAAAAACGGTGGCTTGGATACCGGGATACTTACTCTTTACCGCTAATAAAAATGCGCCTGTACCACCGCCAATATCTAGAATACTTTTAACGCCTTTAAAGCTATATGCTTGCAAAGTTTGATCCGCAACCAACCTTTGGGAAGTCTGCATCAGCTTACTGTATTCGGAAGATACCTTTGTGGAAATCTTCTTTTTTTCTCCTCCTTTTCTTACATAGGGCCAAAATTGACTCAGCTCTGTTTCACTTCTCCCATGCAATAACTTCACTGGATCTAAGAGATCTCGATATAAAATTTGGTTGTGCTGAATCATATCCATTAACCCAGGAACCCCAACTATTTGCGCCCCTACCCTCGTCAGCCAATATTTATTTCTTTTGTAGCATATCAAGTTTAAAGCACATCCACCACGCAGCAACAACAAAGACCTTTCATTCGCAATCTCCAGAAACTTGCTAACCTCATCCAGTGATCGCCCTTCTTTCTTGAGAAATTGAAAGATATCCAAATAGATTAATAAATGAAGAATTTGTGTATAGACAAACCCGGACATGATCTCATGAATCTTATTGCCCTCATAACTGATGAGACCTCTAAGAATTGGAACTTTAGCGATAGCTTCATGCACTTTGGTTGATGAAAAGACTTTAACCTTCAATCGATAATAGCTTCTATAAAGCGAATTAATTTTTTCTTTCAAAATCATCCGATCGGAGCAGTCTTGAACACCTGTTAAACATATAAGTGGCTTACAAAGTTTTTTGAAGAGGCTTTACTGGTGTTAGACGTTCTGCCTGACTTCTAACGATTTTGATCAATTCAACTTCACCGGGGCATGAGGGAATAGAAGCTATAGCTCCAGCCAAAATGTCTTGAAGCCTTTTAATCGCACCTTGCTCTCCAAGCTTTAAAACAGCGTTAGGGCGCTCATTTTCGCTATCTCTGTTATTCGATTTACCACTTTTTTGAGGGTCAGAAAAGTCCTTCAAATCGTCAGCAACCTGAAACGCCTCACCTATTCTCTGCCCGAGCTCGGCCCATGGCTCTGGATCTTCGCCTGCAGAAATTGCCCCCATTTTTGTAGCCGCGACGAACAATGAGGCCGTTTTGAGTTTATGATATGAACTAAGATCAATCGTTTTTTCACTTTCCCAACCTTGACCTGAACAGATACCATAGGGCATACCCGTTGACGTTGTTAAAACATTTATCAACTCGCCAAGCCTGGCAGGAGCGCTTATGCCTTTAGAAGTAAGCACTTGAATTGCTAAAATAATAAGAGAATCTCCACATAGAACAGCTAGAGGCTCATCAAAGGCCTTATGAACAGTAGGCTTACCCCGCCTAACCTCCGCATTATCAAATGCTGGCAAATCATCATGCACTAAACTGGCGCAATGCATCATCTCGACTGAAACCGCTGATGCCATTGAGAGATCAACATTATCTAACCCACACGCATTGGATACAGCAAGGCAGAGCTGAGGCCGCACTCTAGCACCGCCTGGAAAGATTGCATAATCCATCGCCGCAGCCAATTTTGGCGGAGCAGGCGATCGACTCGCATTCTCAATTGCCTTTTTCAGTGCCTCTTCTAACTTTTCTCTCATATCTATTCCTGTGGTAAAAATTAGACATCATTAGAAATTTGTGTAAATAATTTTGGACAGTTTTTAAAATAAGTCAATAAAATACCTTTTATGCTAAAAAAAAACGAACATATAATTATTGTAGGCGCAGGAATTGGTGGGCTTGTTTCTGCTCTTTTACTTTCCAAACAGGGATTTAAAGTAACTGTTGTTGAAAGAAATGGATACCCTGGGGGAAAATTAAGAGCTTTTTCAAGTCAAGAGGGTCCTATTGATGCAGGGCCTACAGTTTTGACACTAATTGACGTTTTTCAGGAAATATTCACTCAAGCAAATCTAAATATTTTCAAGGAATTAGATTTGTACAAAGAAGAGCTATTAGCCAGGCATTACTGGCCAGATGGAAAATGTTTAGATCTTTTTTCAACTCATGAAAAAAATCTTTTTTCTATAGAAAAAGTATTTGGAAAAAATTCAGCAGCTGAATTTGACAAATTTCATCGAGATTGTAAGACGCTTTTTTATGCTTTTAATAACTCATTGTTAAGAAATGGCTACCCTGGGGGCTTTTTGACAAAAAAAGATTTTTTAAAAAGTATTCCTCGATTAATTAACATTTTGGGCTTCCCAACCGACTACTGGAGAAAGTTAGAGAAATATTTCAGCGAACCTAAGCTCAGACAACTGTTTGGAAGATACGCGACATATGTTGGGGGGTCACCTTTCAATTCTCCATCCCTACTACAGCTTATATGGTATGTTGAGTTTCTGGGCGTATGGCGTATAAGAGGAGGTCTTCACACTCTTGCGAATAAATTGAAGCAATTATCAACAGAAAATGGTGTTGAGTTTGTTTTCAATAAGTCTGTTACTAAAATTAATATCAAAGACAACAATGTTTGTAGCCTGGATCTCAATGATGGACAAAGGTACCAATCCAGAACTGTATTGTTTAATGGAGATCCACGGAACTTTAAAGAAGGTAACTTGGGTAGTGATTTAAAAAATTTGATAAAAAAAACAGCAACTGAACCACGATCTTTATCTGCCTATGTATGGTCATTTGCTTCTGAAACTACGGGGGTGGAACTAGCCCACCACAATGTCTTTTTTAATGAGAACTATAAGAATGAATTTGATAGTATATCAGCCGGGCAAATAGCTAAAGACCCCACTTTATATATATGCAAGCAAGAAAAGGGCTTAAAAAGTAGCTCAAAAAATCGCTTTGAGATAATCATCAACGCGCCCTCACTCACTCAAAATAAAATTACTGCTACGAAGGAGTATGATTTATGCAAAGAAAGAACATTTCAAAAACTCAGCAAAATGGGAATTTACTTCAAAAACAAACCGAATTCACACAATCTGACAACTCCGAGAGCATTCGAAAGACTAGCACCGGGCGCGGACGGATCAATCTACGGGCTAAGCCCCGAGAGACTACTTTCAACCTTCCAAAGACCCTCCACAAAAACAAAAATAAAGGGCCTTTATCTGGCTGGAGGGGGAACTCATCCAGGACCGGGGTTGCCCATGGCAGCTCTATCAGGCAAGCATGCGGCAGAAATGATACAACGGGACCTTGCTTTGATCTGAATATCCCACCCAACGGGTACGGATGGTGGTACATGGATGGCCTTTCAGATGACGGCACAAAAGCAGTTTCAGTTATCGCCTTCATAGGTTCGGTCTTCTCCCCATGGTATAGTTGGTCTGGTAGAAAAAACCCGCATGACTATTGTTCAATAAATATTGTGACATATGGGAAAGGGGGGCGTTGGACGATGACTGAGCGAAGGGAACGCCACGTTAAACTCACTGAAAATTCTTTTAGGGTCGGGCCTAGCAAATTAGAGTGGGATGGCAAGAAGCTTGTTCTAGAGTTTAGTGAAATAACAATTCCGCATTTCGATAAAATTGAAGGTTGCATCACTGTTACACCAGAAAGTGTAAATGATTTGGAAGTCTTGTTGAAACCTGACGGGACACACATATGGAGACCATTCTCCCCAATTTCACGTGTAGATATTAAAATAAATAAGAAAGGATGGAGTTGGCAAGGGGACGCTTACCTCGATGGAAATTTTGGAACAAGGGCACTCGAACAAGATTTCAATTATTGGACCTGGAGCCGTCTACCTTTTAAAGACAAATGCCTTACATTTTACGACGCTGATCTAGTTGACGGCAGCAACACCAATATAGCACTGCGCTTTAATAAAAATGGCTCTGTTGAAGAGGTAGAAGCACCTCCTCTGCAACCTATATCAAAAACAAAATGGCTCATTAAACGGGTTGCCAGATCGGATAGGGAATTTTCACCCTATCAAAGCCGGGCATTGCTAGATGCACCATTTTATTCTAGGAGTGAGTTAGTTACTCAAATTGATAAAGAAAAAACTACCGGCGTTCATGAAACCTTGGATATGAAAAGGTTTACAAACCCACTGATAAAACCTTTGCTATGTGCAAAGATACCTCGAATTTTTTAGGAATTCTCCTTATTCAATTGAATAATAGTAAAATTTAATGCCCCTGCGTAGGAACCCCAAACTATATAGGGAGTAAGTAGAAGACCTGCTATTAAATCAATGTAAAAAGCTAGGACAATCATGATAACAACTGAAACCCAAAGGCATAATAGAATTATAAAACCTAACTTTATCCTGTGGAGGCCGAAGAATACGGGAGTCCATAAAGTATTGAATACAAGTTGAAGCGCCCAAAAAATCAAGAATAAGTCATTGCCAGGAGCTCCGTAAACTCTAACTAAAGAATATGACATGGCTAAATATAAATATAACCATGCAATAGGAAAAACCCAATCTGGAGGTGTCCAACTAGGTTTGTTTAGGGATTTATACCAGTCTCCTGTTGGGAACAAAGAACCGGTAGACCCAGCTGCGAGACACGCCAAAAAACCGAGCAAAAAAATGAATATCGACCCTGTCATAACCCCAATTCTCTATGTTGATAAATAAATGCTTTTCTTATCATTTTTCTCAAGCTCCATTAGAACGTCCATCAATCTTTTGCCAGAAAAAAGAACCATATCATTGCCATAACTTTTCTTCTGTGCGCTACTTACAAGAAATTTGACTTCTCTTAAAGCTGGAGCGTGTACAACAGCTGAAACTGGCAAAATTTTAGAACTAAGAGTTTTTAAAAAAGAAAAAGCAAGCAAGGTTATCTTTTCAGATTTTGAGGTTATTGCTCTCTGGTTAATGCTATCGTACTGAACAGACTCAATATGTGCTCCAATACCTTCATAAATGTAGCGGGCTGCATATATTCCTGGCTGACAGGAAGTTGGGAGGCCAAAAAGCCCAGATTCTGAACGCTTGTATAATCGACTCGCTTCTTCTAATAAACGTTTTGCTATTGAAGCTAACTCTTTTGAAGGCTTAGGGCTTGAAAGAAAATCTTTCAAATCTATATTTTTTTCTTTCAGCCAATCAGTAGGAATGTATATACGGTTACTTCTAGCATCTTCGCCTATGTCTCTTACGATGTTGGTAAGTTGCATAGCCACACCAAGATCACAAGCACGTGCTAATATATCTTTATTTCTTACTCGCATTAGGACACACATCATTACGCCGACGGTTGATGCAACTCGTGCACAATAAGAGCGCAACTCTGAAAGAGATTTGTACTTTCTCCCTTCAGCGTCCCATTGCATTCCCTCTAATAAAGCCATGGGGAGTGCTTTTGGCATTTCATAAAACTTTACAAGTTCTGCAAAACACCTATCAGAGGAATAATTTTCTGGCTTTCCCAAATAGACTTTTTCAAGTCTGACAAAGAGCTTTTTTAGAGATAGCAATTTTGCCTGACTATCGTCAATTGCATCGTCAACAATTCGGCAAAATGAATACAAAACGATTGCAGAGTCGCGTACTTTTTTGGGAAGAATTTGTGAAGCAGCATAAAAAGAGTGGGATCCCTTTTTAATTATTTCGTAACAGGTTTCCAGATCTTCTTTATTATACATTTGATTAAACCTGCATTACTTTCTTATTGGTATGATAGCTTGCTTTATTGGCAACCTTTTTCAAATCTGGAAGAATCTCATCTAATATTTCTGCAGATGCAAGAACACCCGGCAATCCCGGCCCAGGATGAGTACCAGCTCCAACAAGAAAGAGATTATCAAGCTCTTCTGATATATTGTGAGGTCTAAACCAGGCGCTTTGAAACATTTGAGGTTCCAAGGAGAAACCACTTCCAAAATGGCTCAAATATCTTTCTTTAAAATCAAGGGGGGTCATAACATACTCGGTTTTTATTAATCGGCCCAGCCCAGGCAAAAGTCTTCTCTCTAAAACATCAAGTATTTTTGTCTTATAGCTTTTTTCAATGTCACGCCAGTGAATATCATTCTTAAAACTTAGGTTTGGAACGCAAGCCAATACATAAAAAGTATCGTCTCCTTTTGGAGCACAAGTTTTGTCAGTAACAGAAGGTCTATGTACATATAAACTCATTTCCTGAGGCAACTCCCCTTTTATAAAAATATCATTAACCTCTTTTTTATAATTGGGTCCCACCAGAATTGTATGATGTCCAACATTCTTCCACTTTGATCTCGTTTTTGACGTGCCAAAATGCCAAACAAAGAGACTCATTGACCAATTCTTTGCGTCTAATTTATGTTTGGTCCACCTTTTCTTCTTTTGGTGCCCTAATAAACTATCGTATGTATTCTGGAGATCTGCGTTTGACACTACATAATCCGCACTAATTTTTTCTCCAGTCTCCAACTGGACCCCAATTGCTCTGTTTTCTTTTGTTAATATTTTATTAACTGTTGTATTGAGTGTTACCTGACCTCCTGAGGATTTTATTTTTTCTGCCATTTTATTCGCCATGGCTTGAGCTCCCCCGTGAATATAGTAAACACCGAATCTATGCTCCAAATAATTCACTAATCCCCACATGGAAGTAACAGTAAAGGGATTCCCACCTACAAAAAGTGGATGGAAACTTAACGCAAACCTTAGCTTGGAGTTGGATACATAGCTCGCTGCACTTCTATAAACTGACCTATCTGCTCTTAGAAGAGCAAAAATTGGAAGTACCTTTAGAGTATCCCATAGTCTATGCATGGGACTTCTTCCCATTGAGCCTTTTTTTGAAAACGCAAAATTATATTGCCTTTCTGACAAACGCATGAACTTTCGATATCCTTTAAGATCATCCGGTGCAAATTTTTTAATTTGAGCCTCAAAATTTGATTTGTTGCCAGAAACTGAAAGAACATCATTATCTTCAAATATCAAATCATAATATGGGCTTAGCTTTTCTATTTTTACATGTTGACTTAGATCATCCCCACATCTCTTCCAAAGTTCTTCAAAGTTTTTTGGTAAAGTCAAAATCGTTGGACCTAGATCAAATCTATGTCCTTTTTGAGTTTTGGATGACCCGCGACCACCAACATTTTGCAATCTATCAAAAACTTTGACATGGTACCCTTTTTCAGAGAGAAGCATTGCCGCAGACAAGCCTCCAAACCCTGCTCCAATAATAGCAACAGAAGTCTTTTCCACTTCTCTCTCACCATTAAAGTACGTTTCGTCGGTCTTTTTTAACATACTTGATCTTAAACATGTCAGTTTTTTTTGACAATATTTTTAATAAAAAATATGCTTTGAATTGAATAAGCCATTTTGGAGTAGATAATTAAAACAATTACCATAAGTTTTTTTAGGTTCCAGTCCATATTTGGCAAACTATGGGCTTTTTCACATATGGGGTTTTCACATCTATATATGAGAAGGATGAAAGGCCTGCAATTTTATAAACTTTTTGGAAGTGGTGTTGGGGAAGGCTTTACCCCTGTATTAAACCCTAATGTTTATGCTATCATGGCAGTATGGGATAGTGTAACCGATGCGGATCAAAACATAACAAACTCATCAATTTTCAAAAAATATAAAAATAGATCAAAAGAAAGTTGGACACTATATCTAAAACCTACCAGATCTTGGGGCAGTTGGGATAAAAGAAACCCGTTTGAAATAACTGATAATCTTAGTCAAACATTTCCTGTAGTAGCACTCACAAGAGCAACAATAAAAACGAGTATCCTTTTAAAGTTTTGGAAAAGAGTGCCAGATATATCAAAAACAATTGGGCTCAATAAAAATGTTTTATTTAAAATCGGCTTAGGAGAAATTCCATGGTTTCACCAGGTCACCTTTTCAATATGGCCAAATCAGGAAAGCATGGATCAATTTGCTAGAAATCATGGGCCTCACAAAGAAGCCATCAAAGCTGTAAGGGAAAATAATTGGTTTAAAGAGGAACTCTATGCAAGATTTGCAATAGACAAACAAATTGGGCGATGGCCAGAAATAAACATAAATAAGGAAACAAGTGAATAAGTATTTTCCATTCTCAGCAATAGTTGGACAAGAACAAATGAAACTTGCTCTGATTTTGACAGCAATCGATCCATCAATTGGCGGCGTACTAGTTTTTGGAGATCGAGGCACTGGGAAATCAACCATAGTTAGATCGCTCGCGGGATTATTACCAAAGCAAAATTTTGTAATAGATTGTTCCTTTAATTGTCAGAATTCATTTAATCTATGCGATCAGTGTAAAAAAAAGAAGTCTCTTGAGTTTGAAGAACGTTCAACCCCTGTTATAGATCTTCCCTTGGGGTCAACGGAAGACAGAGTTGTTGGAGCGCTAAATTTAGAAATAGCGTTGACTGAGGGTAGGAAAGTATTTGAGCCGGGCTTACTAGCCAAAGCAAATAGTGGCTTCCTATATATAGATGAGGTCAACTTGCTAGAGGATCATATCGTTGATCTGCTTTTAGACGTTGCCGCATCAGGAGAGAACCTAGTCGAAAGGGATGGAATATCAATAAGACACTCATCAAAGTTTGTCTTAATTGGTTCAGGGAATCCCGAAGAGGGTGAACTCAGACCGCAGCTACTTGACAGATTTGGTTTCTCAGTAAATGTAGGTTCTCCCTCTGAAATATCACAAAGAATTGAAGTGATTAAAAGAAGAGATGAATTTGAAAGAGATCCTCAAAGTTTTTTACGGAAGTGGAGACGGAAAGATTTAACAGTTCAAAAAAAAATAATTCATGCAAAAAATACTCTAGATAATATTAAGCTTGACGATGGTATTTTATCAAAGTGTGCTGAAATTTGTATCGCGGTGGGCTCTGATGGATTGAGGGGAGAACTAACACTTTTGAGGGCTTTAAGAGCACTCTGTGCGTTTAATGGATTAACAAGGCCCACTTTAGAGGATATTAGAGAGATAGCTATTTACACTCTTAGCCATAGACTGAGAAGGGATCCATTGGATGATACAAGTTCAGAGGTGCGCGTGAAAAGAAAAGTCAATGAACTTATAGATGGCACATAAAATTGACTTTCTTGAGCATGAGCTCGATGTAAATGCTCTCATCCAGGGCATATTAACAATTAGTAGTATCGATCCCTCTCTTGGTTCTTTATCTGTAAAGGCTAACTATTCAACCGAAAGAGAGGTTTTTCTATCGAACCTTTTATCGCTATTGAAACCAAAACGATTGAAAAAAATTTATCCCTTTCAAAACCCAACCGACTTTGCCAAGAACATAAACATGATCGACACGCTAACCTTGGGTATGCCAAAATATAACGAAGATATATTCTCATCCGATAACATTGCTTTAATTTTAACTAATACTGAAAAAATGGAAAAAGGTCTAGCCACATTTTTGAGATGCAAAATTAAGGACAACAACAACAAATTCTTTATTGCATTAGACGAAAGCGAAAGTAATGAAGTGCCCAGAGCAAATCTTTCCGACTATCTTATTTTTTCTATAAATCTAGATGGAACAAGATATAAAGATTTGAAAAAAGTTTCTATTAATAGAAAAAGAATTGCTCAGGCTAGAGAAAATCTAGTGACGGTAGAAACCAATGAAAAAATTCATGATTACTTAATCGCGTCTGCCGAAATGTTTTCTATTTCCAATATGCATACGATTTTCAGCACCCTAAAAGTCGCTAAGGCGATATGTGCTTATAAAAGGGAAAAAACTGTTTCCAGAGAAGACATAAACCTAGCAATTTCTCTTTCCATGATACATAAGGCAAAACAAATTCCGGAATTTAACCAAGAGAAAAAAGAGGAAGCATCCGAGGAAGAACAATTAAGGGATGATAATGAAAGTAAAGCAAATAGCTCAGAACTAAATAGTGAAGACAGGAAAATGCTTATAGATGCTCTTAAAATCTCTCTCCCAAGCAACCTCATCGAGAGTCTTTTGTCAAAAAATTCTCCGTCTATTAGTTTTGGGGAAGCAGCAGGATCTGGAGAAAGAAACATTAATTTCTCTGCAGGCCGTCCTATCCCTTCAATTAATAGAAAATATTCCTCTGACAAAAGAATTGATTTGCTTGGAACACTTACGAGAGCCATCCCTTGGCATAAGCTAAGATCTTCTTCTATTTCAAAAAATAGAAAAATAATCATTTATCCACAAGACATTATGATAAAAAGATTTGAGAAACAGTCTGAAAGACTCTTAATATTTTTAGTTGATGCCTCCGGTTCTAATGCTATTGGACGGTTAAACGAAGCAAAGGGAGCTATCGAGATAATATTGTCCGATGCCTATGCAAAGCGAGATAATGTTGCTCTCATTTCTTTTAGTGGGTTGAAAGCTGATCCTTTACTTTTGCCTACAAAATCTCTTGTGACAGCCAAGAAAAAATTAAGTTCACTGCCTGGAGGTGGTGCTACACCTTTGGCTAATGGTCTACTCGAAGCATTTAATATGGCTGATGCTGCTAGATCCCGAAGTATAAAACCTATTATTATCCTGTTATCTGACGGTAGGGGAAACATGACGCTTGATGGAGTGGGAGACCGTGTTAAGGCTATTGAGGATACAACCTATATAGCATCATTAATAAAACGAAACTCCATCAACAATATCTTTATTGATACGTCTAGAAGAAAAACACCAATGGCTGAAGAGCTTGCGAGAGAACTAAACGGCCATTATTTTCAGTTGCCAATGGCTAATTCCAGCAGCATTTCAAAAGCAGTTCAGCAATCGATTTAGAGCATAGAGATGGTTAATGATACTACAAATAATTTTTGGCCATACTCTGAATATAGTAAGTTTCTTGAGACCGATAATTTTGTTTGGCATTATCAATTAATTGGGAAACCAGGCAACCCTATTATACTCCTCATCCATGGAGCTGGAGCTTCTTCTCATTCTTGGGCCAATCTAATACCAAAACTTCATGAGTTCCAAGTTTTGGCGGTTGATCTACCTGGGCATAGATTCTCAAAGATAAAAAAAGGAATACGACCTCAACATGGTACTATTGTGAGGGATTTAATAATTCTTTTTGAATCATTACAGATTAAACCAAACGTCTTTGTAGGTCACTCTATCGGTGCAGCAATCGTTTTGTCTTTATCCATTATCTATGAGGGACCACTGTCATCCATAGTTCTTATAAATGGTGCTCTGGAGAGATTTGAAGGTCCAGCTGGAATGATTTTTCCATTAATGGCACGCGTGTTTTATGCGAGCCCTTTAACAAAATACTGGATAAGGCTTTTTAACAGTGCCGAAACAAGTCTTAGAAAATTCCTTTCAATATCTGGGAGCAATCTTTCTATTAAAAATATTGACTACTATATAAAACTCATGACTGATGAGGACCATGTTACCGGCACTCTGGCATTCATTTCTAATTGGAATATCGGCGACATCGAAAAAACACTTAAAAAAGTCAGTGTTCCAACTCTTTTCTTAGCAGGCATGCGCGATGGAATTGTAAACTATAAAACATCCGTAAGAGCTCACAAAAAAGCATTTAACGCTAAAATAAAGCTCTTTGAAAGTGATGGCCATTTGATCCACGAAGTTTCAAGTGCAAAAGTTGCCAAAGAAATTAATTCTCTTTATGGGCGACGTCACACTAAGTCCCTGTAAATCTTGGTTTTTCTTTTCTAAAAAACGACTGAACTGCCGATTTAAAATCGTTGCTTAGCATCAGATTATCTTGTTCTCTGGCTTCGTGAGCGAACCTATCACAATAAGCTTTAAAAGTATCTTCACGCATCACTTGCTTTGCAGCAGATGCAGCTAAAGGCGATCTTTCCGCCAATTCTTTAGCCCAGCTTCTAACGTCATCAATAAAGCTACCATCCTGAAATATTTTATTTGCCAATCCATAGTTTAGACACTCCTCTGAAGATAAATGACTGCCTGAGACAATCACCTCTAAAGCTTTTCTATACCCAAGAGATTTTTGAAGAAGGTACGTTGCTCCTCCATCAGGGACCAAGCCGATATTTGAAAATACCATTGAAATGCGAGAAGAGGCTGCCATCACTGTGAAATCACAATTCATAGCTAAAGCAGTGCCTATACCAGCAGCTGATCCATGCACAGCCGCAATAAATAGTTTTTTGCTTTTGGATATTATCTCAAATATCGGAAAATATTCATCTAAAAGTTGTTTTGAAGGAGGCATTTGCCCTCCGTCATTTAAATCGGCGCCAGCACAAAAACCAGGACCCTCTCCTCTCAATATCACTATTCTAGTATCTTTATTTGAATCAATTTGTCCCAAGTTTTCAGCGAGACTTAATCTGAGTTCTGTATTAAATGTGTTATAATTTTCTGGCCTATTAATTGAAACCTCAACTATGTGGTCCGTTAAATGCTCTACTTTTATAATTTCTGACATTTAATTCTTTCCTATTATAGATTAACTTATACGACTATTGTTATTTAAGAATACAAGCTTTTAACTGGCAATTTCAATGATCAATATAGATTTTTATATAAAAAATTTACGCTGGCTCTATGTAGTATTTATTCTTACTTTTTGTTCTGCTTTTGGTCAGACTTTCTTCATTTCATTATATTCAGGAGAAATTAGGGCTGCTTTTGAGTTAACCCATGGCCAATGGGGACTGATCTACTCTTGCGCGACTTTATCTTCAGCAATTCTAATCCTCTTTGTGGGTGGTTATGCAGATAGAATTTCAGCTAAAAGAATCAGCACGTTGGTCATTTTTGGATTGATAGTTTTTGTATTTTTAATGGCAAACAATACTTCTACTTGGGGGCTAGTTTTTATCATTCTAGGCCTCCGTTTTTTTGGTCAAGGAATGCTTGGGCACATATCAATGGTCTTTTGTGGCAAATGGTTTTTTAAAAATAAGGGGAAGGCGGTCGCTGTTGCAAACTCAGGTTACACTCTTGCAGAAGCTATAATGCCCACAATATTTGTTGCTTTAATAGGCCTTCTAAGTTGGCAGGTCAGCTGGTATGTATCGATAATAATGAGCATACTAATATTAGCCTCGGTGAGGTTTCTTACTAAAACAGAGCGAAACAAGGGCACCAAGCCACAGAAAGAAAATCGACAGGTAGGCATGTTGAAAAAATCATGGAAGCGGTCCGAGATGTTAAGGAGTTGGGTTTTTTGGGCAGCAGTGCCGGGGCTTATGACTTCCCCCTTGATTACAACGACCCTTTTCTTCCACCAAGTTCATTTAGTGGAAATAAAAAGTTGGGATCTTTCAACATATGTACTATTCATTCCAGCGTATTCAGCTGCAACTCTTTTTTCTCTGTATTTAATTGGTTATTTGGTGGATAAGCTTTCCACAAAAATTATTCTACCTGTTTTTCTTTTTCCTCTGATCTCAGGGTTATTATTCTTGTCGATCGCTACAAGTTACTTAGACTTACTCCTTATCTTTATCCTATTAGGTTTAAGCGCGGGGGCATACATCGTAGTGTATGGAACTTTTTTTCCAGAATTCTTTGGATCTTTATATCTGGGGTCAGTGCGCACGGTTGGAGTAACCATTATGGTTTTCAGTTCTGCTATAGGACCTGTTTTAAGTGGTTATTTTATAGACTTAGGCTATCTCATTGATCATCAGTTCAAATTTTTTGCTGCATTTTCAGCGTTTTCTTCCTTATTATTTTTAACTATCAATATTAGAGTAAAGCTCCCTGAAAATGCTTAAAGTAAAAAATTCAAAAGCGCTTATGATTGAATTTATGTTGCGTTACGAAAACAAAGAAGAACCGAAGCAAGCGAATGCGGAATATATAATAAATAACACTAGTGAATTAGTAAAAATATTAAGAGGCCTCTAAATGGATAATCCAGAAATCATTTGGCAACCATGTAATGAAAGTAAAAAATCAAGTAACCTGTCTCAATTTATTGAACTTGTTAACCAAAGACACTCGAAATCAATAAAGACAGAATATCAAGATATTTGGGACTGGTCAGTCACCAATGTTGAAAGTTTCTGGTCTTTAATTTGGGATTTTTCTGAAATAAAAGGACATAAGGGCTCTAAAATCTCTGAAAATATCGGGCTGATGCCCGGAGCCAGGTTTTTTCCTGATGCTAAACTTAACTATGCAGAAAACTTGCTCCGAGCACCAAATAATTCAGTTGCTATAGAGGAATTTAGAGAGGACGGATTATCCAATAGTTTGAGTAGAAAAGAACTTGAGTGTAAGGCCCTTCAAATGGCAGGTTGGTTAAAAAGCAAAGGTATCGAAAAGGGCGACCGCGTTTGTGCTTATATGCCAAACTGTTCAGAAACAATAATTACAATGCTTGCCACTTCTGCAGTTGGAGCGATTTTTTCTTCCTGCTCGAGTGATTTTGGGATTGATGGTGTTATTGATCGTTTTGAGCAAATAGCGCCCAAAATTCTAGTTGCAGCGAACGGCTACCTTTACAATGGTAAGATAATTGAAAGATCCGATGAAATAAAAACAATATCCAAACGTTTACCTTGTCTAGAACAAATTATTGTTGTCGATTATATCAGCTCAACGAAAAGTAGTGATCACTTTCCAAATTTTAACACTGTTTTTCAGTCGGATCCATTGGTGGACTATGTTTTATGTGAATTCAATGACCCTCTATACA
Source organism: uncultured Alphaproteobacteria bacterium (assembly GCA_902537215.1). GTDB lineage: Bacteria > Pseudomonadota > Alphaproteobacteria > Rhodobacterales > Rhodobacteraceae > CACIJG01. The sequence continues at coordinate 17,463 of CACBAM010000014.1, forward strand.
TTGTTTTTTCGTCAGGCACTACTGGTAAACCTAAATGCATTACACACAGCATTGGCGGAGTTCTAATTCAACACGCAAAAGAGCACTTACTTCATATTAATTTAACTGAAAAACAAAAATTGTTCTATTTTACTACGTGTGGTTGGATGATGTGGAACTGGTTAGTTGGATCTCTGTTCTGCAAAAGCTCTATAATTCTCTATGAGGGAAGTCCATTTCATCCAAACCCAGAACACCTTTGGAGAATAGCCGAAAAATCAGAAGTAAACGTATTTGGTACATCTGCAAAGTATATTGATGCGCTATCAAAATCCAACGTGGTTCCAAAGAAACACTTTCAGCTTCGTAATCTTGGAATAATCTGTTCAACCGGATCTCCACTTAGCCCTGATAGCTACGATTATATTTTGAACAATATAAAGTCAGATATACAAATTGCATCGATTTCCGGTGGAACAGATCTTCTGAGTTGTTTTGTCTTAAGTAACCCTTTAAGCCCGGTTACTAGAGGAGAAATTCAATGCAGAGCATTGGGAATGAACGTCGATATATTCAATGAAAATGGAAAAAGCTTAGTTAATGAAGAGGGTGAATTGGTATGCAAAACTCCATTTCCATCAATGCCAATAAAGTTTTGGAATGATCAAAATGATCGCAAATATAGAGAAGCATATTTTGAAAAATTTTTGGGCATTTGGCATCATGGAGATTGGGCTAAAATTACTGAGCGTGGGACAATAGTCATCTATGGAAGATCTGATGCGACTCTAAATCCTAGTGGGGTAAGAATTGGAACTGCTGAGATTTACAATACAGTCGAGAAACTCGAGGAGATTGTTGAGTGTCTTGTGATAGCACAGAACTGGAACAATGATGTTAGGATAGTTTTATTTCTAAAATTAAAAAATGACTTTAAGTTGACACAACAACTTGAGGAAAAGGTAGTTAACCAGATAAAAACAAATCTTACCCAACGACATGTTCCAGCAAAATTAATTGCTGTTCCAGATATTCCTCGAACACGGTCTGGTAAAATAACGGAGCTTGCAGTTAGAGACATCGTGCATGGAAAAGAAATTAAGAATAAAGAAGCTTTAGCTAACCCTGAAGCATTAAGTCACTTTGCTAACATACCTGCTTTAAGTAAAGATTGACAAATTATTGCTTCCAAAAAATAGGTAGAAAAAATGCCATCGCTACGAGAAGTTCTAGCCTCCCTAAAATCATTGCTAAAATTAAAATGTATTTTTCAATATCGTCTAAACTTTTGAAGCTTCCAGATGGCCCAATTATTTCACCGATACCAGGGCCAACATTTGCTAAAGCGGTTGTTGCACCAGATAGAGCAGTAACAAAGTCTAATCCACAGAAAGCAAGGCTTAGTGTTACTAAAATTAGGCATGCAAAAAAACAACAGATCATCGTAACAGTTGAGCGGTAAATATCTTGATCAACGAGCTTACTACCATACCTCAAAAGAAAAACCCCCTTTGAATAAATTAATTGTCTTAAGGATGTTTTGATTACTTGTCCTAGAACTATAAATCTGTAGACCTTGATCCCTCCAGCAGTTGAACCCGCGCAACCGCCGATAAATATAAGAAAGAAAAACATGGCGGGGCCTAAGGAACCATAATTCATAAAATTCCCACTAGAGTATCCAGTAGTGGTTATTATGGAAACTACATTAAAAATATATTCAGTGTTTACATATACTGATTTAGTGTGCCCACTGTTTTGGTAAAAAATCAGTAATGCACAAGAAAAAAATATTATTGATAGAAAGGTCAATACCTGTGGGTCTAACTTGGGAATGTTTCGAGTAAAAAAAATCGCAACAAATACACTGAACGGTAACCCGCCTACTATCATAAACAAAATAGCGACCCATAAAACGGGAGCACTATTAAAGTAGCCGAAAGATTCGTCATGAGTCGAAAACCCACCAGTAGCGACTGTCGTCATACCATGCGTTAGCGCATCAAATGGTGTCAATCCAACAATTAAGTAAGAAACGACGCATGCCAACGATAATATTACGTAAATGATAATTATGGATCTTGATATCTCTACCAACCTCGGCAGAGGTTTATCCGACCTATCTGAACTCTCCATTTTAAACAATTGCATTCCACCAATTCTCAAAAATGGAAGTAGTATTAGGCCTAGTGACAGTATACCAAGACCTCCAACCCATTGCATCAAAGCCCTCCACAAAAGAATTGGGCGATCAAAGCTTAATATCTCAGACATTATTGTTGAACCCGTGGTAGTGAGTCCTGAAGTCGCTTCAAATAAAGCATCTACGAAACTTAAGTTAGCCGAAGAATTAGCTAAGGGGATTGCGCACAAAATTGGGAGCAGAAACCACAACATATTAACTACTAATATTCCAAATCTTGGAGTAATCTTTGGTTGATCACCGAAACATGCGATTATAACCAATATACAAAAAATAGCAGCCATTAAACCTGACCATAGAAAAGACTTGCCTCCTTCCCAACCCGTGAGCACAGAGGTAATCCACGGGATTAACATTAAAAAGGAAAAAAATAACCCTACGTAAGCGACGATTAGTCCAGCTGACCTAACTTCTTTCAATAGCATTGGTAAAACTTATTTGAATTTTCTTAAAATTACAATAATTGACAATAATTAAAAAACTCGCAAAAATTGAGTAAATATGTCTTTTCTCTTTTTATTCTCACCTTCCGGATTCCCCTCAGAAATCTCACCAATCAAGCAAAACTATCTTTAAAATTAATAAGTAATAACATGCCGGCAAGAACCAATACAGGTGGAAGATAAATTAGTAAAAATATGTCTGGATTGAGAACAAGAAGTGATTTCAAAGAAATAATAGAAACCTGCATAACTAGGGCTACTACTGACAGTGAAAGAACAACTACAGTAGTTCGATATTTTTCACTAGTAAAAACTATTAGAGCTAAACCCCCAAGCATGCATAGCGCTATCGGAGACAATATCGATGCCATCTTCATATGACTCTCTGCTAAATACTCAGATGAGGAATAGTCACTTAATTGAGCAAGCTCTTTAGATTTTAAAAATCCAGTAATTGGTGAAACATCTGAGGGCGAAGCAAAGTAATACTGCGATTCGGGAATAAATGAATTCAAGTTAATACCAAATCTTTCAAATTTTACTGACACAATACTCTTTTCATCTTTGGACATAATCTGCAACTCGCCATCTTGCATAATTAAATCTCTAATATTATCTTTATCTCTAATAGCTGCTTCTTTGGCAGAGTATAATAAAGAGTAACTGTCATTTCGGTCATCAAAGACAAATACTCCCGTCATTTGATTTTCTTCTAATTTGTCTCTTACATAAATAGTAACACCAGCAATTGGATGCAAAAACTTACCACTATTTATAAACTTCATGGCAAAATTTTGTTCAATGTCAAAAAATATAGATTGAAGTTTAAATGCGCTTTTTGGTAATACAAAAAAAGTGATTAAAAATAGAATGAAGCTGATAGTTACTCCAAATAAAAAAATTATTTTTGCGAAAGAAAAAAATGAAAAGCCTGAGCTTGAAATAGCTACAATTTCTGCTTCTGTTACAAGTTTATTTACGGCATAGATAGTTGAAAAAAAAGCAGCAACAGGTATCACAAAATATGCTACCTGAGGGATTGTATGCATCGCAACATTAAAAAATATGGCTAAGGGCTGCTTATTTAAAACCAAAGTTTCAAGCTTTGGAAGAATTTGAACCAACCATAGAATTCCGATAAATGTGAAAGAGAATATCAGAAATGGTTTAAGTAGCTCGCTATATAAATATTTGCTTATTACCCTCATTTAGAAATTATTCTTTATACTCTGAGTTTGGCTCGATTATTGCTCTATATGAAACGTTAATAGAACGTATTTCTCTCTACGTCAAAAGGTTAGCTCCTTAATAAGCTCGTGCAGATCATGGTTAGTCTGCGTTTTTCTTTCATTCTAAAATCATTTTATATATCATACCTTAGGATTTTTGAATCATAGATAGGATAAGCAAATGGTCTTCAATGAAAAAATCAATCTAAGAGTTAGCGAGTTAATTAATAAATATTCTAACCCTTCAAATAGTGTCGAGCAATTACTATGTGACCAGTATCCATCAAATAAATTAGCCTATAAAATAATAAATGAAAATATGGAGGAATATGATCTTACATATGGGGAGTTGAAATCGAGTTCTACTTTGATAGCGAATGGTTTAACAAAAAGAGGTATTGGGAAAGGCGATAGAATTGCTACGTTGATGGGAAAAAGTAAAGAGTATCTCATCACACTATTAGCGATCTGGAGAATAGGTGCCGTACACGTCCCATTATTTACTGCTTTCTCTACACCAGCGATTGCGCTGAGAGTAAAGGGAAGCAACGCTAAGATAGTCTTCTGTGACCAGAAACAGCAGTCGAAACTTACCCCATCAGATGACTTCGTGCCTCATAGTCAATTAGATGTAATTACGACAGCATGCTTTGATCAAACACCAAACTGGGCAGAAAGATGGGAAGATCTACTAGCAACAGATGTTCCTATCAAGAAAGAGGTGAACTTAGATCCAAATGCTGCCATCATTCATATATTTACGTCTGGTACGACTGGAGAGCCAAAAGGTGTTAGTGTTCCTGTGAAAGCTCTTGCATGTATAGAAGCATATGCAGAATTTGCTTATGATCTTAGACAAACTGATATCTTTTGGAATGCTGCTGATCCTGGTTGGGCCTATGGATTATACTGTGGTATTCTTGCGACTTTAACTACTGGGACACCTGCGATTTTATTTGAAGGTGGCTTCAGCGCTAAGGCGACCATAGATATAATAGAAAAGTATAAAGTTACAAATTTTGCAGCCGCGCCAACAGTCTATCGATCATTACGTGCTGATAGGGTGGAACTATCCGCTGGACATAAACTAAGATGTCTTTCAAGTGCCGGAGAACCTTTGACCCCAGAGATCAACGAATGGGCACAGTCTTTCTTTGGCCTTTCTGTCCACGACCATTATGGACAGACTGAAACCAGTATGGTTATTAATAATCATCATCATCCAGAGCTTAAAACAAATTTGCGTGATGGCTCAATGGGTAAAGTGATGCCGGGATGGTCGGCTACTGTCTTGAAAAATAATGAAGATATACAAGAAGAGCCCGGGGTTCCCGGTCGTGTTGCATTCATTGTTAACGAAAGCCCATTTTCTTGGTTTATAGGTTATATTGGAAATCCAAAAAAAAGTGCTGAAAAGTTTTCCAAAGACGGAAAATATTATCTAACCGGTGATACCGGATCAATTGATGAAAATGGCTATTTCTACTTTTCCACAAGAGACGACGACGTGATAATTATGGCTGGCTATAGAATTGGGCCATTCGAAGTTGAGGCTGCTTTGAGCACTCATAATGCAGTTGCGGAGTGTGCTGTAATCGCTACCCCAGATAAGGTGAGAGGTGAAGTAATAGAGGCTTTTGTAGTTTTAATGCCTGGAAAAGAGAAAAGCGATCAACTTACTGAAAACCTTCAACAGTGGGTAAAAACAAATTTTGCCGCTCATGCCTATCCAAGGGCTATAACTTATGTGGACGAATTACCAAAAACACCTAGTGGGAAAATTCAACGCTTTGTTCTGAGAGAGCAACGAAAAAATGAAATTTTAAGGGAACAGAATAATGGATAATATTATTGATACACCGAGCTTAGATTATTTAATAAGGAAAATTGTGTGTGAGAGATCCTCAAAACGAAATTTTCTACATGATCCAGTAAGTATCGACATTGTAAAGGATATAATTCAAGATGCTTCAAGAGCACCATCTGGCACCAACACTCAACCGTGGAAAGTGACATGTGTCACTGGAGAAACAAAAAAGAAATTGACAAATGCCGTCTTAGAAGCGGCAGAGACAGGTAATGCCAGCTTAGAATATGAATATATGCCATCTAAACTGAAAGAACCTTACATATCCAGAAAAAGAGCGGTTGGTTATGCACTCTATGAACTTTATGGAATAAAAAGAGATGACTACCCTGCAAGAAAAGCTGCAATGTTACGTAACTTCGAATTTTTTGGAGCTCCTGTTGGACTTTTTTTTCGGATGGATCGAGAACTTTTATATGGATCCTGGCTAGACGTGGGAATGTTTATGCAAAATGTTATGCTACTCGCTAGAGGTAAGGGTTTAGAAACGTGTCCCCAACAAGCATGGTGTGAGTTTGGATCTATTGTTCACAAAGTGTTAAATATTCCTGAAGACGAAATAATAATATCAGGAATGTCTATGGGTTATGCAGCAAAAGCTCCTGAAAATACACTAGTGAGTGAGCGCATGCCACTAGACGATTTCACAACCTTTCTTAAATAATGTTTAAATTTATTTTACACTTTTCTTAAGACTCATAATCGGATCCTAATCGTGATAATCTTCGCTTCAGAGCTGTGAACTCCATCTCACCTAACTTCGATCCAAAACCTTTCATCGCCTGTTGATGTACCAAATCCTGAACTTCAGGTTTAGGTAAACTAACTTTACTTCCTGCCTGCGCAGATATCTGTATCTTACAAGCCTGCTCTAAATAGTACATCATAATAAAGGCTTCAGGTATTGTTCGACCACATGTGAGTAAGCCATGATTTTTTAAAATGAGTAACTGCTTATTATCTCCAAGATCTTTTACCAACCGTTTTTGTTCGTCTAAGTTTAAAGCTAACCCTTCGTAATTATGATATCCGATCAAATCTTTATACAACAATCCAGTTTGGCTGAGAGGTAATAATCCTTCTTCTTGACAAGACACCCCAACCCCAGCAGGCGTGTGTGTATGAATTACACAATGCATATTTGGTCTTTCACGATGGATACATGAATGTATAACAAAACCTGCAGGATTTATTTTATCATCAGTTTCTGAAATTATGTTTCCCTCTAAATCTACTTTCACAAGATTTGAAGCGGTTATTTCTTCATAGAGTAATCCAAACGGGTTCAAAAGAAAATGTTCGTCTGGACCTGGAACTCTAGCGGAAATATGGTTGTAAATTAAGTCATCCATACCAAAGTGTGCCATTAGTCTATAGCAAGCAGCGAGATCAACTCGAGTGTGCCATTCCTCTATTGTGATAGACCCATTTCTTACGAGTGTTGGTAAGTTTTTATTCATTGCATTGCTCCTACTCCAGATTAACACCTTATTGTCGCATAGAACGTCAAAAAGTATACAAAATTCTCTTAAACTTTTTACTAAGTTATCCTCATACTATTCAAAAATTTTTTTTGAAAAATCCTTCGAAAACATATTTTTTTATCCCCTTTTTTTTCCCGAAACCTTGCATGATCATACTAAAAATTATATTGTATTGCAGTAGGAGCTGTGCTTCGAAAAAAATTTCAAACGTATTAATGAGGGGGTAATTTTGGAGGTATATGAAGCTTATTTGCAAGAAATAATAGAGCGCTCAAAACTCGGGCTCGGTCCAAAGCCTATCGACCAGGGAAATCTATTAGAAGAAATTATAAATATAATTTTGAAACCTGAATCTCCATACAGAAATGATGCAGTAAAACATTTTATATATAATACATTACCAGGCACCACCAGTGCCGCATCGGTTAAAGCAAAGTTTTTAAAAAAACTAATTTTAAAGGGCGAGCTTATAGCCGAAATTGATCAAAAATATGCATTTGAGTTACTATCGCACATGAAAGGTGGTCCATCCGTAGAAGTACTTTTAGACCTCGCCTTTCATGAGGATGTTATGATTGCCGAACAAGCAGCAACCGTGTTAAAAACGCAGGTCTTTCTTTATGAAGCGGATACAAACAGGCTTGAGAAAGAATATTATGCTGGCAACAAAATTGCTCAAGAAATATTAGAAAGTTACTCAAAGGCAGAATTTTTTACAAAGCTAGATACAATTCCAGAAAAAATTAAAGTTGTAACCTATGTTGCTGCTGAAGGTGATATTTCCACTGACCTACTATCACCAGGTAATCAGGCTCACTCTCGCTCAGACAGAGAACTTCATGGACAATGTTTTATATCAAAACGGGCTCAGAATGAAATCTCACAACTTAAGATAGCTCACCCTGACAAAAGCGTTATGCTTGTTGCTGAAAAGGGCACAATGGGCGTGGGTTCTTCTAGAATGTCAGGTGTCAATAATGTCGCTCTTTGGACAGGTAAGAAAGCTAGTCCCTACATTCCTTATGTGAATGTAGCCCCGATCGTTGCTGGAACAAATGGTATATCACCGATTTTTCTTACTACTGTTGGCGTGACAGGAGGTATTGGAATAGATTTAAAAAATTGGGTTAAAAAGAAAGATTCCAATGGAAACGTAATTCTAAATAATGATGGTGAGCCTGTTTTAGAGCAATTATATTCTGTTGAAACGGGGACGGTATTTACCATTAATACGAAAACGAAGAAACTTTATAATGACGAAGAGGATAAGGAACTAGTAGACATAAGCTCATCATTTACGAGCCAAAAGGTAGAGTTTATGAAAGCTGGAGGATCCTACTCTGTAGTCTTTGGGAAGAAACTTCAGAATCTTGCAAGCCTTATTTTAAACAAAGATCCTGTAAATGTCTTTGCTTCTCCGAGAGAAATCCATTCAGAAGGACAAGGATTAACAGCAGTTGAAAAAATATTTAATAAAAATGCTGTTGGTCTTACTAGCAACAGAAAACTCTTGGCGGGTTCCGATGTCCGAGTTAACGTCAATATTGTTGGATCACAGGACACTACCGGTCTCATGACTGCACAAGAGTTAGAAGCAATGGCTGCTACTGTTATATCGCCGTTACTTGATTGCGCATATCAGTCTGGATGCCATACAGCTTCTGTCTGGGACATAAAAGCCCAAAATAATATTCCTAGATTAATGCAATTTATGCATGACTTTGGCCTGATAACCGCCCGGGATCCAAAGGGTGTTTATCACTCGATGACAGATGTAATACACAAAGTACTCAATGACCTCACAATAGATGATTGGGCAATAATTATTGGAGGTGACTCACATACTAGAATGTCAAAGGGTATTGCGTTTGGAGCAGATTCTGGCACTGTTGCGCTCGCTCTTGCCACCGGAGAAGCTACCATGCCCATTCCTGAGTCGGTAAAGGTCACTTTTAGGGGGGATTTGCAAAGACATGTAGATTTTAGAGATGTTGTTCATTCTACACAAGCGCAAATGTTGAAGCAGTTTGGTGAAAATGTTTTTCAAGGAAGAGTTATTGAAGTGCATATTGGCACTTTAATGTCGGATCAAGCATTTACCTTTACTGATTGGACTGCTGAAATGAAAGCGAAAGCCGCCGTTTGTATTTCCAATGATGATATTTTAATCGACTCATTAAAGATATCAAAAAAACGAATAGAGAAGATGATTGAAAAAGGAATGGATAATAAAAGTCAAACTTTGAGGGGTTTGGTAGACATGGCGTCTTCAAGAATAGAAGAGATAAAATCTGGAGAAAGACCAGCTCTAAAGCCAGACAAAGACGCAAATTATTTTGCAGAGGTTGTAGTAGATTTGAATGAAATCAATGAGCCAATGATTGCAGATCCAGATGTTAGCAACATAGATATTTCTAAGAGATATACCCACGATACTATAAGACCAATATCTTATTACAGAGCCAAAAAATCTGTTGATCTAGGGTTTGTTGGTTCATGTATGGTTCATAAAGGGGATATGAAAATTGTTGCTCAAATGCTGCGTAATCTCGAAAAAAAATCAGGTAAGGTAAAGTTTAAGGCGCCTTTAGTGGTGGCAGCACCTACATACAATATAATAGATGAGCTTAAGGAAGAGGGAGATTGGGATATTTTACAAAAATATGCAGGATTCCAATTTGATGATAAAAATCCAAAGCAAACAGCTAGAATTGAATATGAAAACATATTATATCTAGAGAGACCAGGATGTAACCTGTGCATGGGAAACCAGGAGAAGGCTGAAAAAGGAGATACTGTTCTTGCAACATCGACACGTCTTTTCAAGGGTAGGGTAGTAGAGGATTCTTCTGATAAAAAGGGGGAATCGCTATTAGCCTCAACCCCTGTGGTGGTACTTTCGGCTATATTAGGAAGAACGCCCACTTTGGAAGAGTATAAAAGCTCTGTTAAAGGCATAGATCTCACTAAATTCAAACCTCCGTCAGAGAAGCCTTTGGATAAATTATCAGTACATTTTTAACATCTTATTTAGGCTAAAAAATTTCTGGCCTAAAATTAGACATTATCGATCGTATGTAAAATTGAGTTTATAGGCTTTGTGACAATGCTATTTAGCCTCCCTATTATGGTATATTTCTAAAATATGAGCTATAAGTTTGTGAGCCACTAACTTATTACGCTTTATATAATCCAAACCCTTTTTTATTCTTTCTTCTCTACTTTTGGCAACGGAGTATTTTATAACTGCACTAGAGATATCATGCCTGTTTTCTACAATATCGGAAATCCCAATTGAAGACAATTTATCATAACCTGGTTCTAGCATTTTAGGACCATGAATAACTATAGAGCTTGCCTGCAAGGCCTCGAATGGATTTTTACCTTCTTTTATTCCTTCGAAATTTAGGGAGTTGCCAATGAACGAAATAAACGCCATTTTGTACCATAATCCAAGCTCTCCAACTCGGTTTATAACTAAAATTTCTGTATCTTCTTTTGGTAGATCGCTGTAGCTGTTTCTTAATGTAACGGATTTAGAAAAACACCTAGCTTTTTTTAGAGTATTTTTACTTAGTTCTACTGACCTTGGTATCATTACTAAAACTAAGTTTGGCAGATTGGACTTTGTTATTTTATAAGCCTCTAAAATTTCATTTTCCTCACTATCGTGTAACGATGCCGCAACAAAAATTAATTTGCCTTTAAACAATATTTTTAAGCTTTCTTCTATAGCTCTTGTATCTGGCAATATTGTTCCAGCCGATTTTAATGGCCCATTAACGGTAATCTTGTCTTCACTGATACCAAAATCAATAAAATGGAATTTTGATGATTCATCTTGCAAAAAAATATGATCAAATTCCTTAAGAGGTTGGGTGAATACTTTTCCCAAACGTTTTCTTGAAATTTTCTTTCTATCATTCATCCTTGCATTAATTAGGAGAAGAGGAATTTTTCTCTCTTTCACCTTTCTAGTTCTAAGCGGCCAAATATCGAGCTCGGAAAATAAAACGATTTTTGGCCTCCAATACTCTAGAAATCTATATAATACATAGTGATTATCTACGGGAGCAAACTGATGAATTATATTTGAATTTAGTGGGATATTTTCTAGCGCATCTTTAGATTGTAAGGTAGAGCTAGTTATTAGAAGTGTATGATCTGAAAAAACTTCAGATAACTCTTGTAGAAATAGCGTCAATGACAGAGTTTCACCTAAACCTAAAGCGTTTATCCAAATTAACTCTTTTTTTGGACGCTTTTCCGTACAATATCCGAGCTTTTCTTTATACCTTAATTTGTGTTCTTTTCCTTTAAATCTTCTTATAGCCAAAATCAAAACCCAAATAGGGTAATTAAAATAACAGAAAAACTTGTATAGAATTAACAATTTTTATACCAAACTTCTAATTAGCAATGAAAGACATCACTAGGTTTTTAGACAAATCCAGCCTGAACATCTACGAACCAAATTAAACTTATATTCTAGTCAAATAACGTTCTACCGATCACCATATTCTAATCATTAATTCAAATTTTTGAACATTTTGTTTATAATTAACAGAGTGTGGGCGGAATAAATATAATTAACGTGACTGTACTTTGACTGGAGAAACCATAACTGGCACCTTATCTCAAGCTTACGTTAAAAATCTCTAAATACACGTAACGAAATAACTATAAAAGTCCAATAATTTTATTCTGGCCTGATAGAGGTTTTTTAAATCATAGCTATCCTTTTAGCTCAGTTGAAGGGATTTTAACCTAAAAAATTTTTAAAAAACCGAAGTTTAATATTTTGCTATTCATAATTAAAATGAACTGATAAATAAAAGGTGACAACAATTTTGAATAAGTAAATAAAAGCATACAGATAAAGAGTTGATGAATTTGATACGCCAGCTTCTTAATACAAGACCACAAACCTAGACTTTTGTTTTAATTTCCATATAAAGGGCATTGGGCAAAAATGAAATCTTCCTATAAATTAGCAAAAAATCTGTTCCCTAAACACCTAATCAGTAAACATTGGGATATTTATCCCCCCAACTTTCATAAAGATTTATTTAATGAAAATAAAATAAAAAGCTTTAGAAGCAATGAGCTGAGTTTTAAGTTGAATGACTCTTTAGAAAACGCAGTGCTCTCAAGAACAAGAAAGGTTCTTAAGCAATTGAGAAGAATTACCGGTAAAATATTTATAGAAAAAAATAAAGAGATAGTTGTCGGCAATCCAAAAACACTTAAAATTTTTGATGAATCTTATGACTATCATGACTTATTCATCATTTATTTTTTTCACACTCTATCTCCATTCTTATCTGAAAAAAGCAAAAATTCGCCTTTTTTTGTATGTGAAATAGGTGGAGGTTACGGTGCACTCGCCCACTGCATAAAAAAAAATTTCCCTAGTGCAGTTTGTTTGCTATTGGACCTACCAGAACAAAACTATATATCCAACTATTATCTAAGAAAATTGAATCCAAATGCGAAAATCCTCAACCTTGAAGCTCTTATAAAAATAAAAAACATTAAGTCTGTTGATGATCTTCAAATAGAGAAAATTGATCTTGTAGAGTATGATTACGTCATATTGCCAGGATATCTGATAGAAAAAATACAAAAAAGCTTTATAGATGTTTTTATTAATACAAGATCCTTCATGGAGATGAATATTGAGACCGTGAACTTTTATTTTTCACATATACATCGAGCAATAAATAAAAGTGGAGTATTTTATTGCGTCAATCGGTACATAAAAAAAACATCTGGTGATACTATAAAATTTAAAAACTTTCCATTAGACGAAAAATGGTCGTTTGCGATATCAAGAAAAAGTTTTTCTCAGCCACTTATACATGAAGCCTTATTAAGGCGAATTAATTTTAAGAATTATGAACTAAGACAAGAATTGATGAGACTTAAACCATATGATGTTAATTTCTTTAAAAGCTTGCTCTAACTATAAAACTTCAAAAAGAGTTAAGGTAAGAAAATTATTTATTAATATCTAGTTTTAATGTGGTACCCCTAACGGAAAAGAGGCTATCTAAACAAATTTTATAAATCCTAACATTTTAATTTTTTAGTATTATTTTGTAAGGAATATTTGTATTTTTGCTCCCCTAAAGGTCCAGAAGTTTCCATTGAATTTTTTATTTCATATAGAAGCCCTAATGTGCTTATCATAGATGATGTTAAAAAAGATAAACACCGCTAAATGACATCTTTTGAAAAACGCCTGTTAGGTAGTGATAAGCTTAAAGTGCCACGATCATCTGTGCAAGCTGTTACACATGTTAATTATTCGGCACAAATTCAAACCGTCGATAGGAACACAAACCCTCATTTTCATGCACCTATCTCAAAATTTAAAGAGAAAACTGGTTGCTCACTTATCGTATACACTTCGTTCAATGTAAGAGCAGAGCCAATCGTTTGTTCACCGAAAGATGCCTTTAAATTTTTTATGGGAACTGATCTAGATATTTTGATAGAAGGAGACTACTTACTTATTAAAGTTAAGCAAGACATCGATTTTAAGGAAAATTATGAGGACTTTTACGAGTTATCGTAATAAGTGATCTGCATAACGAATGGACTTTTAGTTCTAAAAAGCTTATTGCTGCAAGGAATTCACTAGAACTTCAAACTTTTTTGCTATAATGTAATTTCGTAAGGGGTGTAATGAATATTGTCGACATAAGTATCCTGTTTTTTCTCTGTAAAGGCATTCATTAAGTTTACAAATTTGACACCCTTACAATCGCTAAATTTTCTCTCTAATTCTGAATAAACTTTTGAATATCTCTCAAAAGCTTGGTTCATCAATTTAGAATAATTAATTCCGCTCTCGATTGTAGCTTCATATCTTTTTCAAACTTATTGATTAAAGCAATTTCATTTTCTGTTAAATTTTCTTCTCTGCTGTAAGCGTGTGGCTGAAGCGCTCCAATGAAAAAAAAGTTCGAACGACAAGCAAGCGCAGCAAATGTTTCTAAGTTAGTTTGGAATACTTTAGCAAAAAATGGATCATCCTTATATATTTCCTTAGATAAAATATAATTTGGGTATTTATTATAAAATGTTTCTTTATCAGAAAAAATTAAATTGACCGTGGAGTATATTCGGTTGATAGCAAGAGATGTAAAAGGCATGAATGGTATCATTCCATCTGTAGAAGATCTTTTTACATGCATACCGTTCATACTTTCAAAATATTTGTAACTATAGTCACTCCAGTTTATTATAGGACTAGATATTTTAATTCTATTCTTTTCAAATATTGCATTCCACGCATAATTAAACCCATCCAGAGCTATGACAATATCGGGGTCCAGATATATAAGATATTGAATAAACTTAACCAACTCCGCTCCAGAATATCCACCTCCTGCTCCAAAATTAAGGACTTCATAATAGCGTTTTGATTTTCTTTTACTCTGATTATTATTAATCATTTGTTCTAGCTGGGAAGATATAGTTTCACTAACGCTTGAGGACCCTGAGCCTGCCGTTGAGCTACCGCCAAGCATAATTACCCTAGTGATGTTATTATCTTTTTTGTAGGAAAAAGTGGTGCCTTCCTCTTTGTTTTCTATAAACCCAAATTTTCCAATGGGGAGTACTCCATAAGTGTCATTTGGAACAAGCCTGACTAAAGTTACGGGATCAAAAGCGCCATAGCTCGTTTTAACGGTCCACAAGGTTGAGATTTCGTTATATCTGTTCATGATTGATTTTTTAAATGATTGATCATGTTTTATGATGTCATTCGAAACCAAAGCAGTAATAGAAATTAGCTCCAAAAATAATAATGTAATCACTCCAACAAGAGCATATGCGCTGAAGGCAACTAAGAATTTTTTCCTATATTTTTTATCAGTCTAAGTTTACCTTATTAAATTGAAAAATTATGTCCATATCAAACGCAGATTGCGCAAAAAGTAGAAAGTTAGATTATAATTGGAGAGTTTTATTAAATGAAAATGGCTTAGAATGGGTATATTTGGGAAGAAGAGAACTTTGAAGTTCCCGGCGCGCAAAGATTAAAGAGTCTCGGTATTAACACAATGGCACTCTATCGTTAATGAAATCCATACTTCATTGGATCAAATAATATCTGATAACATACTAAAGTTGGCTTATTGGCGGAGAGACCCTCCTAACCATTTATTTTTGATCATCTTGTTTCTTTGTATTTTATAGACTTGTAGTTTTCTAGTCTACAATTTAGTCTACAACATTATTGTTAGTGAATTATTTTTTGGGGAATAAATGGCAAAATCTAAAATATTTGTGACTGGCGGAAGTGGAAAAGCTGGCAAGCATTTAATAGCATACTTGCTAGAAAAAGGATATTCGGTCGTAAATGCTGACCTTGTTCCGCTTGTGATGGATGGGGTTGATAATATAAATTTAGATATATCGGACTCCGGTCAACTTTTTAATACTTTATCGAGCTATTCAAATATACCAGAGCTAAAATTAGGCGAAGATATAAAAAGTTTCAAAGCAGTAGTTCATTTGGCAGCTATACCAAGAATTTTGCTCAAGCCGGACAATGAAACGTTTCGCATCAATACACTAGGTACTTATAATGTAATTGAAGCAGCAACAAAACTAGGTATTAAAAAAATTATTTTTGCATCTTCAGAAACGACATATGGGTTTTGTTTCGCTCAAGGTAATCCAATTCCCAAATGGCTTCCAATTGAAGAAGACTATGAAACCAATCCTACCGATAGTTATGGGCTTTCAAAAGTTTTAAACGAGCAAACTGGTAAAGCTTTTCAAAAACGCACTGGCATTGACATTTACGCATTACGAATAGGGAATATTATTGAACCCGATGAATATCATAGGTTTAAGGAATTTTGTAAAAACCCAAGTATAAGATTAAGGAAC
This sequence comes from uncultured Alphaproteobacteria bacterium, assembly GCA_902537215.1. Lineage (GTDB taxonomy): Bacteria > Pseudomonadota > Alphaproteobacteria > Rhodobacterales > Rhodobacteraceae > CACIJG01. The sequence goes on from CACBAM010000014.1 coordinate 33,578, forward strand.
CTTTTTAATTACATTGACGCCCGAGATTTAGCTCAAGCGATAGAACTGTGCATAAAGAAGGACGGGCTTGGTTATGAAGTCTTTAATGTTACCCATGATATTAACTCTGTCAGTTTATCGACTAAGGATATAGTGAATAAATTTTTCCCTAATGTAAAAATAAGAAGGGAAATGAAAGAATATGAATCAATATTATCTTCAAAGAAAATTAGAGATGTCCTTGGGTTCAATCCAGTGCATGATTGGAGAAATTATTTTAAAGGAGATTAATAATTGATTTATGGGAAAAGAGAGAAAGCTCTAAAAATATTTTCTTCGTTTTCATATATGACGTTCGGAAAGGCGTATCGAAATGGCAAATACAGATAAACTGACTGTAAAACTCAACATAAATGATAATGTTGCCACGGCCCTTAGAAAATTAGATATTGGTGAGCGAACACAAAATTTAAAGAGTATTAATGAAATTCCCATAGGTCATAAGATCGCTCTCAAGAATATATTTAAAGGCGAGAAAATCATTAAGTACGATCAACTGATAGGTATTGCTAGAAAGAATATCTTGGCAGGACAGCATGTTCACGTTGATAATACAGATTTTAAGTCATCAGATCATGATTATGAATATTCGACATCAGTAAGATTACCGAACATGATAGAGCCGGAAAACAGAACGCTGTTTAAAGGTTATAAAAGATCAAACGGTAAGGTTGGAACAAGAAACTACATCGGTATACTTACATCTGTAAATTGTTCAGCAACGGCAGCAAAAAATATCGCAGAAGCTTTTACAAAGGATAAGTTAGAATCTTATCCTAATGTAGACGGTGTCGTCTCCTTTACACATGGTTCAGGTTGTGGTTCCAATTTTTCAGGAGATGGCTTTGAAGCATTACAACGAGTTTTATTAGGATATATTCAGCATCCTAATTTAGCCGGTATTTTATTGATTGGACTTGGTTGTGAAGCTAATCAAATTAAATTTTTACTAGATTCTTACAATTTGAAAGAAAATCCGTTTTTCAAAACAATGACCTTACAGGATATGGGTGGGTTAAGAAAAACAATTACAGAGGGTATTCAGTGTGTTGAGGCTATGCTTCCCGAGATTAACAAGATGGAAAGAACCGATCAATCAGTTGAACATTTGAATGTGGCTTTACAGTGTGGAGGTTCAGATGCTTGGTCAGGAATCACCTCGAATCCATCACTTGGTTATGCAGCAGACCTCATTATTAAGAATGGAGGTACTGCCATATTAGCAGAAACACCAGAAATTTACGGTGCAGAACATATGTTAACCAGACGAGCAATTTCACCAGAGGTTGGTAAAAAACTTATTGATAGAATACATTGGTGGGAGGACTACACTGCAAGAAACAAGGCAAGTTTAAATAATAATCCTTCACCAGGCAACAAAGCAGGCGGATTAACAACAATTTTAGAAAAATCACTAGGCGCTGCCGCTAAAGGTGGTACCACGCCTCTAAACGACGTACTTTTATATGCTCAACAAACTAACAAAAAGGGTTTTCTTTTTATGGATAGTCCTGGTTATGATCCTACTTCAGTAACCGGACAAGTCGCAAGTGGTTGTAACGTCGTCACATTTACAACGGGCCGAGGATCATGCTTTGGTTGTAAGCCATCTCCATCAATAAAGATTGCCTCCAATACAGAAATGTATAACAAAATGGTTGAAGACATGGACGTTAATGCAGGAAAGGTAATTTCTGACAACAAAAGCATTGAAGACGTTGGGCAAGAAATATTTGACTCAATAGTTAGTGTAGCTTCAGGAAAAAAATCAAAATCTGAGGCTCAAGGTCTCGGCGACCTTGAATTTGTTCCGTGGCAAATTGGTGCTACATTGTGAAAATTTTGAATTACTGATCAAGGACGTAAATACGAACCCATCGCTTGGCAAGACTTTTTCTAATGACACACTATAGTGTATTTATCTTCTAAATGTGGAAGTGTGTGCATTAGTACTGTTTACAAATAAGTTTAAAGAGTTCAGTATTAAAACTCATTTGGATGAGTTATTTATAGTGGGCTTTAAAGTTGGTTGGGTCAGATTTAAAATATAAACGTTATATAACAGGGCTTAAGGCAGGATGCTCTCTCTTTATTCTAAGCGCCTTGTTTTCATTGTCGTACTACTTAATTTTTCCAGAATTAAACCCAAGCGAAACAGCTTTCAAAATACATATTTCTCGCCTTTTATTCTCGATAGTATTTTATGCCACAATAATTATTTTTTTAACAAGAAAGAATTATTTAATTTTATTAATAATTACAATTCTTTGGCACAGTTTCGATCGATTTTACTTAGGTGCCCAAGCATTTGAATTTAATCATCAAGCTTGGAATTTGTATGCTATTTTTGGTGGAAAGTTTCTTGATTACGTTTTTACTTTTGTGGGAGTGAATTGCGTGATCGCGCTTTGTTTTGCAAATTTCTATGCAACACTTACTCTTTTAGCAATCTCTCTCCTAAATTTGGCACAACTGTTATACAAGACTCTAACAGTTCCTGTATTCTATTTTTCTTCTGACCCTCAAACTATAGTTTCCGACGCAATGGTTATGAACAAAGTGGTTTTTCTAGGAAATATTCAAGTTTCTGTGATTTTGATCCTCGGTACAATTTGGATTGCTTGGCGATTAGAAAAAGTTACCGATGATGCTGCAAAGCAAGAGCGTTCATCTGTTACGCTTGGGAGATATTTCTCACCAGATATAAGACAAGAAATAGAGAATGAAAGTTCTCTCGATGCAAAATCTAGCAAAGAAAAAAAAGTAGCTATACTTTTTACAGATATAGTTGGTTTTACGAAGCTCTCTGAAAACATGGCACCCAATCAGGTATTGGAGTTGCTTTCCAAGTATCAAACAAAGATGGTTGATGCCATTTTCGCGAATGGGGGAACAGTAGATAAATTCATTGGAGACTCTGTGATGGCTACTTTTGGAACACCTGTATCTAGAGGGAACGATGCTCAGAATGCTTTGAATTGTGCAAAACAAATGCAGATTGTAATGGATAATTGGGATAGCGACATATCGGTTCCAAGTAATTTAAAAATAAAGCACAGGATCGGCATTCACTATGGGAACTGCTTTGCGGGAAACTCAGGAAGTGATCAGAGAGTTGAATACACCGTGATAGGAGATGCTGTAAATCTTGCAAGTAGAATTTGTGAAGCTTGCAAAGAAGTTGGTTGCAACTTTTTAATCTCAGATGAATTTATGAGGCATTTAAGTGAGAAGCCAAAATCAGAAGTGATTAAGAACTTCTCAATTAGAGGCCGTAAGGAAAAAGTGGACCTACATAAAGTTATTTTCTAATTTGGTAAAAGCTAAGAGGAGGGCTAAATGATCTTTTAATTTAGTGTCTAATAACTTATTTATTTTTTTAGATCGTCGGGAGCTCTTTCACCATTTCGCTTTATCCATCTATTTTTTTACGTTCTGTAGGCTAAAGTTGTCCCATAAATAGCTTAGCACAAATTGAAATACTTACATATAGCTTCAAACCGAATTTTATGTCTTATTCCAATAACGGAGATAGTATGATATTGAATAGAAAAAAAGGTATTGGAAAAGATAATGCGTGAAGATGTATTGATAAGTGAGTTTAGAAAGCCTCGGCAAATGCTTGGCGAACAGCAATATGATGGTCATTTGTCTTTACACGATGATAAGATGGCCGAGAACCTTGGGTTCTCAGGTGCACCGATTGAGGGACCCACGCACTTTAGCCAATTTGTGCCTTTGCTTCACAAAGTCTTTGGCGATGATTGGTTTACAAAAGGCTGCATTAGTGTCCACTATCAAAATATGGTGGTGGAAGGAGAAGAAGTACAGACGATAGTAGAGAAAGCTCCTGACTCCTCAGGCATTGTTGCGATCTCTGCTCAGAAGCGAGACGGTACCCCGGTTCTGACTGGGACAGCATCTTTGGGTCCGAATTATGGTGAGACTGAATTAGATAAAAGAATGGCCAAGCTCCGACCCTCATCTCAGTTGGTCATTTTAAGCGATTTAAAAGTGGGGCAGAAGGGAGCTGGTAATCCTGAGCTTGTGGGAATGAATATGGATCAACATATGGGTGATATGTACCCTTTTTCGAACAAACAAAAGTTGGAGAAGATTACGGAAACCCATAAGTTTTACGAGGGTGAAACTCCTTGGGGAGGACCGGTTATTCCTCTGGAAATGATTAGTGTTCTGACAAATTACACAAGTAGTCTTTCTGGTTTCAGAAGTAGAGGCCCGGCAATTGGGTTGTTTGCCAGTCAACAAGTCAAAATGATCGATGGACCTTTGATGATAGGGAAAGACTACCTCCTCGAAAGAGAGATTATTGCCCTCAGTGAAAGCCGTAGAACGGAATCTAATTGGATACTTACAAGAGTCTTATGTGCTGATTCTAAAAAATTGAAGGCAGAGGTGATACTAAATTCTGCAACGCTTAAGGACTCTTATGCAAACTATAACGCTGATGCTGCTGCTCTGGGTAAAGATTTATCCCTCTGATTAATAAAAAGTCCCTACCTAAATTCTAACGAAAAAATCTCTCCCGTTTTATAGATTGCTTCAACCGTTGGCATAAAATAAATTTTTCTTGAGCATACTATAAACAAATCGCTCTGACCTAATATACCCAATAGATGTTGTGGCAGTTTTCGACAAAAAACTTATGTTGTAATCCGTAATGTCAGAAGGCTAAGAGGCGATGGTTCTCTTATTGAGGAAGCAACTGCATTTTAGCTTTTTAAAATACAAATAACGGTTGGAAAATTTATGCTCTTTCAGACATTACCTTCCTCGCTTAATCTTCGCATTAAAGGCTCTCACATGCACTACCAACACAAATAAGGGGACAAGGCATTCCTCGCTCTGGCTCCCTAAAACAGCGCAGCAGCTCTCTTACTCCAAAAATACTGTTGTTGGAGGGTGCTCTACTAAACTGTTCACAGTTTATTATCTCTAAATCTTCACATGAAGCTCTGCGCATTATGTCTGCATAGTAGACTACTTCATCTAGTGGTGGGTTTTTAATTGAGTTTCGGTAAGGACCAAACTTAAAACCGAGAAATTTACCTTGGGGACTAAGGTCACCCTTTATAACACCTATAAGCTGTTCATTGACCCAAAATCTTGTAATCTCTTTGCCTTTACGCATGTCCATTTGAAATACGAAATCAAGCCATCGGTTTTTGAAATAATTACTAGTCTCCATATTGGCTATTAACCCAGGGCGTTCACAAAAATCTGATATCTCTCCCTGCATATTTTTAATTTTACGACACTCTTCGCCCGTAGTTTTTAATTGAAAGGTCACTTGATTATTCGTGATGGTTAATGCTATTGCCGGGTCTCTTTGACGACCATTTTTTCTATCTTTTAAATCAAATGGTGATATTGTGTGATAAGCGCTTCCAACATGATTAGGTATGAAAATTGAAAATTTATACCAGTATACCTCACCATCTCTCATCTCGTGCACCCTTGGTTTTTCTTGTATCTGTATGCGTTGCGCAGTCCCGGCTGCGCCAAATCTGCCCCAATCATCAGGATGGCCCTTGTCATTCATGCTTATGGACATTCTAGCGGCTTTACGGCCTTTGAAATCGACTATCTCAAACCCATCTACCTTGTTGATGTTTCTACTATTGGGCACAAATAGTTTAGCTGTTTGTTCATCCATTATTTGTAAAAGATTTTCAAAAGAGATACCTAGACGACGCTCTGTTAAATCGATATTTTTATCGGTTGCTATTTTTCTATGAATTTGCAGCTCATTGCTATCAGCAACACTATCAAATTCAAGACCATGCTCTTTTAAGACGCTAATTAATTGTTTTCTGGAATTTTTGCCGACAATACCATCAATCTGCCCTACATTATAACCGAGCGCATTCAAATAACTTTGTATTTTAATATGTTGTTTAATATCAGCATAGCATACAAAAACTGGCCAGAATAAGCATACAGCAAATATGAAGAAATATTTTATTAGCTGCACTGAGAAAACTCTTTTTAATTTTTAAATCTCTTGAGCCTGTACGCTGGCTAATATTGCCTGAAGATTTTTTCTCAACATCCTTTTTACCCGTTATTAAGCATCAAAAATGCTCTAAAAAATATTTGCGTTTAAAGTCGAAATAAATCCATTCTGGGCATTAAGCCCAAAAGATGTTTGCTATATTCATGATACGGGTGGTCAAATAGCGTATCTGTTTCTGCTATTTCACATATTCGACCATTTTGCATCACGGCAACTCGATCACACATTTGTCTTATTACAGGTAAATCGTGCGATATAAATAGCATTGTAAGACTTAATTCCTCTTGTAAATCTTTTAATAAATTTAATATGTTAGCTTGGACTGAAACGTCTAATGCTGAGGTTGGCTCATCACAAATAAGGATTTCTGGTCTTGATGCAAGTGCTCTGGCGATTGAAATTCTTTGTCTCTGGCCACCAGAAAACTCATGTGGGTATTTTCTAAGCGAGGTTCTCGGCATGCCAACAAAGGAGATCAAGTCTCGTACAACTATGGATGTTTCACTTTGATTTTCAGTTGATCGATGAAAACGAATTGGTTCCGATACTATATCTTCAACGGTCATCCTGGAATTTAGAGAAGAATATGGATCTTGAAAAATCATTTGCATTTTTCTTCTTACTAGGGAGGTTTTAGTTTTTTCGGTTTTCTGCAACACGTTATGGCCGAATATATTTATATCACCTGATTTTGGTGTATATAATCCTGCGATTAGACGGGCGAGAGTGCTTTTTCCTGATCCACTCTCTCCTACTAATCCAAAACTTTCACCCGTCTTTATTTCAATCGATACATCATCCACAGCTTTCAATGAGAGACGATTTTTGCGAAACAAAGCCTTCCGAATAGAAAATTCAATTGATAAATTTTTTACAGAAACGGCTATATCATGAGTATTGGAGGGTTTATTTTTTGAAAGCCAGTGATCGCTTACATTTTCAAGAGTAACTTTTTCTGTTGATCCATCAATGTAGTCAACAATAGTAAACCGATGAAGCTTTTGATCTCCACTAGGTACTGCAGATATTAAACTTTTTGTATAGTCATGTTTTGGTTTTTGAAGAACCTGAGCTACTTTTCCTTGCTCAACAAGTTGTCCGTTATACATTACAGCGACGCGATCTGCGATCTCTGCTATAACTCCTATATCGTGGGTGACAATTATAACCGCTAAGTTGCGCTGCTTACACAGCGATTTTATTAGATCCAAAATTTGTTTTTGGATCGATACATCTAACGCAGTAGTAGGTTCATCTGCAATTATTAAGTCAGGGTCACCAGACAGCGCAAGAGCAATAACAACACGCTGACGCATTCCGCCAGAAAATTGATGAGGGTAGGAGTCTAATCGTGGTTCAGGATCTGGGATGCCAACTGATTCAAGTAGCTCAATTGATTTCTCTCGAGCGGAGGCTCCAGATATTTTTAAAGTTTCAATAAGTGTCTCTGATAACTGTTTGCCAATAGTCATGAGTGGGTTTAATGAAGTCTGAGGGTCTTGAAAAATAGTACCTATTTTTGTTCCTCTTATCTTTCTCATTTCCTCGTTAGATAATTGATCTATTCGTATTCCATCAAAAATAATTTCACCTCCTGAAATAAAACCGGGGGGTTCTAAAAGATTTATAACAGAGTTACCTACAGTCGACTTGCCAGCACCGCTTTCTCCTACTAGACCTAGGACCTCACCCTTAGCAACCGCAATTGAAACTTTGTTTACAGCTGAAACTTGTCCTCTACGTGAAGGGAAATCTACACTTAGATTATTGATTTCAAGAAGATTGGTCATCGTAATTTTGGATTGAGTGCATCTCTCATCCAGTCCCCTAATAAATTTACAGAAAAAACCAGTATTATCAGAGCAATAGCTGGAAAAAGAGTAATCCACCAAAGTCCAGAGAAAAGGAATTCATTACCTACCCTTATAAGTGTACCTAGCGATGGTGTGGTTGGCGGTATACCTTGGCCAAGAAAACTTAAAGTTGCCTCCGCAATAATAGCAAGTGCGAGACCGATTGTGGCGATTACGAGGACAGGGCGAAGTGTATTTGGCAAAATATGTCGCAGAATTATTGTAAATTTTGGCAATCCAATGAGCTTTGCTGCCTGAACATATTCTTTTCCGGCCTCCACTAGTGTAGCGCCTCGTGCAACTCGTGCAAACTGAGGCCAATCTGTCAGCCCAATAGCGACAATCACAACATAGATTGCAAACTCCTCGCGTAATTCTAGAGGCAGGGCTGCTCTACCAATCCCATTAATGAGTATAGCAACTAAAATCCCTGGGATGGTAAGTTGCACATCCGCTATTCGCATAATAATTGTGTCTGTAAAGCCTCCAAAATATCCTGAAATTACCCCTAATGTTACTCCTAACAACATTCCTAAAAAAACAGCTGCTATGCCAACAAGAATTGAAATGCGTCCACCGTAAAGAATGGTCGAAAGCATGTCACGTCCTTGATTGTCCGTTCCAAGAAGGTATGCAGACGATCCTCCATCTGACCAGGCAGGTGGAAGTTTTCCATCCCATAATGAAATCTGTGCGGGATCAAACGGATTATATGGTGCGATTAAAGGTGCCGCAAAAGCAGCTGTAATCGCTATAAAAGTGATGCTTGCGGCTATTATAGCTCCTGGCGTAGTAAAAAAAGAATAGACAATATCATTGTCTAGAAATCGCTTCCAACGAGATTTTAATTGATCTATTTTTGCCAATTTATGATCCTCCGCGTCTTATTCGGGGGTCAACGATAAAGTAAAGGATATCGACTATAAGATTTATCACAACAAAAAGCAAAGCAACAAAAATCAAATAGGCTGCCATTATAGGCACGTCCACAAAATCTACTGCCTGGATGAACATCAAACCAGTTCCCGGCCACTGAAAAACCGTTTCTGTGATAACAGAATAGGCTATAAGTCCCCCGATATTTAAGCCAATTATTGTTATTACAGGAACAAGAGTGTTACGCAGAGCATGCCCGAAATGAATAGCCCTATTCGCTAACCCTCGAGCTCTCGCGAACTTTATATAATCTGATCTCATCACTTCCAGCATTTCTGCTCTAACAAGTCTCAAAATCATTGTGAGTTGGAAAAGAGATAATGTGACTGCCGGTAAAATTATTGACCTCCATCCATCGACAGTGAGTAAGGATGTTTTCCACCCACCTAGTTCAATTACTCCTGCTCTACCAGAAGAAGGTAACCACCGTAAATACACCGCAAAAAGATAAATCAGACCTATACCGATGATGAAGGTTGGTAGACTTACACCTATCAGACTAACGCTCATTATTATCTTGCTTACCCAAGAATAACGTCGGATACCTGTATAGACACCAAGAACGATCCCTATGAACACAGCGATAACGGCTGAAGCAAAAACCAACTCTAATGTTGCTGGCAGCCTCTCTAATATCAATTGACTTACTGGCTGTTTAATTCGGTATGAAAGTCCAAAATCCCCTTTTACAACGTTCAGCATAAACCTTTGATATTGGACCAGAATTGGATCATCTAATCCAAGTTGTTGCCTAATTTCAATTCTTTGTTCTCTGGTTGCGTCTTGCCCGACCATATTATTAACGGGATCGCCCACAAAATTAAACAACGAAAAGCTGATGGCTGAAACAACTGCCATCACCAAAAGAGCCTGAGCTAACCGATTAAAAATGAAATAAAACATGAAACCTCTTAATAAAAGGGGTACCATCAAAATAGTACCCCTTCTATTGATAATTTTATTTAAAGACTACATAGCGTGGTCTTAAATGGTCGTCCGCAGCGATTGGCACATCAACATTATCTTTCATGCTCCAGCCAAGTACCTGGTGGTGGATAGGCAGATATGGCATCTCTTTCTTAATTATTTGCCAAGCTTCATCTATTAGAGCCGTACGCTTTGGAATATCAGTTTCTGTCTCAATCAGCTTGGTAATTTCATTTACTCTAGCATTATTGTAACCGATACCGTTCCATGATCCCTCTCCGTCAAATAGGTAGGAGAAAACGTAGTGGCTATCTAACGTGGACACACCCCATCCTAACATATAAAAATCAGAGGTTCTTTTTTGGATCTTTGGGAAATGCTGTGCTTTTGGTATAGCGTCTAGGTTCACTTTAACACCAATTTTCGCTAACATCGCAACAGCGGCTTGACAGATTTTTTCATCATTATTATAGCGATTATTTGGACAATCGAGCTGAATTTCAAACCCATCCGCATAACCAGCTTGTTCCATTAAGCTTTTAGCTTTACCTAAATCGAAACCGTACTGCTTATCGAGTTCAGGGGTATTTCCTAACACACCTGGTGGCGTAATAATACCCGTAGGAAATGATAATCCATCCATAACTACTCTCTGAATGGCATCTTTATCTATTGCAAGATTGAATGCTTCTCTAACCCTTATATCTCTAAACGGGTTTTTTCCTTTAATGTTTGAACTTCGTAATTCATCGACGCCTTGGTCCATACCAAAGAAAATAGAACGAACTTGCGCGACAGTTTTTGTCGTTAAACCATCTGTAGATTCAATTCGCTTTAAATCCTGTAAAGGAGCATCCAATACGAAATCTACTTCACCAGATAATAATGCAGCAACACGGGTTGCAGCATTTTTAATCGGTCTGTACTCTATGCGATCAACATTTCCAGGAAACATCGAGTCTCCCCACCAATTTGAATTCCGGGTAAGCACGGAAAGCTCTTCTGGTGCTCTACTTGTAAGCATAAATGGTCCGGTTCCATTAGCGTTTCGTACAGAAAACGTTTCTTCTTCTGCTGCAAAATCCTGAGGTTTTTCAACTCCATTAGCTTTCGCCCAACCACTATCCATAATGTATACATTCGTAAGTGTGTTGGGAAGAATTGGATTTGCTCCATCGGTGACGAGTTTCACCGTAAAGTCATCAATCACTTCAATTTTAGCAACAGTTTTTACCTGCTCCTTATAATCAGAAGATTCTTCAAGTGCTCTATTAAATGAAAAAACAACGTCTTCTGCTGTAAAGTCAGCGCCATCATGGAACTTCACTCCTTGACGTAGTTTGAAGGTCCACCCATCTGGTGAAGCTGTCCAACTTTCTGCTAATTCTGGAACAAGGTTCATTTCAATATCGCGAGCAACTAGTGCCTCGTATATTTGTCCATTGAATGCAATTGTAGGACTCTCATTTTGGGAATGAGGGTCCATAGTCAATGCGTCTCCTTGGCTTGTCCAACGAAGGACGTTTTCAGCGTTTGCTGCAGTTGCCATGATGAGGGCAACTGAAAACAGCTTTGCTAAATTAAAAAAATTCATATTTACCTCCTAAAAAATCATAATAATAAAAAGGCTAGGCTTGTTAGGTTTTAGTGTCTATAGTTTTTTTTTTAACTGTCGCAAAGTTAACTTTAATATGTCTGTATTTAAAAAAGCTTTTTAATGATTTTACTCGATCAAGCTCTAGAAAAATCTAAAAATTTATTCTCTGATGGTGAATTTATTACAAAGTTATCTAGCTTAGTAAGCCTCGTCACTGATAGTAAAAATTCTATGTCAAACGATGACTTGAAAAATTATTACTCTAAAGGACTTTCAGGTATTCTAGTGGAGTTGGGTATCCAAACAAAAATTATTGATAACCCTATCAAAAATTGCCCACCGTTTTTAATTGGAACGAGAATAGAGTCACCCAAATTAAAAACAATACTTTTATACGGACATGGGGATACAGTCCCGTTACAAAAAGGGCAATGGAATGATGGAATATGCCCGATTGAATTAAAAATCATTGGCGAAAAAATCTATGGCAGAGGAGTCGCTGATAACAAAGGTCAACACCTGATAAATTTACTAGCGCTGCGTTCTATTTTAAAAACGCGCAAAAAACTTGGATTTAATCTAAAAGTTATTTTTGAAATGGGTGAAGAAATTGGTTCGCCAGGGCTATTTGAACTTTGCGAGCAGCACAAAGACTATCTGAAATCTGATGTCTTAATTGCTTCAGATGGTCCTAGGGTCGCCATTGATGTGCCGACCTTGTTTCTGGGTTCAAGAGGAGCAATAAACTTCGAACTTGAAGTAAAATATCGTGAGGGCGCCCATCATTCAGGAAATTGGGGGGGCGTTCTAAGAGATCCTGGAGTTAGGTTGTCACATGCGTTGAGTGTTATTGCGGATAAAAATGGAAAAATTTTAATAGAGAATTGGAAACCAACTTCTCTAACAGCAGAAGTGCGTGCTCGTTTGAAATTGTTACCTTCCACTATTTCTGAAACCTTAGAAATTGATGAAGATTGGGGAGAACCTAAACTGTCTGCAAATGAAAAACTATTTGGATGGAACTCATTTTCTATTCTTGCTCTGGGTTCAGGCGATATTAATATACCCGTAAATGCAATTCAACCTTCGGCAAAAGCATTATGTCAGCTGAGATTTGTTGTTGGAACTGATGCAGGCAAGATCATTTCCTCTCTACGAGACCATCTTGATCGACATGGTTTTGAAGATATAAAAATTAATACGGAACACGCTATAAATTTTGAAGCAACAAGAACTAATTTGAATAATATTTGGTTGGAAAAAGTTGAGCGTATTTTAGAGGAATTTCACGGAGATAAAATTCATGTGATTCCGAACTTAGCTGGCTCCCTTCCGAATAATTGCTTTACTGATATTCTAAACGTTCCAACAATTTGGATACCACACTCATATAAGGAGTGTTCGCAACATGCTCCAAATGAACATTTACCAATCAAGTTACTAAGAGATGCTCTTCTACTGATGACAAATCTATACTGGTATTTGGGTGAAAATGACTAATAAATTTAATTTATGAATAATTGATAACTTTTAATTCGCGCGGAATTTTCGAAAGTATCTCTGGTCCATCATCGTGTAATATTACAATTTCTTCAAGCCTCACACCAAATTTTCCTGGCATATAAATGCCTGGTTCAATGGAGAAAACCATTCCTGGCTCTAAAATAGTTTCCGAAGATGATGTTATGAAGGGTGGCTCATGGATTTCAGTACCTAGTCCATGGCCAGTTCTATGAACAAAATATTTTCCAAAACCTTCTTTTTCAATAGCCTCTCGAGCTGCTTTGTCTACATTTTTGGCAATTTCCCCAGGAATGGCCGCTTCCAAAGCTGCACAAATTGAGTCTTCAACAATTTGATGGACCAAAGCATAATCTTTGTGAGGATTCCCTATGGTCGACATTCGAGTTATATCAGATGTATATCCTTCAAATCTTCCACCCAGATCAATAACGATTGTATCTCCCTCTTTTAATTTTCTAGATCCCGTTTGATGATGAGGGAACGCACTATTTTCACCTGACGCAACGATAGAAAACTGTAGTGATGCTCCTTGGTCGGAGAAACTATTTTGTATAGCTGAGGCTATATTTTCTTCGGAAAGTCCTGGCTTTAGCATTTCCCAGGCGCTCTGCATAGCTAGATCGGCTTGATGCGCATTTATCCGCAAAATCTTCTGCTCATCAGTATCCTTTTGCATTCTTAAAGCCCCAATAGTTGATAATGTAAATAACCTCTTTAGATTTTTGAGTTTATCTTGGATAATTGCAGCATGATCGGCACGCATAGTGTCATCAATAACAAAGGTTCTAAAAGAATTGCTTTTCATATCTGAAAGCATCCTGTCAACTGCCGTTAATGGGCCAGATGCATCTGACCAATTATAAAATTCAATATCAGTATGTTGTCTTACACTTTTTGCCTCAAGTTCAGGCATTAAAAAAGCAGAATCGGAAAGGGTTAGAAAAAATAAAAGTGGGCGTTCATCCGCATGCGGATTCACTCCAATTAGCCAATTTAGATTTGCACCAGGCGCTAAAACTATTAAATCGACCTTTTGTTCCTCCATTTTATCGCGTAATCTTTTTATTTTATCCATGTTAACCTTTTACATAAAATTTTTTTTAAACTACAAGATCGCAATAGTTTAAATAACTTTTCGAGCAAATGTAAGGCATTCAATTTTTAAATATTATTTATGCATTTTTAAAAATTGTGTGACCAAAATCAATTGCTTAAAGAAGATCGAGAGCCTAACCAACCCCCTTATCTGAGGTAAATATTATTTCTTTTTTGGTTTAAATTATACCTATTGGGGGATAGATTAGCTCAGATAAACTTTAGCAAGTGATTAAATTTAAAGTAAGTGGAATGTTGTGGCGGACTGACCCTCTACCACACTCCTTTGTAAGCCGTTGTTATCTTGGCTCTAATTTAGCAAATAAGGTCTCTACCCACAAATATTTATACAAATTTTAACATGCTTAAACTGATTGCTTATCAAAAAGCTTAATTACGATCTTTTTAACCGCGTATTAAAGACAAAACAGATGCTTTGTTAGCATTTGCTTGGCTCAACATAGCTGTTGCCGCCTGTTGCAAGATTTGACTTTTGGCGAGATTACTTGTCTCGAGGGCGAAGTCTGCATCTTTTATGCGGCCATTTGAAGAGGCTAAATTAACTGAGATCTGGTCTAAATTAGACATTGTGCTTGCTAGTCTATTTGAAACAGCTCCAAGTTTTGCCCTTTCAGCAGAAACACTCTTAATGGCAGCATCTATAGCGGGAATTGCTAATGTTCTTGCAACAATAGCCTCACTTATTCCCAAATCATGGTATGCTGGTCCAGAAAAACCAGTACCATTTTTAATCCTATTTACACCTTGAACAGTTGCACCATTATTCCATCCAGCTTCAAAATACTCAGATACGTTTTCAGCGCTCATGTTGTTTATCTGAATATCAATTTTCTGATTAGGTCCAGATCCTACTTGAAAGGAAAAAGACTTATATCCGTCTCCGCTCCCTTCAGTTCCATTAAGTAAAGACATTCCTGCCCAAGTTGTATTATTTGCAATTCTGTCTATTTCTGACTTCAATTGCTGAAATTCTGCGTCAACATGTTGTCTGTCTGAATTAGTCAATGTATCGTTTGAAGTTTGCAGAGAGAGCTCTCGCATTCTCAAAAGAATTTTGTGGGTTTCATTAATAGCTCCGTCAACAGTATCAACTAATGATTGAGCATCTGCTGCATTTCTTGACGCCATGGCCAAACCCTCAGTTTCAGCAGTCAAACGCACAGATATAGAAATCCCAGCAGCATCGTCTTTTGCATAATTTAAGCGCAAACCAGTAGATAGCTTCTCCATAGCGCTGTCCAAGCCTTTAGAAGCATTTTTCGCGGCATTTGCGGCGAATGAAGCAGAATAGTTTGAGTTGATATTTAACATACCCAAATCTCCCAATATAAATAACCTCTTTTATAAACGACTTAGTGATCTGGCTTTTTAACAATAAAAATCATTTACAAAATTTAATATGATCTAATTGCTATTGTGTATTGACGTCCTACCACACTCTTCTGTAAGCCTTTGTTATCTTGACTATATTTTATTAGATAATCTTTCTACCCACAAATATTCATAGAAATGCTTTTTCGTAACTCTATAAATATCTTTGATACTGTCTGCATTTTAGCCCCAGCCTAGAATACCCAAATTAATAGAATCTTAATGCCCGAATATAAAAGTTATTTTTTGAATCAATAAATTGATTGCATTTGAATTTGTCGCAACTAAAATCAAAGGTACATTTTTTGAACTTTTAGAGGAGACTATGATGTATAGAGTACACTACATATTTACGCCCAAAGATATGACAAAAATGGTAGATGCAATTGATGAGTCTGCCGCAATATGGAAAAAACATGGTTGTCCTGAAATATCAGTTTGGCAACTATCTGGTTCAGCAATGGGACAGATGTCCTTTACCGTAGCCTTTGAAAATGCTGGTGATTTTGGGGCTTGCGTTGACAAAGTAGTGAGCGATCCAGACTTTATAGCTTGGCAGGGAAAATATTTTGGAATATCCGATTGGGCTGCAAATACACATGCAAGACTTTACAAAAAATTCTAATTCAATCCGACTTTATTGAAATTTTTTCACATGTTATCTTTGTGCCTATAATATATATCTAGTTTGAATTCTGTTTTTGCTCTTGTAGAATTTTGGCCTTCTTTTTCTCAACCAAGGGATCTTTAGATAGTGCTACCATACTTCGAGCATCATCTGCTTTTTCTCTCGCTTCTCTAAGTGAGACATCTGGGAAACGGTCCAAGCCCATCTCTCTGGAGACTTTATGTAACCGATACCTATGACTCCACTTCCCTAAGCCCTTCGCTTTGATTGAAATATAAAGACCCCGTCCATCATGATGTTTACCGCTTGAGAGCCCAATAATTATCTGCGTATTTAATTTATACACGCCATCCCCCAGTCAACAATGCAGTCCACAACGTGAACTGCCATCACTTGCTATACAGTGAAATGGGATGACACTCTGTCGTCAATAAAATCCTCACAACGCCCCTTTGGTAGCTGTGGCGTAGAACTACCTAGAGACTCTTAGAGCTAGTCTATATGCGTAGAATTAGGAGTAAACAGTAATGACTTTTCTACAATACGAAGAACTAAGGAAGACAAATCCTGACTTGTACAACCATAGCTTTACACAGTGGCGAATGGTACATGACTACAAGCATCTAGGACATAACACTTTCTTTGCGATTAGGAGTAATAACAATGGCAAAGAAGAATAGTAAAAGTGGTGGCAATACCCCACACATAAAGGGCGATGAGCTTGTTCAGGATATAAACCAACAGCTAGTAAATCTAATATCAGACGTAGCTAACCTGAACGATGATGACATCAAACCTATAGATAAATATAAAAGAAGAGAAGACATTGTAATGAGTGCATATGCCAACGAACACCTACAAGCTAGTTTTGAAGTTAAAGTTAACAATAAAGCTGACCGAATGGGCTTAACTGCTGTCTATGAGGCAGAGAAACAAGCTGAACGCCAAGCTAGAGATAAGGAACAACAAAACCACCTACCATACAGTTTAGACGCTGTAGCTATTGTAAAAGCTGATGGTAAAAAATCTTTATGCGTAATTGATTTCTTATCGCTAATGAAACTGTATAGAGATAGAGCTTTCTACAAAAAAGCTTTCTTAAACGTTAAAGATGCAACATAGGAGATAAGCATGAAGTCCCTTTTTTTGTTGATAGATGAGGCTAAGCAGAAATATTATTCTAGCAATGCTGAGTTCCAAAATAAAGTAGATGTAATGCTATCAATGTTGCGTAGTGTTGGAGCTGTACCTTACAGGCGTAAGAAACTAAATGGGCATGTTCATAAGCTCATATCTGCAACCCTTGTACATGCTTATGAAAGCAACGAAACTATACGCATGACTACTCGTATGTTAGCTAGATTTCACGATATGGGGGTTAGTACAAAATTTATTGAGTATTTGGATAAGGCTGTACAGGAGAACTTGCTTAAAAGCGACTTATCAAATGATAAGGCAGAAGGTAATTTAACCTTTACCGATACTATAACTAAGTGGCTTAATACAGCAAACTAAGTATAGTTATGATACTAACACCTTATACTTCAATATCATATAGCCATTAGCGATTTTATATAGTTGCTAGTGGCTTTGTTTTATTCAGCTCTCATCCTAAATTCAGTTCTGCGTAAGACGATATACATATATACGTCATATCCCCCTATGGCTCATGCACTACCCACCAAATAAAATTTATTCCAATCTATTTCTAGATCTTAATTAATACACTACCTCTTCTGCCTGGCGTTAGTGTAGCGTCATGGGACTTTGCACATTCCTCTAGACTAAACACATTCCCAACCGCCGTCTTAAGAGCCCCATCTGAATGAGCGTCATGTAACGCTTTTATAGCAATATCTCTTTCTTTCTTAGGCAATATGTAGATCAACACGATATTAATTTTTATAGCTTTGAAAAGATAAGGACCGAAAGGGAATGCAGGGTTCATATTTTTTGCCCCACCGTATGTAGATATCTCTCCGTTCTGTCTAACAATCTTGTGCAAGAGATTTACATTCTCTCCAAACTCCACTTCTATAGCGCGATCAACTCCTGATGGACATATATCTAAAATCTTTTTTGATAAATCAGGGTCTCTATAATCAAATACATGATCTGCCCCAGCCTCTCGAATGTGTTCAAATCCATTTTCAGATCCAGAGGCTATCACCGTTGCACCGGACCACTTTGCCAACTGTATACACGTGTGTCCCACGGCTCCAGCTCCTCCTGATACAAACACCGTTTTTCCACCAAGTGCTCCATCTCCTAAAGTACAATAAGAAGCAGTAAGTCCAGGGATTCCTAAACATGCTCCTGTTTCAAAAGACATATCTTCGGGCATTTCGACAGCCTGAGCGCTTAGAACAGAAATATACTCCGCAGCAGTTCCATTGGGTCTTTGCCATTGACCATTCCATATCCACACTCTTTGACCAATTCTATTTTCATTAACACCTTCGCCTACAGCTGTGATGGTTCCAGAGCCATCAGAGTTTGGCACTATTTGTTCAAACTGAGGTTTTGTAATACCAGGTGGAATTCTTCCAATCCGTGCTTTTGCATCTGATGGATTAGATCCAGAGAATTCGAGAGCGACGAGTACTTCATCCTTACCTACTTTTGGTATAGGCAATTCCTTAACTTTGAGAACCTCGGTGGAAACACCGAACTCACTATAGGTTATAGCTTTCATCATACTCGCATCCATCTTTAATTTTCCTATTCTTTTATTAGTGTTTTATTATTAGTTCAAAAATAGAACTAAATTACTCAGTTTCAAGGGAAACAAATTGCTATTTCAATTTAAAGTCTCTCTCTTAATTTACCTTTAGAAAACAAGTTACTTCTTCATTAATGGAAAAGTGTCTATTTGCTTTTTTTACTCTGTATTTTTTCTTATTCCATAGGTGTTTAACGCTATCTCATCCACCACTGACTCAATGCTCTAAATCCGTTTGCTTGGGCTATTCCAAGCCATGATTATGCAACACAACATAACCACAAACAGCATTGCTTTATCCAGTCTACTAAACCTTGAATTACATATATCCTTACGTGATTTTAGACTCTTAGATATTAAACATTATAAGGACATTAAAACATATACCACTCTATTGTCATAGCTATCAGCGACATCTAGTGAGCGACATAAAGTAAACTCTAATGTCGCTTAGCAACCTAGATTTTAAGAACGTTTTCTTTTCAGGTAATAGTCAATTTATTATCTTTTCAAAACTATAAAAATCCATACAGTATAAAATATTATGTAATGTAGCAGTAGGAGTAAAAATGGCTATCTTTGAGAAATTTAACGAAGCTTGGGAAAGTAGAAATATAGATAAATTAGCTGAATTCTTCCATCCGGATTGGGAGTTTCAATTTCACTCAACAGGTAAAGTCATAAAACTTGAGGAATGGAAAGAGTTCTTTGGAAAAATATTACAAAATCCTGATGTAAAACGTGAAAATGTTAGATGCATTTATGAGAATGAGGATATAATAGTCATCCATAGCAATACAACATTTCCGAGTGGTAGCAGAGATGCCGTGATGTATGTTGGACTAAAAAGAGACGGTAAGATTTATCGTTCTGAAACTGGCTCTACACCTCTTCCAGATTAAACATATTTTAAATTAGATGAGTTTTCCAGCATGGAGTGCGTTTGGGTATACTTAAGACTGCACAGGCTTAAACTCTCTGTAACCACATTAAGTA
>CACBAM010000015.1 GCA_902537215.1 uncultured Alphaproteobacteria bacterium
TTGAAGTGTGGGTTTAGTGTGTGGAACCCTTTGCTTTAAAATATCTAACTCGGTTTGCTTATCAGGATAGTCTACCCAGCTATAATAGCATCTTCTTTTGAGTGCATCATGTACCTCTCTGGTTCGATTAGAAGTAATTATTACGATTGGGGGCTCTTTGGCAATTACAGATCCTATCTCTGGAATTGTAATTTGCCAGTCTGACAGAAACTCAAGCAAATAGGCTTCAAAAGCTTCATCCGCTCTATCTAGTTCATCGATTAGAAGGACAGCTCTCTCACTATGTTTTTGTCTTAGGGCTTTTAATAAAGGCCTTTCTATTAAGAAATCTTCAGAAAAGAGATCTATGTTTTTATCACTAGTGGATTGAATAGAAATCAGCTGCTTTCCGTAATTCCATTCATAAGAAGACTGACTTATGTCAAGTCCTTCGTAACATTGAAGTCTAATCAAGGGAGTTTTTAGAATCGATGACAAGGTTTTCGCAATTTCAGTTTTCCCTACACCAGCTTCACCCTCTAAAAAAAGGGGTTTCCCTTTTATCAAAGCGAGATATAAGGCTATTGATAATCTCTCATTGATAATGTAGCCCTCGGTCTTCATTTCATCGACCAATGCTTTAGGGTCTTTAAAAATATTTCTCAATGTCTTACCCCTACGTCAAGTTTTCGCTTTACAATATAAAGTGCCACTATAAGATCATAAAGACATATATCAACGCTATTTTTTGACTGGGATAATCAAAAAATCAACATAAACAACAACAGGTTGCGTTGTTAAGGCCTTTTTTGGAGGAGGAATCATGGGAGAGATAAGTCTCAAGCTTAATGGAAAATTAGAAACAAAAGATGTTGCTGACAATACCTTGTTAATAGACTTTATACGAGAACATGTCGGTTTAACTGGTACGCACGTTGGGTGTGATACAAGCCAATGTGGTGCTTGCGTTATTCATTTGGATGGGGTGTCCGTTAAAGCATGCACAATGCTAGCAAAGCAAGCCGAGGGTTCCGAAATAGTAACTATCGAAGGTTTGGCGGATGGAGACGAGTTGCATCCAATGCAGCAAGCTTTTCACGAGAATCATGGACTGCAGTGCGGGTTCTGTACACCAGGGATGGTTATGAGTGCGGTTGAGATGGTCACCAAAAATAAAAATATTAGTGAAGATGAGATTAGAAAAGGCCTTGAAGGGAATATATGCCGGTGCACAGGCTATCACAATATTGTTCAATCAGTTAAAGCCGGTGCGGCTAAAATGGGAGGGTAAAATATAATGAACGAAGTTACAAAAATAGACGGAATAGGATCATCTGTAAGAAGAACAGAGGATAAAAAATTTCTTACAGGAAAAGGAAGATATACAGACGACATTAACAGACCCGGACAGGTTCAGGCTTATTTTTTGAGATCTGATGTGGCTCACGCTGAAATCAAAAGTATCGATACAAAAGCTGCTCAGTCAGCTCCCGGAGTGGTTGGAGTGTTCACAGGAGCTGATATAGCAGTAGATAAAGTCGGAGGACCAATTTGCGGATGGGTTGTTCCGTGTCGAGACGGCTCCTCTACAAAAGAACCCCCACATCCTTTGCTTGCTCAAGGCAAAGTTAGGTTTGTTGGAGATGCTGTGGCAGTTGTAGTCGCAGAAACGATGGAGCAGGCAAAGTCTGCTGCTGAATTAATAGATGTTGACTATAACGAATTAACACCGGTCGTTGATTTCGTGAATGCTGACAAAGGTGCTCAAATCCATGAGGAGGTTCCAAATAATTGCTATTTTGACTGGGAGTTGGGTGATGAGGGCGCAACAAATAAAGCAATAGAACGCGCTGCTAAAGTTGTGAAGTTGAGTGTAAGGAACAATAGGCTTGTTCCGAATGCCATGGAACCTCGCTCAGCTCTTGCAGAATACGATTCGCTGGATGAATCTTATACTTTACACACAACCTCTCAAAATCCTCACCTAACACGACTCGTTTTGGCAGCTTTTATGTTCGCCATTCCAGAGTCCAAGCTAAGGGTTATAGCGCCTGATGTGGGAGGTGGATTTGGATCAAAGATTTACGTGTACATTGAAGAAGCTGTTTGTGTTTGGGCTTCCAAGAAGATTGGAAGACCAGTAAAATGGACGGCTGATAGGACCCAAGCGTTCTTGACCGACTGTCATGGAAGAGATCACGTGAATGATGTGCAACTAGCTCTTGATGAGAATAACAAAATTATTGGATTACGAGTTGACACCGTTTGCAACTTGGGAGCATATTTATCTGCGTTCTCTGTAGTGGTCCCAACAATCTTGCATGGGACTTTGTTGTCAGGGCAATATGATATACCGGCCATTTATACAAATGTTAAGGGAATGGCAACTAACACGGTAAATGTTGATGCTTACAGAGGTGCGGGACGACCTGAGGCTACATACTTACTTGAAAGAACAATGGAAACAGCTGCAAAAGAAGTTGGTATGGACCCGGCTGAGTTTAGAAGGATTAATTTTATTCCTAAAGATGCGTTCCCTTATCAAACCCAGGTAGCTTTGCAGTACGACATTGGAGATTATGAACCGCATTTAGATAAGGCCATGGAAATGATTGATTACTCCAATTTTGAAAAAAGAAGAGCGGAAGCTGCAAAGCGAGGAATGTACAGGGGTATAGGCATGTCAAGCTACATAGAAGCTTGTGGTCTTGCTCCATCTGCTGTAGTGGGTGCTTTGGGTGGACGTGTTGGTCAGTGGGAATCTGCCTCAGTAAGAGTAAATCCAACAGGAACGATTAGCGTTTTCACTGGGTCACACAGCCATGGACAAGGCCACGCAACAACATTTGCCCAGATAGTTGCAGACAAGCTTGGAATACCTATGGAGAATGTTGAAGTGATCCACGGGGATACAGATAAAACTCCTTTTGGAATGGGATCTTACGGCTCGAGATCATTAGCGTCTGGCGGATCAGCTATAAGCAAGGCTGTCGATAAGATAATAAACAAGAGTAAAAAGATTGCAGCCCATCTTCTTGAAGCCTCCGAAGATGATATTGACTTTAAAGATGGAAAGTTTGTTGTTGGGGGAACGGATAAGGAGAAGGCATTTGGTGAGATTGCTCTTGCGGCATATGTCCCTCACAATTATCCCTTGGAGACATTAGAGCCAGGATTAGAGGAAAACGCATTCTATGATCCTACGAATTTTGTTTTTCCCTCAGGAACACATATTGCTGAGGTTGAAATTGATCCAGCAACTGGCGTAGTTGAAGTGGTAGATTGGGCTGCTTGTGATGATTTTGGTAACCTAGTTAATCCTATGATAGTTGAAGGCCAGGTTCATGGAGGTATTGCTCAGGGTATAGGACAAGCTCTTTTAGAGGACGCTCATTACGATGAAAATGGTCAGTTGCTTACAGCGTCATACATGGATTACTGTATGCCACGAGCAGATGATCTACCGTCTTTCAAGGTAGGGTACACGAATACTCCTTGCACGCATAATGATCTGGGTGTTAAGGGTTGTGGGGAAGCAGGAGCTATAGCATCTCCTCCCGCACTTATAAACGCGGTGATAGATGCGTTGTCACCACTTGGTGTTACAGACATGTCTATGCCGGCAACTCCCCAAAAGGTATGGAAAGCCATACAAGAAAGCCAATCAGTGGCTGCAGAATAAGGAGAAATTAATGTATTCTACAAAGTATATAAAACCAAATAGTACCTCAGAAGCTCTAGAAGCAATTAAATCAATGGGTGAAGGAAAGTTTTTGGCTGGCGGAATGACGTTAATTCCAACCTTAAAGCAAAGGCTGGCAAGTCCAGATGGTCTAGTTGACATTTCTGGGTGTGATCTTGATTCAATTAGTGATGAGGTTGACGCGATAAAGATAGGAGCTATGACAAAGCATGCATCCGTTGGTGAGTCTGGTTTAGTAAAAAAAGCAATACCCGCATTAGCAAAACTTGCAGATGGTATAGGTGATAGACAAGTCAGAAATAGAGGAACCCTCGGTGGTTCTGTTGCTAATAATGACCCGTCTGCTTGCTATCCATCAGCGGTACTTGCTTTAAAGGCAATAGTTCACACTAATACTAGAAGTATAGAAGCTGATGAATTTTTTACAGGTATGTTTGAAACACTACTTGAAGAAAATGAAATAATAGAGGCTATTAGTTTTTCAAAGCCTGCAAAGGCTAATTATGTCAAATTCCCCAATCCTGCCTCACGTTATGCCATGGTTGGAGTGTTCGTAGCACAGTTTAATGATGGTGTCAGGGTTGCTGTGACTGGAGCAGGGGAAGGTGGAGTATTCAGACATGCTGAAATGGAGGCCGCGCTTTCAAGCAATTATAATGCTGATGCCTTAAGCGCGCTGGAAATTTCTTCTGAAGGATTGATAAGTGATTTGCATGCTTCACCAGAATATCGTGCCAACCTAATTAAGGAAATGACTAAGAGAGCCGTAGTTTA
Organism: uncultured Alphaproteobacteria bacterium; assembly: GCA_902537215.1. Lineage (GTDB taxonomy): Bacteria > Pseudomonadota > Alphaproteobacteria > Rhodobacterales > Rhodobacteraceae > CACIJG01. The sequence continues at coordinate 4,457 of CACBAM010000015.1, forward strand.
GGTCCTTAAGAGTTGAATAACTTATGCAGACATTGTTGCCAGTGCGCGGTAAAGGTTTGTTAAATGGAAATTAAAGATAGTTATGAACTACCCCTTCCTAAGGAAAGGGTTTGGGCAGCGCTTAACGACGAACAGTTTCTTAAGAAGTCAATACCGTGGTGTGAAAAGTTAGAGAGGCGTAGTGAGACTGAATTAGCTGCTGAAGTAAAGCTAAAGATTGGTCCAATGTCTACGCGTTTCACTGGTAATATCACTCTGAGCGATATCGATCCGCCTAACGGGTATACTATAACTGGAAGTGGGAAAGGCGGGATTGCTGGAGCTGCAAGCGGGTCTGCAAGGGTCAAGCTGATAGAAGATAAGGATACGTTGTCGACTACCTTGTCTTATGAAGTAAGTGCACAGGTAAAAGGAAAGATAGCACAACTTGGGTCACGCTTAATCCAGAGTACGGCCAAAAAATTATCAAAAAATTTTTTTGGTAGTTTTGTCAAGCAGCTTGAAGATATGGATAAATCTTAATAAACGACTTTATATTTTCAAGATTACATGTATATCAAAGGTCTAGCCACTAACAAAAGGCGTTTAAAGGTGATTGAGCAACGACAAGGACTTATTGAATCCATACGGAAAAAATTTATGCATGTGGAAACCTGTCCGTTTGAGGGAGACCGTATTTTTTTTGAAAATGCTGGGGGCTCTCTAAGACTTAAATCAGTTGTTGAAACATCAGCTCTTTATGCATCATACCCTGACAATCAGGGAAGAGAAAACGATGCCTCCAAATCTCTTGTTAGGTCGATCGAAAATGGAAAAGCTAAAATGAGGCTCTTCTTTAATGCAGATCGAGGTGACGTCATTGTTGGTGAAAGCGGTACAGAGTTACTTTTTCGGCTTATACGAACAGCGGCGCTCGAATTACAAGAGGGAGGCGCTATGTTAAGCTCCTCGCTAGAGCACCCTGCTTCTATGAGCGCCATGAAAAAGTGGGCAAAAAATACTCAAAGAGATCACATCATAGTCGACCATAACGACGAATCTGGATCAATTGATGAAAAAGATTATATAAAAAAATTAACTAGTGATGTTCGTGTGGTGTCTATTGTTCATACATCTCCAGTAACTGGAATGACCGTTGATTTAGAAAAAATAGCTAAAGAAGTTAGGAATGTGGCACGTGACTGTATTATTATCGTTGATGGTATTCAGCACTCTAGTCATGGAGCTATAGACGTTCAGAAATATGATATAGACGGTTATGTGGTTTCTCCATATAAAATGTTTTCTCGACATGGTTATGGGGTTGCATGGGCGTCCGATAGATTATGCACGTTGAATAAGGAGCAATTAGTAGGTGGCCCGTCCCAAAACTGGGAATTAGGCACCAGAGATGCTGGTAGTTACGCAACCTTTTCAGATGTAGTAGACTATCTGGATTGGCTTGGTAGTAATTTTACTGAAAGCGAAAATACTAGAGAGAGGCTAGAGGCGTCTTCTTTAGCTATAAAATCGCATGAACAAGAGTTATTAAATTTAGTACTAAATGGTACTAAAGATACTACAGGGTTGAGAAAAAATAAGAAAATTCAGATTATTGGCACCTCAGATTCTAAGTTTCGAGAGGGAGTAGTTTCCTTTTTCCAAAAAAATAAGCCTTCAAGCATAATAGTTGAAGAACTTAGACAGCGTAAAATACGCGTACACATTAGAAAAGACGATCATTACTGTGGGAATATACTTGGGCCTTTAAATCAGAAAGACTGCATTAGATTTTCAATATGTCATTATAATTCAAAAGCTGAGGTAGTAGCATTTTTGAGGGCTATCAATGAAATTAGTGCCAACTAAAGAATTCTTTTTATCTTACTCTCCATTTTTTTCTTAAAAATAAGCTTTTCTTTTTCATAAGCTTCCACTCTTGCCTTCAGATAAAAATATGACCTGTCTGATGTCATACTCGAAAAAGTGTCTGTTCTAATAGACCACCCTTCTCTAGAGCGTTCTTCTGTCCAATGGGTCTCTCCCTTGGCGGATAGAGGATCATTCGGATGTATAGACCATTTTTCCCGTGCCGAGCTGCTTATGACTAACCTATTCCCAATATCCATGTAACTACCAAAGTCATCTTCAATATTCAAGAGCACCTCTTCGGTAGCCTCATCAAATAGTATTTGCCTTTTATTGTGCGGGGTTCTAATTTCTTTGCCTCGCCACGGTTTAGAAGTCACCGCCTTAGGAAAGGTCCATTCGTCTGATTTTTTTCCCTGTCTTAAAGGCAAAGATAAATAACCTTCCTTTACAACTAGTTTAGCAGGATTATACACTGGCCAAACCAAAGGCCAGTAAGCATTCGCTAGGGAAAGCCGAAGTTTATTTCCTTTTGGTAATTTATATGCGATGTGATCTAGCGTTATCTTTACCGTGAAATCTTTTGCTAATGGTATATTTTTTGGGCTATCAAACGAGTCACGAAACCTCAGGTTTAAAATTCCATACGTTATTCTACTCGACTTACCATCGGGGTAAACATCGCATAATCTGACAGCTATTTGAGCATTAGGCGAAGTTGCTTCGAGCGTTACTGTTAATTCAGGAGACCCAATTATATCCTCTTCAAGGTTCAAGGCCTGTGTATCAAAACAAAGTGAAAAAGCGTCATCAGAACGCTGGTCTCCCGGAAGCTCTGGGCCTAACCAAATAGCACAAAATTCGCCACCTTTTAATCCACAATGCTGAGGACTATCAATAACTCCCAAATGGCTTTTATTTTTTCTTTTGCTTAGAGAAAGTACATTATTAGAGCTTAAAAAAAACTTTTTATTTTTTCTTGCTTTACCTGGCCAAACATCTTCTTTTATCCAATACCCATCTCTAAAATTATAACTACTTTTTGGAGGCTCACCTTTCATTACATATACTCTGTAGTCAGGATCTTTTTCACATCCATTATCAATTTCTTTAAGCCATTTATCCCACCATCGGACAGCTTCTTGTAAAAAACCTATCTGGGGTTTCGGTACAGCAAAGTGAGGATATTTATGTACCCATGGTCCGATTATCCCTTTAGCTTTTACGTTTTTCACAAGTTCTGGAATTGCATTTTTATAGGCGTCTCCCCATCCTCCAATAGCTAAGATTGGAGTTTCAAGCTTGGAATAATCTTCACATACAGATCCATGTTTCCAATACTTATCTCTTTTCTGATGCTTCAACCAAATATCTGAAAGATGTGGTTGGTTTTTCAAACGCTCTAGCCACATCTTTTTCCATTTCTTTCCAACAATTAGTGGATCAGGTGGCCGCGAGGAATATGAAAGCATTGTAGCTCCCCATCCCAAGTTTTCGTTTAACAAACAGCCACCCTTATAATGGATGTCATCGGTATATCGATCTACTGTTGAACATAAAGTTATAATTGCTTTTAATGCCTTTGGTCTTCGAAAAGCCACCTGTAGGCTGTTAAACCCACCCCAACTAATTCCCATCATGCCAATATTTCCATTGCTCCATGTTTGTTTGCTGGCCCAGTCAATTATATGTTCTGCATCACTTAATTCTGTTTCGGTATACTCATCGAAAAGAAGTCCTTCGCTATCTCCATTGCCTCTTATGTCAACACGCATACATACATAACCTCTTTCACAAAAGTACGGATGGGTTAAGGCGTCTCTAACGTGAGTTCCATCTCTTTTTCGATAAGGAATATATTCTAAGACTACAGGAAATCTTTCTGATTTTTTACTTATTGGTTTCCAAACTTTAGCTGAAAGCTTTATGCCATCTGGCATTTCTATTGCCAGATGTTCAATCTCCTCAACTTTAAAGAGTTTTTTTTGCGTTGATACTTCTGCCAATTAAAAAACTCTTACATTTTGTTTGCTAAGATGTCTTTGAATATTTGAAATATTTACCTTATTTAGTGATGTTTTACTCTTTATTGACTCGGCAGCGGCCACGCCAGCTGCTTGACCAGTAACTGTGCAGCAAGCCATATTTCTAGTTGCAGCATGTGCGATATTACTTCCCCCTATAGCTCTTCCAACAACCAATAATCCTTTTATATTTTTGGGGAGCAAAGATCGATATGGAATATGCATATACCTACCAGTGGTGGGAAGCACTAGAACTCCAAAACCGTCTATGAACTCAGGGTATATTCCAACACTGTCTTCAAACCTGCACTCATTTTTAACATCTTCATCCGAGAGATTGTATATAGAATCTATTTTATACGTATCTCTAATACCGATTGTCATTCCAAAGTTTCGTAACTTGCCGGCCGAACATCCAGGCATATATTCCTTCAAAGCAGCTATAGCTTCTAAAGCTGCTTTTCTCCCCTCTATTTCCCCTTTAGTTAAACTTTCGGGATCAGTGCCATCTATGCCATTAAGATGGACTAGGTTTAGATATGTTAGTTCGCCTGTATCATGTATTGCTCCCCACGTTCCTGAAATCGTTTGCAAGTCACTATCAATTAAGCCAGAATCCTTTGCCTTTTCAAATGGTTTCCGAAGAAAAGGTGAAAACATGTCATCTTCCTTTCCAGATGTTTGCACCTGCCAATTCTTGTCACTCCAGTCGCTATATTTTTGTGGATCACGCTCAATTTCATTCATAAACTCTTCTTTATTTACACCAGACATATGAAACATAACGGAAGCAGATATCATGTCCTCTTTTTTATTTTTGAACACCGTAACTCCACTACGCCTAGCTACGTCGGCATCACCAGTTGCGTCAATAATAATTTTGCCAATAATTGCTTCCCTACCAGCTTTAGATTCTGTAATCACTCCTTTTATTTCTTCACCTTCTAAAATAGGAGCACAGAAGGCGCGATGTAGCATTGGCCGGACACCTGCCTCTAAAACAAGATCATCTGCTACCACCTTAAACCCCTCACTATCAAGCTCATAACTTCTCGATTGAGACTCAGGTACTGCTGCATTACTTTCTATTGCTCTTTGTTCATATTCAAAAGCTAATCCACCAGCTTCTACGGTTTTCTCATGGCGATACCAGGCAAAGCCCTCTACTCCAACGGACGTTATGTTACCCCCAAAACACCCAAATCGCTCGATGAGTATAACACTCACACCAGCTCTGGCAGCTGCAATTGCTGCGGATAGTCCCCCTGGGCCAGAACCAACAACGATAACATCTGCTTCACTTACAACAGGGGTTAATCTCTCAGGTTCTCTAATTTCCATTGTAGTACAACTTAGTCATACGGCATTGTCCAATAAAAAGATTTTTGAGGCAAAGCAATTTTTACTTTTTAAAAAAATAGTTAAACACAAAACGCAAAATAAGCGGGGTCAGGCCTATAAGACAAAAAATGATTAATATTTGTGGAGATAAAATTTCAGAAATATGACTTATTTTGTTAATTTGAGATCCAAAATAAACATAGATTATGGTCATCGGAGTAATACCCATGAATGTTACAATGCTATATGGAACGACTTTTATTGGGGTAAAGGCCATGAAGATATTAACCAAATAAAATGGAAAGATAGGTATCATTCTAGTCGCGAACAAATAGAACACACCGTTTTTTATAAACATTTTTTGGAACGCATCAAAAGAAGCTGTGCTTTGATTATGTAAAAAACTTTTTAGAAAGTAGCGTACCAAGATAAAACTAAATATCGCTCCAATCGTAGCAGATAAAGTTGATAATAAAGTACCCTGAAAAACGCCGAACAGTATTCCTGAAAATACGGAAAGAATTGTCGCTAAAGGTATGGAAGCAGAAACGACAATTATGTAAAGAAAGGAAAAGAGACTTTTGCATATAGTTGGATATGTGTTGCAAGTGTATTCAATTTCGAGTTTCACATCTAAAAACTTTTTTAGTGATAACCCGTCAAGAGCATAAAGAATTAACGAAAAAGATAAAGCTATCGATATATAACCTAAAAATAGTCTCAAAAATTCACTCATCCTAAATGGAGACAGTATTCATGCCTATTGCAATACTACTTTTCATTTAAATAATATGGTTTAGTAGATACGGTATATTGTACTCCTGTAAAGAGGTATCTTGGCTCATGGAAGGCTTTAACGTTTCGGTAGTAGTTCCTACATTCAATAGAGTAGATTTTGTTTTAGAGGCAATTAAATCTATTGCAAGTCAGACTTTTCAACCGTTAGAGATCATTCTAGTAGATAATAACTCTGGGGATAACACCACGGAAATGGTTGCTAAACACTTTAAGTCCGTAAAGATATTAATCCAGAAAAAGCAGGGCGTAAGTGCAGCCAGAAATTTAGGAATACGAGAGGCATCAGGTAATTGGATCGCTTTTTTAGACTCAGACGATCAATGGCACAAACGCAAGCTTGAAGAACAAGTTAAGAGTATTTCTAGAGATAAATTATCTGCTGATTTATCCCACACCGACGAAATATGGTACAGAAATAATATTTTTTTAAATCAAAAGGAAATTCATAAAAAACGAGGGGGTTTTATTTTTGAAAATTGCTTACCTCTTTGTTGTATTTCTCCAAGTAGTGTACTTATTAAAAAAAAGGTTTTTGATGATATTGGACTTTTCGATGAGTCTTTAAACGTTTGCGAAGATTATGATTTTTGGTTGCGTTTTTGCTGTAAATATCCAGTAAATTTTGTTGATCAAAAACTTACAATTAAAAATGGTGGGCATAATGATCAATTATCAAAAAAGTACTGGGGCATGGATAGGTTTAGAATTCAAGCATTGGAAAACTTGTTAAGGTCGTCAGTTTTGGATGAATGGCAGCGACAGTTAACCAAGAGTATGCTACTAAAGAAAATTAAAATATTAACACAAGGAGCGAAGAAGAGATCAAATACATCTACTTACAATAAGTATTTAGAAAAACAAAAGTACTGGGAAGCAGAATAGTGATTAAAAAAAATTTTGAAGGAGTATCGGTTAGGTGGGTGATTGCATTAAAAGGAGAAGCTGAGGAAATAATAAAAAACTATTCCATGAAGAGGGTAGCAACTACGCCTTTCCCGGTTTATAAAAATAAAGATTTAGATATGTGGCTTATTCTTTCAGGGATCGGACAATTAAATGCGGTTGCAGCTACAAGTTACTTATATGTAAAAAGCGATGCCTCATACAATACTATATGGATAAATTTTGGTATAGTTGGGAGCCGAAACTTTAAGGTTGGAGAGCTGATCCAAATAGATAAAATAACATCAAGTGATTTTCAAGATAACTATTATCCGTCACCCTCCGCTTTTAAGAATAATAATATTCAACGCTGTAATTTGATAACGGTCAACAAACCTGAAAAACTTTTTGAAAATAATGGCGTTTACGATATGGAGGGTTATGGTTTCTTTAGCTTTGCAAAAAAAATTGCACCCTATGAGCTTGTATCTGTTTTGAAAATAATTTCAGATATACCTGGAACAGACTTATCTAAAATTGACAAAAATAGGGTGGAAATACTAGTTTCCAAAAACATTCAATTCATAGAAAAAGTTTTGGAAAATTTACTCGATTTACAGAAAATTCTCTTTCTACAACTAAGAGATCCCAAATATTTTGATGAAATATGTTTGCAAAAAAAGTTTACATTTAGTCAAAAGGTAACTCTGCGAAAATACTTGACCCAATGGCAAGCTAGATTTCCACAGAGAAATCCTTTAGAGGAGATTGGACAAAGAATGACAGCTTCTCAAATATTAAAGAAATTTTCAGATAATCTGTTGAGATGAACCATGGTTGATACTATTTACGCAGAAGATGAAATAATAGGTACTAAAAAAGCACAAGAAATTATCTCAAAGTTTAGACATGCAAAAGTAACAAGTATCAAAAGATTTGGAGAGGTATTTAATCCATCAAACCAGAATTTCAGGATTCAGAAAACAAACCCTGCTTTAATTCTTGCTAAAAAACAAAAAGGTTTTGTTCTTGATGCTCCCAAGGGATTTGGTATCGGAGATCAAAACAATTATTATTTCTCTCACATGTATAATTGCTTATACGATTGCTCTTATTGTTTTTTACAAGGGATGTATAATTCTGCAAATTATCTAGTATTTGTAAATTTTCACGACTATCAGAATGAAATCGAAAAGATTATTAAAAAACATAAAGAGAAGAAAATGACGTTTTTTACGGGCTATGATTGCGACTCTTTGGCTATGGAACCAATAACTAATTTCATTAATGATTTTGTTCCCTTTTTTAGTCGGTATAAAAAGGCCCTATTCGAAATACGGACAAAAAGTATCAATAACTCGGTATTCAGAAAGCATGATCCACTAGCAAATTGTATTATAGCATATAGTCTTATGCCAGAGACCTTAGCACAGATTTTGGACAAAAAAGCTCCGTCAGTTTCTGCTCGGATAAAAAACATGAAATACTTAGCAAATAAAGGATGGAGGATTGGATTGAGATTCGATCCATTGATATATTGTGAAAATTGGAAGGCTCAATACGCTGAGTTATTTGCAAAAATCTTTGAAGAAATCAAAGAGGAAAACATCCATTCGGTTTCTCTTGGATCGCTAAGATTTCCTAAAAGTTTTTTCAATAAATTACTGCAATATTATCCAAATAGCGAAGAATTATCATTTTTAAGATCAAATGATAAAGGGATCATTTCTTACGATCAGTCGATAGAAAATGAGATGAATGAATATTGTCGATTAGAGCTTATGAAGTATAGTGACGCAAGAAAGTTCTTTTCTTGTGGTTGAGAAAAATTAGGAGATAGCATTAAAAAAGTCATTGTCATAGGATCGACCGGCACAATTGGAGAGGCTGTATCAACACTTTTGCTTAACAGTGGTTTTTCTGTGATAGGTATAGGTAGAAAAGTTCCTTCTTTAGATGAAAAAAAAGAAAACTATATTCATCATATTCTAGATCTTCAAAATACTGAGCTACTAGAGGCGACACTGTCAAACATTGTGAGGAATAATGAAGAGATTTTTTGTTTGGTGCATTGTGCTGGGGTCGGAGAATTTTCCAATATAGAGAACCTTCCTATATCGAAAATAAAAGCCATGCTAGATGTTAACTTACTTTCTGTTATCGTATCAACGAAGGCAGTGTTACCTCATTTAAAGAAAATCGATAATGGAAAATTAATATTAATTGGTTCTGAAGCCGGCCTAAAGGGAGGGCAAAAAGGATCTGTTTATTCGGCTACAAAATTTGGTTTGCGTGGGTTTGCTCAATCAATCAGAGAGGAAACAGCAAAGAATAATATATTCGTTACAGTAATAAATCCAGGTATGGTAAGAGGAAAATTTTTTGATGATAAAAATTTTCGGCCTGGGAAAAGTGAAGATAATGCTATTGAGCCACATGATATAGCAAAATTAGTAAATTATTTGCTAGATGAAGAGAAAGGCATGGTTTTTGATGAAATAAATGTATCCCAAATGAAAAAAGTTATAGAGTTTAACAATAGCTAAGGGTCAAAAATATGGGAAATGAGTTAATACAAAAGTATGCTTTTGAAGCAGTAGATTTAATTAGAAAAAAGGAAGTAAGCAGTTCTGAGCTTTTAAAAGCCTCACAAGAACGGCATATAGAAGTGGATGAAAAAGTTAATGCGCTACCCTACACTTTTTATGACAAGGCTCTCATAAAAGCAAAAAATATCAATATTGATAGCGAGAGACAAAACAAAAAAAGTCTTTTAGGACTACCAATAGCAGTTAAGGATTATAATGATGTCGCAGGAGTTCCTACTACATTTGGCTCAAAAATATTTACTAACAATATTCCACCGAAATCAGACTCAACAATTGCCCGCTTAGAACAAAATGGTGCACTTCCTGTGGCTAAATCAAATGTTCCAGAATGGGCAGGGGGGCACACCTTTAATCCAGTATACGGGGTTACAAAGAACCCCTTTAACAACAATAAAATCGCCGGTGGTTCATCTGGAGGTTCCTCAGTTGCTTTAGCTACAAAGCAGGTTTGGCTTGCCACAGGTAATGACTTAGGTGGAAGTCTTAGAACTCCTGCTAGTTTCAATAATATTGTTGGCTTACGACCTAGCATTGGAGTTATACCGAGAGGCCTACGTTATAATAGATTTGACCCACTGTGGGTCGAGGGTCCTCTGGCAAGATGTGTAAAAGACATCGGTCTAATGCTTGATGCCATGTCTGGCTATTGCAAAACCGATCCATTATCTTTTGATCATACATGCAGTTCTTTTCTTGAAGCCGTTGATGCTTTTGACTTACCGGCAAAAGTAGCCGTCACGGAGGACTTAGGTTTGGTCCCCGTTCAACAAGAGGTTAGGAGTATCTTTAGAACTGTAGTTCCACACTTGCAAACTATTGGGTGTGAGGTAGGGAGTGATATACCCGATTTTAACGGTGCGATAGAAAGTTTTCATACACTAAGAGGTTTATTAATGGCCTATATGTTGGGTGATCTCTATAAGAGTAAAAAAGATGAAATTCTGGTAGATATTGTGAAAAATATAGAGGTTGGTTTTGAGGCGTCGAATGATGAAATAATAACCGCAGAGAAAATCAGGCAGGACCTTTTTATAAAAGTTGATAGATTTTTTGAAGAGTACGATTTTTTGATCTGTCCAACATGTTCCGTTTTACCGTTTGATATTGAAACTCCCTTTGTAAAAGAAATAGATGGGGTCGTATGTAAAACATATATTGATTGGTTCGCAATTACGTTTGCGTTGACCCTTACTTCGTGCCCGATTATTTCTCTTCCAGTTGGCTTTTCTAGTCATGGGTTACCTGTTGGAATCCAAATAATGAGTAAGCCAAGGCAGGAAGACAAACTCCTAGCCTTTGCAAAGGTTTTGGAGGAAAAGGTTTCCGTAAATAAAAATAGTCCTATTTAGACAATTTTTAGATTTACATAGGAAAAAAAGCATTAGCGTTATTTAATCTAAACTTTGAAATGGAATTTCTTCCATTATCAGATTTCAAGAAGGTAACAATTTTTTCAACTGCACTAGATTTAATGTTTTTACATTTCTCGGGACTTACAGTTGTTATAGCGTAAGTATTTAAATCTTTATTATCATACCCAACTATTTCGGCGCCCCCTTTGTTTTTAAAGGAATACCAAGTTGCTGTGTCAGTTATAGTAAATGCTTCAAGTTCATTTGCAATCATCAGAGTAGCACCTTGCCCAGAGCCAGTTTCTAGATACCAAGTTTTTTGGAACTCCTGAGGCACAAGAGCTAGCTGTTTCCAAAGAGACAACTCCTTCATATGAGTCCCAGAATTATCGCCACGAGAAATGAATTTCTCTTTCCTATCATAAATTATTTTCATTATGTCTCTTATTTCAAGGCTCTCAAAATTTTTCTCCATTTTAGCTTTTCTGGGCCCAACAATTACCCAGTTATTATACATAAACTCGAACCTTTCTAATCCATAATCGGATTTTAAAAACTCAAGTTCTGCGTTTCTCGCATGCGTTATAAGAACGTCTCCATCACAATTTTTCATATTTTTAATTGCTTGTCCTGTACCAACAGCGACAACTCTAATTTCAACACCCGTATAGTGTTTTAAGATAGGAGCAATGTAACCATAAAATCCAGAATTTTTTAATGAAGTAGACGATTGAATAATAATATTTTCCGCCAAAACATTAGAGATTGATAAAGCTACAAAAACTGAGAGCAAAAGTATGCGTGACAGGATATTTTTCAATTTATTTTTCCCGATATGTATTTTCTTGCTTCTCTGGTTTTTGGATTTTCAAAGAAATTTTTAGCTGACGAATGTTCAATTACTCTACCAGTGTGAATGAAAACAATTTCGTCTGCTAATCTCCGAGCTTGATTTATATCATGCGTAACAAAGAATATTTTCCGTGATGATCTTACTTTTTGAATAAGATATTTTTCAATTAACGTAGTTGAGTTTGGCTCAATATTGGCGGTAGGTTCATCTAATAATAAAATTTCAGGATCGGTTATTATTGCCCGCGCGAGACATAATCTCTGTTTCTCACCAGCTGACAGAGTCAACGCGTTCTGATGCTCTTTTGTATCTAATCCCATCAAACTAAGTAATTCTTTTGCGAGGGTACTTTTTTCAGATGTTATTTTTTCCAAAACAAATAACATGTTTTTTAGAACTGTTCTCCGCAGTATAACTGGCTCTTGAGATACGAAGGCGCGTGTTTTAATTGATATATTCCCACCTTCAAAAGTTATGGATCCACTACATGGAGTCAAAAGTCCTGTTAATAGCTTTAAAAAAATTGTTTTACCCGCTCCATTAGCTCCGAGAAAAACTGTTATCCCATCTCCATTTAAAGAAAGATTGGTATTGTGTAAAAGGGTCTTTCCTTCAATATCAAAAGAAAGGCCATTAATTCTTATTTGGGTATCTTCGGAGGCCATCAAATAGTGCTCCCAGAAGTTTTGAGATATTTTCCTCGCAAAAACAAAATGAAACCATTGAGTACTATTGCGGTGGTTAACAAAATAATTCCTAAGCCCAAAGCCAAATCAAGATTGCCCTTTGAGGTTTCTAGTGCAATAGCGGTGGTCATGACCCGAGTAATATGATCTATGTTTCCTCCTACAATTATGATTGCTCCAACCTCAGAAATAGAGCGGCCAATACCAGCAAGTACGACAGTTGTAAGTTCAAACCTGCTATCTACAATATAAGCTATCACTGATTTTAATTTTGCTATCCTGTATGAACGAAAAAACTCATGATAACGAGTATGTAGGCTTTCAATTATTTGAAACGTTAGACAACACACTATGGGTAAAATAAGGATTACCTGAGCAATTATCATTACCGTTGGTGAGTATAGAAGCCCCATCCATCCTAACGACCCTGATCGAGAAAAAATTAAATATACAAATAAGCCAACAACTACTGGAGGTAAGCCCATCATTCCAAAAAGGATGGAAACAACAGTATTCCTGAATTTAAAATGTGTGCTTGCTAAAAATGCTCCAAGAGGTATTCCAAGTATGCTTGAAATCAGTACGGCATAAAATGTTATCCTGAACGATAGAAGTATAATCTCCAGTAATTCAGCGTCTAAAAATAAAATTAGACCGAGAGAACTAACGAACGCTTCTGATATATCATTCACGTTTTATAGCGATATGTATTTTTGTAGGTGGAAGTCTTCATCTCCAAATTCATGATCAATTAAGACCAATCTCTTTGCGTAATGACCAAGATCATATTCCCAAGTCATTCCCATTCCACCATGCAGTTGAATACTTTCCTCTGCTACCAAAGTTCCTATTTTTCCAATTGAAAATTTCGCTGCAGAAATTGTTTTTTCTCTTTCTGTTTCGTCGTCAAAATAAATTGTAGCATTAATAACCGAGGAACGAGCCTGCTCTATTTCAACTAATAACTGTGCCATTCTATGTTGAATAGCTTGGAACTTACCGATAGGTACGCCAAATTGCTTTCTAGTTTTAAGATATTCAAGAGTTAATTCCTTTATTCTTTCCATAATACCGAGGGCCTCAGAACAAATTGCAAGAATACCGGTATCGATCGCATGGGAGACTATTGAATAGCTCATTCCAAGTTCACCAACGAGTTCTTCTGAAGAAATACTTACATTTGTAAAAGTCAAATCAGACACTCGTCCCCCATCTATAGTAGCGAAGCTATCAATTTTTATACCTTCTCGATCAGTTGGAATACAGGCAATTGAAATACCTTCTTCGCTGGAAGCATCCCCAGTATTTCTACAGGTTACCAAAAAGTGTGTTGCCTCAGATGCATGCTTTATCATTCGCTTAGTGCCTGAAATCTTATAACTTCCATCAGCTTCTACAGATAGTTTCGTTTCTACAAAACTTTTCGAGTACTCTGTATCTGTCTCGCTGTGGGCTAAGATAGGTAAACACTCGTTTTCAAGTATCTTTTTAACAAGCGATTTTTGAGCATCATTACCTCTTGATAATACGTCGGCAGCAAGTATCCCGACCTCGAGAAAAGGCTCTACGACGAGGCCTCTTCCTAAAGCTTCAAAAACTGTTGAAATATCTAGTGCTGTGCCGCCAAACCCATCTAATTCCGGATCTATAAGAGATTCGAGAATCCCCAGTTCTCTCATGGCTTCCCAAGCTTTTTTTGAATATCCAAGATCAGAATGTGCTGCGATATTACGATCAGAAAGGCTGTATTCATTTTCAAAATATTTTTTAAGAGTATCGAATAGAATTTGCCTCTCAGGACTCGGTTTGAAATCCATTAGTTTCTCTTTCCTATAAATTGAGCATTAGTTTTGAAATTATATTTTTTTGGATTTCGTTTGACCCTGCATATATTGATTTTTTTCGATGATTAAAATACTTTCCCGATGCGTATGCAGCAGCCTTGGGGAAAACTTCTGCTCCGTTGTAACCCTTAGAAAGTGCATCTGGTTCATTAACAAAAGCTCGTTTCCCAAGTGATTTTCTCGTTAGATTATCTATATCTTGCTCTATTTCAGAACCTAAAATTTTTATTATGGAGCTCTCTGCTCCAGGTGCCTCTCCATTTTCTACAGAAGCCAGTGTCCTTAAATTTGTTATTTCTAGATTTTGCAGATCAATTTCTATCTGTGCTAATCTTGATGCGAACATTGGGTCGTTAGACAATGGTTGCTCATTCTTTTTTGCATCATTTGCCAACTTCTTGAGCTTTTGGATTTTTCGTTTTGACACTGCAACATTTGCATTGCCAGTCCTTTCATGCGTCAGTAAATATTTGGCATAGGTCCACCCTTTGTTTTCTTCCCCTACAAGGTTTTGCACAGGAACTTTTACATCAGAAAAAAATATTTCGTTAACCTCATGACTACCATCTAATGTAATAATGGGTCTCACTTCAATTCCCGGAGAGTTCATGTCAATCAGAATAAATGATATTCCTTCCTGTGGCTTTCCTTCGTTTGAGGTCCTAACTAAGCAAAAGATCATATTGGCGTGTTGTGCAAATGTCGTCCAAGTTTTTTGACCATTTACTATGTAATTGTCACCATCTCTCACAGCACTTGTCTTCAATGATGCTAAGTCTGAACCAGAGCCAGGCTCAGAGTACCCTTGGCACCACCAGTCCTCACCGGTCAGCATTCTAGGCAGCCAATAATCTCTTTGTTCTTGCGAGCCAAATTTCATTAAGACTGGTGCGAGCATGCCAACTCCGAATGGTACAATTCGAGGTGCTCCTGCAGAACCACATTCTTCTTCAAAAATGAATTTTTCAACAACATCCCATTCTTGGCCACCATACTGTTTTGGCCATGTGCCTGCTAGCCAACCTTTTTCATTAAGCTTTTGATGCCACTTTTCGGAGTCCTCTTTAGTGATAGGGATACCATTTTTTACCTTTTCAACTACTTGAGGTTCTAAGTTTTCGTTCAAAAAACTACGTACTTCAATTTGAAAGTTTTCTTGTTCTTTAGTAAAATTTAAGTCCATTTTTTTTCTCCAATTAGTTCAAGCTGTTAAAATCCTTACCTTCATTGACAAGCTTTACGATTAGTTCTGCCGGCTTCCAAAAGTAAGGGTCTTCTTTTTCAAATTCTTTTAAATCATTAAGTATATTTTCAATGCCATAAACATCCGCGTATCTCATTGGTCCTCCCATATGTCTTGGGAATCCATATCCGAATAGTTTCGTTACATCTATATCGGATGGCCTCAAGGCCATTTTTTCTTCTAAAACTTTGGCACCCTCGTTAACCATGGCTGCAAAGTAGCGTCTTCTTATTTCATCTGAGGATAGGCTCTTCGCTTCTATGCCCTTAATATTTCTTTCTTCTTGGATAATCGACAGAACTTCAGGGTCTTCTTCCCCTCTTCGTGCCCCAGGAGTGTATTTATAATAACCGCGCCCAGTTTTTTGTCCAAACCAACCCTTTTCACAAATACGGTCAGCAATAGAAACATATCTTTCCTCATTCGATCTAAATGCCGCTTTGCGTTTTCGATCGGCCCATCCTATGTCTCCACCTGCCAGGTCAAACATTTGAAACGGGCCCATAGGATAGCCAAACTCTACTATCGCTTTATCTATATCATATGGTGAGGTACCATCTTCCATCATGTAGTTTGCTGCCTTTGCATAATTTTCGAGCACACGGTTCCCAATAAAACCATCACAATTCCCTGCCCGGACTGGCACCTTCTTAAGAATTTTTGCTAGTTGAAAACCAGTAGCCACAACATCATCTTTCACATTAGTTGGAACAACTATCTCTAAAAGACGCATAATGTTTGCTGGAGAAAAGAAATGAAGACCAATCACATCACCAACTCTATCTGTCGCCGAGGCAATTTTGTCAATATCTAAATATGAGGTATTTGATGCCAACACGGCTCCTTCTTTTGCAATATCATTAAGTTGTGAAAAGACACCTTTCTTAACTTCAAGTTCTTCAAATACAGCTTCAATTATCATGTCCTTATCTGAGAGGTCTTTTAGATGAGTTGACGTGGAGTAGTTTGATAAAATCTTATCCGCTTTCTCTTGGGACAATCTCCCTTTCTCTACGTCACGCCTATACACCTTCTTTACATTCTCAATACCTCGCTCAAGACTCTCTTGATCCCTTTCTACCATGGTAACAGGTAGACCTGAGTTCAGTGCAGCGATTGTGATACCTGATCCCATAGTACCCCCACCAATAACACCTAGTTTCGATATGGGACGGGGTTTTGCACCTCGTTCTAATTCAGGGATTTTGTTGCTCTTTCTTTCAGCAAAAAAGGCGTGGATAAGGCTTTTACTTTGGTCGCTATCCATTAACCCTTGAAAGGTCTTTTGCTCGAAGTTCATACCACCTGCATAATCGAGCAGTACTGCTTGCTCTACACAGTCAATAATTTTCTGTGGAGCGTTTAGGTGAGGACTATTTTTTTTCCACTTTGCCCTTTCTTGTGCAATTACATCTAAGTTCTCGGAATTGTTCTCAACTCTTTCTTCACTTTTACTCACTCTTTTTAGAGGTGTAGCATTTTCAACGACTTTTTTTGCAAAAGCAATAGCACCGCTCTTGAGGTCATCAACAATTTCGTCAATTGCACCAATTGCGAGTGCTTTTTCCGCTTTAACAGGTTTTCCTGTTGTCATAATATCTATTGCACTTTTTACTCCCACTAACCTGGGCGTTCTTTGCGTTCCAGCAGATCCTGGTAGCAAGCCTAAATGTACTTCTGGAAGTCCAACTGAAGCATCTTTAGTTGCTATTCTAAAGTGTGTTGATAAAGCTATTTCAAAAGCACCGCCCAGAGCGAACCCATGTATTGCAGCAATTACGGGTTTTTCGCTTTGTTCAATTAAATCGCAAACATCAGGTAAATGAGGCTCTACGGCAGGTAGATGAAATTCTGAAATATCAGCACCTGCTGAAAATACATTACCATCACCGTGGATGACAATCGCCTTTATCGTACTATCACTCAATGCTTCTTCAACACCTTTCTTTAAACCAGCTCTTACACCTTGGCTCAAAGCGTTCATAGGGGCATTAGAGAGAGCTATAAATGCTATTTCATTTTCTTTTGATAAATGAGCTGTTTTTGTCATTATTATCCCCCTTAAGATATTATACACATATAGAATAGTGTTGAAAAATAAGAAATCTAGTGAAATGATACATCTGGTAAGTCTCTAGTCAAGAGATTGGAAGAATTATTAAAGTCAATTAGGGAGAGTATTATGAGAGCGGTAATTTGTTCTAAGTTTGGGTCGCCAGAAGATTTGGAAGTTAAAGAAGTTGAAGAACCAGTTACCGGCGCCAATCAGGTGAAGCTCAAAGTAGAGGCGTGCGGCGTAAATTTTCCTGATACTCTAATTATTAACAATAAATATCAATTCAAACCGGATCTCCCTTTCTCGCCAGGTGGCGAGGTCGCCGGTATTGTTGAGGAAGTGGGAGAAGGGGTAAAAAATTTTGCAGTTGGTGACAAAGTGATGACGACTACTATACATGGGGGCTTTGCAGAGAAACTTGTTGTGGGTACCGAGATGTTAATGAAAAGGCCAGAAAAAATGAGTGGCGTTGTTGCCTCTGGCATTCAGATTACCTATGGTACTTCGATCCATGCGCTAAAACAAAGAGCGTCATTACAGAAGGGCGAAACTCTGTTGGTGCTCGGAGCAGCTGGAGGAGTCGGCATCTCTGCAGTAGAGATAGGTAAAGCAATGGGCGCTACCGTAATAGGGGCTGCAAGTACAGATGAAAAGCTAGAAGTAGTGAAGAAGGCTGGAGCAGATCATTTAATTAATTATGGAAAAGATGATCTGAGAGAGCGACTTAAAGAAATAACTGGGCAAAAGGAGTCATATGATGTTTTGTATGATCCGGTTGGAGCTGATCTATTCGAACCAGCACTGAGGTCTATTCGGTGGAATGGTCGTGCTTTGGTCATTGGTTTTGCTGGTGGAGACGATAAGATACCTAGGGTTCCTATGAATTTACCTCTACTTAAAGGTTGTGCAATTGTAGGGGTTTTCTGGGGTTCTTTTAGAGTAAGAGAGTCAAAAGAGGAGCTTGCTAACTTTCAGCAACTATTTGAGTGGTTTAATAACGGTGATATTGATCCTTTAGTTTCAGACGTATATCCATTAGAAGAAGCGGCTGTTGCTCTCAGAAAACTTATGAACCGGCAAGCAGTCGGAAAAATCGTTTTAACCACTGAGTAGTTTTAACAATCTATTAGGACTTTTAGTAACCCATTTGTCGCACAGCTAAATCTCTCATGATTTCCTCGGAACCACCTCCTATAGCCATGACCTTTACCTCACGGTAAATCCTTTCCACTGGATTTCCTCTGAGATATCCAGCTCCACCCATTATTTGCATTGCCTCACTTGAGCAATACTCAAGCTCTTTAGTAGCAAAAAACTTTGCCTTTGAGATTTCTGCGACTGGAACTTCTCCATTATTCATATTCCAGCAAATATTATTTACTAACGCTTCAAGAGCATCAATTTTTGAGGACATGTTTGCTAGCTTATGACGTATAACTTGATGCTGAATAAGAGGTTTTCCAAAAGTCTCTCTAGTCTTTGCCCATTCTATGCTTTCCTCAAGGCAGACTTTCATCATCCCTAAAGAGCTGGCACACATGCACATTCTCTCTATATTGAAATTCTCCATTATTTGAATGAAGCCCTTGTCCTCTTCCCCCATCATATTCTCAGCAGGCACTCTGACATTATCAAAGTACAAGGTTGCCTGATCAGAGCACCACCAACCCATTTTTTTATCAAGGGGTACCCGTGAAAAGCCATCCCTGTGGGCCTCCACGAAAAATAGAGAAATTCCTTTTAATCCCGATCCACCAGTTCTAGCTCCGACAACAAAATAGTCCGATGTCATTGCTCCCGTAATAAAAGTCTTGCTGCCATTAATAACAAAATGGTTCCCATCTCTTTTTGCTGACGTTTTCATATTCGCTACATCTGAGCCCCCACCTGGCTCAGTTATTCCCAAGCTTGAGCCTTTTTTCCCAGTGACTATATCTTTAAGAACTCTATCTTTTATTTCCGATGAACACAGTCTTTGTATCGGCTCTAGGGAAATCATTCGCCCACCCATGGCTGCGCCAACACCTCCAGCTCCGCATTTCGCGAATTCTTCGTTGTATATTGCTCTTAGGAAATTATCGTCTTCTCCTAATCCACCATACTTTTCATCAATTCCGAAACCCCAGACACCTAGCGCTCCAGCTTTCTGATGAAGATCCCAAGGTATCTTTCCTTCTTCATCCCAATCGTTGACATAGGGTTTGATTTCTTTATCAACAAACGCTTTTAGCTGGGCTCTGAATTCTTCTCTCTCTGGTGTATCAAATGGGTTCTTCATAAATTTTCCTAATCTGTTATCAAAATTCAAAAAAAGGACTTTTATTAGTATCACATATTTATGTAGACTTAAAAAGACACAAATGAGAGCTTGAACGTTGAAAAAAGATTTATTGAAAATTGGGGGTGCGTCCGGTTATTGGGGGGATGCGTCACAAGCTACCGAGCAACTCCTTAGACATGATGATCTTGATTTCATTGTATATGATTATTTAGCCGAAATTACTATGGCTATAATGGCGCGGGTGAAGGCAAAAGACCCTAATGCAGGATATGCTATTGATTTTATTTCAGAGGCTATGGTTCCAAATTTAAAAAAGATATCCGAAACCAACACGAAGATAATTTCTAACGCTGGAGGGGTAAACCCATCGGCTTGTGCTATCATTCTAAGAGAGAAAATTAAGGAGCAAGGATTATCTCTTAGAGTAGCAGTAATCGAAGGGGATAATCTACTTCCAGGAATAGATAATATAAAAAGCTTAAACCCAACCGAAATGTTCTCAGGCATTGAATTCCCAGAAAAGGAAAAAATTGGCAGCATAAACGCATATTTTGGAGCTCAGCCCATTTGCAGTGCATTAGATAAAGGTGCTGACATAGTGATAACCGGAAGGTGTGTGGATAGTGCAGTGACGTTAGCTGCATGTATGTATAACTTTGGTTGGGGCGTGGAAGATTTTGATCTTTTGTCTGCGGGCAGTCTTATTGGGCATCTTCTTGAGTGTGGAACTCAAATTACGGGAGGCAATTTCACTGATTGGAAATCTATTAAAGGAACTTTTGATCAGATCGGTTATCCAATAGCAGAGATAGAAAAAGATGGAAAAGCGGTTATTACAAAAGCAAAAGAAACTGGTGGAATTGTAAGCTTTGGCACTGTCGCTGAGCAGATGTTGTATGAAATAGGTGATCCAAAAAATTATCTGCTTCCAGATGTTAACTGTGATTTTTCACATGTTGAAATTACTGAAATAGAAAAGGATCGAGTTCTTGTAAGTGGAGCAAAGGGAAAACCACCGAGTGAAAGTTACAAGGTTTGCCTTACTTATGAGGCAGGATTTCGAGGGGGGCACTTATTTGGTTTCTATGGATCAGACGCTACAGATAAGGCTAATGCTTTTGCAAAGGCAGCGCTATCAAGATCGAGAAACTCATTGCAGAGAAAAAAATTAGAGCCTTTTATTGAAGAAAGCGTTGAGATAATTGGGGCGGGCAGTCAATTTGGACCACGAAGGAATTCACAGAATTCTAGTGAGGTGTTTGCAAAAATTGCTGTTAAACACGAAAATCCAAAAGGAGTTGGAGTTTTTTTAAAAGACGCAACGGGTCTCGGTTTGTCATCACCTCCAGGCCTCAGTGGTTTCGCTGGAGCACGACCCAAACCATCACCGATCCTTTCATTATTTTCCTTTTTATATAAAAAAGAAAATATTGGGTTTACCTTGCAATTTGATGATGCTCCTAGCGAGCCAATTGAAATTACTCATGGGATAAGTGTACCGTCTTCCTTTGCTAATATAAATGTATCTGAACCTTATATCTCTAATTTATATAAGGGAGTTCAATTAATAGAAGCTTCTCTAGAAGAGATCGCTTGGGGTAGGTCTGGAGATAAGGGTAATAAGGCAAATATTGGTATTATAGCGAGACACCCAAATCTACTACCCTATATTTGGGATACCTTCTCTAAAGAAAAAATAGTAGAAATTTTTTCTCATTTTTTGGAAAATGATAAAATTGATCGCCATTATCTTCCTGGAATTTCGGGAGTAAATTTTGTGCTTCACGATGTTCTAGGTGGTGGAGGTACTACCAGTTTAAGAAATGACCCTCAAGGAAAAGGGTATGCACAGGTTTTATTGTCTTGTAAAATAAAAGTTCCAAAGAATTTGTTAGTGTAAAGGTCGAAATAAATGGATTCAAACAAGAGGTCAAAAGAGTTTCATTGTGATTTAAAAGAAGCATATTTCCCTGCGGTTAAGACTGAGGAGATATTGAACACTACAATAGGAGAAGAACTTAGAAAGGCCTCAATCGATTCTGGAAGTATGATGGCTTTGGTTCAAGTGCAAGATGACGGCTCTTTAGGAAGGTCATGGACATATGAGGAGCTCTACAAAGATTGTCTTGAGTTGGCGAAGCGAATGTCTTCACGGCACAAAAAAGGAACAAGAGTTGCAGTTTGGGCCCCTAATTACCCTGAATGGGTAATAATAGAGTTTGCAGCATCTATTGCTGGACTGGTCTTAGTAACAGTTAACCCGTCTTTTCAAGAAGATGAGTTGAAGTATGTTCTAGAAAAATCGCAGAGTGAGGAGTTGTATGTAGCAAAGAGCTTTCGCGGCAATCCAATGTGGGATATCGCAAAGAAAGTTACGGAAAAAATGCCGTCTGTAAAGAGGATGGTAGATATTCAAGATTGGGATGAGCTCTTTGGTTTAAATCACAGTGGGAGTGAGTCACTTACTAATTCTCTTCCGAAGGTATTTCCTAGAGACCCTGTTCAAATACAATTTACGTCTGGTACAACCGGATTTCCCAAGGGCGCAAAATTACATCATATGGGTCTATTCAATAATGCAAAAAGTTTTCAAACTAGAATGGGTTTGGAAAAGGGTGATCATTGGCTAAATTGCATGCCAATGTTCCATACATCTGGTGCAGGAATGGCTACTCTCGGTTGCTTAGCCATGAGAGCAACACATTATATTATGGAAAGATTTGATGCAAAGAACTGGTGTGAAGTAGTTGAGAAGGAAAAAATTAATTTTCTAACCGCAGTTCCAACTATGTTTGTGGAAATATTAGAAGAGTGGAAAAAGGGTAATTATCAAGAATCTAAAATAAAGGGAATGACCTCTGGAGGTACGAGTGTTCCGCCTACCCTTGTAAAAGAACTTCACCAAACATTTGGAGTGTGGCTTCAAATTGTCTATGGTCAGACTGAAAGTAGCCCCGTGATTACTTTAGCTTGGGCGGACGATACTCTGGAAAACTTGACTAACTCATTAGGGCAACCTCTACCAAATTTAGATGTTTCGATACGTGACCCTCAGACGAATAAAGTGATGGGTTTAAATGAAGTTGGTGAAATTTGTAACCGAGGTGATAACACTATGCTTGAATATCATCAGAATCCTGATGCAACATCTGAGACTATTGACGATGAGAAATGGCTGCACACCGGTGACTTAGGAACAATGGACGGAGAGGGCTATGTTCGAATTGCTGGTAGAGTTAAGGAAATGATCATAAGAGGTGGCGAGAACATTTATCCTAAAGAAATTGAGAATAGTTTGCTTGAGCATGATGATATTTCTGAGGTGGCAATTGTGGGACTGCCTGATGAGAAGTTTGGGGAAATAGTTGGGTGTTTTTTAAAGTTTGAAAAAGGACAGAAGCTTACGTCGAGAGAACTGAAGTGCTTTATTCGGGAGAAAATATCACCACAAAAAACCCCAGCGATCTGGATTGAGATTGATGAATGGCCACTCACCGGATCTGGAAAAATTAAGAAATACGCTCTCCGTGAACAACTCTCGGACGGATGGTTAAATGTTTTGACTTAAATTTGAAGAAAATGAGTAAAATAAAAAATCGACTTAAATAGGTGTTAAGTGTTCGTCAGTAAAATTGATACTTCCTCTCCTTCTTTTGAAACTAATACAAAAGAAAATACAGCTCTTTTAAACAAAATGAATTTACTTCTCGAAAGAGCAGCTCAAACCTCAGAAAAACGCAGAGATATATTTGAGAAAAGAAACCAATTATCTCCCAGAGAACGATTAGGTGCATTGTTAGATCCAGGTCTTCCGTTTTTAGAACTGTTTAATATGGCCGGGTATTGTGTAGATGACCCAGACCCGGAAACTAGTATCCCTGGGTCTAGTCTAATCGGAGGGATTGGATACGTTTCAGGAATTAAGTGTTTAATCTACATAGATGATAGTGGAATAAATGCGGGAGCAACTACTATCAAAACTATTGAAAAAGGGCTCTTACTTTTAGACATGGCAAAAAAACATAAGTTACCTCTTGTTCATTTGGTAGAAAGTGCGGGTGCAAATCTGATGCAATATAAAGTTGAATTATGGGCATTGGGTGGAGGAGCTTTCGCAGGTTTGGCAGAAATGAGTGCAATGGGTCTCCCTATAATTACCGTGCTCCATGGCTTGTCAACTGCAGGAGGTGCATACATGCCAGGTATGAGTGATTATGTAATTGGTGTAAAAGAAAATGGTATGGCGGCGCTAGCAGGAGCTAACCTGTTGAGGGCCGCTACAGGGGAAGAGTCCTCTGATAAAGATCTTGGAGGAGCGGAAGTTCATTCAAAAATTACCGGGTTAGTTGAGTACCTGGCGGAAGATGATAAGCACGCAATAGAAATTGCAAGAGAGGTGGTCAAGTCATTGGGTTGGGACAGAGATTTTACAGGTTTAAATGGAAGGAACTTTTCGCCCCCGAAGTATTCGTCAGACGAAATCATAGGCATAGTTCCTACTGATTACAGAAAGCCCTATGATGTTAGAGAGTTGGTATGTAGGCTCGTCGATAATTCTGATTTTATTGAGTTTAAACCAGATTACGGAGTTTCAACTGTATGTATTCAAGCAAATATTTTTGGAATACCGTGTGCACTAATAGGTAATAATGGTCCAATTGATCCAAACGGTGCAACAAAAGCTGCTCACTTTTTTCAATTATGCGATCAAGTAAACAGACCAATAATTTTTTTACATAATACCACAGGATATATGGTTGGAACTCAATACGAGCACGCTGGAATGATCAAGCATGGTGCTAAAATGATTCAGGCCGTTATGAATGTTAATGTTCCCAAAATAGCGCTTTATATCGGTGCTAGCTTTGGTGCGGGAAACTACGGTATGTGCGGATATTCATACAATCCAGACTTTCTCCTGACTTGGCCCAATGCGCAAACAGGCGTGATGGGAGGTCAGCAGGCAGCAAAAACAATGGAGCATGTGCTTAGAAATTCGGCTGCTCGGAAAGGCAAAGAAATTGATGAAGATAGTTTTAGTACTCAAATCAAAGGGATCCAGGAGCACTTTGACAGTCAGTCTGACGCCTTTATAACTTCAGGAAGGTTAATTGATCATGGAATGATTGATCCTAGAGATACAAGAAAAGTTTTAGGTTTCTGCCTAATAACTTGCCTAGAAGCAAAAATAAGAAAATTAAGGCCGAATAATTTTGGAATAGCGAGGATGTAAAAGTGAAAACTCAGTATGAGACAATTCTGGTTAACAATCATGATAGGTGGGTACGTCTAATATTAAATAGACCAGATGTAAAAAATGCTTTATCGGAAAAAATGACTACTGAATTGTTATCTGTTCTTGAGAACGTAAAGAAAGATAAAAATATTAGAGGAGTGAGTATTGAAGGTTCTGGTGACGCATTTTGTGCGGGAGCAGACCTTAAAGACTTTAGAAGAAATTTTGTTTTACAAACTCCCGACTTCGATCAAGTACGAACAATGAATTTAGAAGCAGGAAAGTTATTTAAGATACTATCACAGCTTCCCAAAATAGTAGTTGCTTTGGTACACGGACCAGCGTTCGCTGGAGGATTAGGAATGGTGGCTTGTGCAGACATTGTGGCCGTGACAAAAGTGGCGCGTTTTTCACTTTCAGAAACAGCAATTGGACTTACTCCTGCTCAAATCTCGCCGTTTTTGATAAAAAGGTTGGGGCTGAGAGTAGCTAGTAAACTGATGTTAACTGGCATGGAATTTAATGCAACGGAGGCTGTAGAGTTCGGTCTTGCCGATAATTTAGTCGAAAATAAAGATGCACTAGAAGATTTTTTTATAAGTTTTGATAAAGCAACGAAAAAGTGTGCCCCAATGGCTACCGCTGCTACGAAAGAAATACTAAGCTATTCAAGAGACTCAAGCTTGGAGGAGCTGTCTGAATTTGCCTCCGGTAAGTTCGCAGAGTGTATGCTGGGTGAAGAAGCAAAGGAGGGCTTGGCCGCTTTTGCAGAAAAGAGAAAACCCTATTGGTATGGAGCTTAGCTTTGAGTGAGTTGCGTTCATTAAGGAAACTACTTGTAGCTAATCGGGGTGAAATAGCTTTAAGAGTAATGAAGACAGCAAAAAAAATGGGGCTTTTAACGGTTGCTGTCTACACTGATGCTGATGAGCAATCACCACACGTAAATTTTGCGGATCAAAGTGTTAACATTGGTAAAGGTCCAATAGCTGAGTCTTATCTTTCAATAGAAAAAATCATGGAAGTAGCCTTGAGTACCGGTTGCGATGCGGTACATCCTGGCTACGGTTTCCTTTCCGAAAATAGCAATTTTGCAGAAGCGTGTGAAAAAGCAAAAGTTACTTTTGTAGGGCCTTCGTCGAAAGCTATAGAAGCTATGGGAAATAAAGCAAAAGCAAAAGCGATTATGAAAGAAGCTGGTGTTCCTTGTATCCCAGGAGCTGAGGTGGCAAATAAGAACGATAGGGAACTTCAATTAGCGGCCGAGAGTGTTGGATTTCCCTTAATGATCAAAGCTGCGGCTGGAGGGGGAGGAAGAGGAATGCGGCTCGTCAATAATATTTCAGATCTGCAGAAAAGCTGTGAAATTGCGAAAGCAGAAGCTTTAAGCGCTTTTGGGTCATCTGAGATAATATTGGAAAAATCTATAGTTGAACCCCGGCATATCGAAATTCAAATTATGGCTGATAACTTCGGAAATATAATTTCACTTGGTGAGAGAGATTGTTCAGTGCAGAGACGACATCAGAAGATTATCGAGGAAAGCCCATCCCCTGTTGTTGATGCTCAGTTAAGGACAAAAATGGGAGAAGTTGCATGTCTTGCGGGAAAAGTGATTAACTATTCAGGAGCGGGAACAATAGAGTTTCTTCTGGATAAAGACAAAAATTTTTATTTTCTTGAAATGAACACGAGACTTCAAGTTGAGCATCCTGTAACTGAGATGGTAACTGGACTTGATCTAGTAGAGTTACAACTGAATATTGCTGATGATCAGGAGCTACCACTTTCTCAGGAACAAGTTCAGTTATGTGGACATTCTCTTGAAGTTAGGCTGTATGCCGAAGATCCTTGGAAAAACTTTTTACCAAGCACAGGAAAGATAGAGGTTTGGAGAAAACATAAATCACCTGACACTCGCTATGACGATGGAATTGTAGAAGGTCACGTTATAAGCCCTTTTTATGATCCAATGTTAGCTAAAGTAATATCTAATGGAAAGAACAGAGAGCAAGCTATCGATACATTGAAGCAATCTTTGCAGAATACAGCTCTCTATGGAGTAAAAAACAATCGAGACTTTCTTATTGCTATTCTTTCGAGTGAAGCCTTCAGACATGAAGATGTTAATACTTCTTTTTTAGAGACCAATGATTTTAGTGCATCAGGTAATAAACATATGAAGTTCGATGAGGTAGCAGTTTTAGGTGCTCTCTTGATGACAAAGTACTCTGAAACACTTATCGACGAAGCCATTGGTTTTGAAGATGAGCTTTATGGTTGGTCTA
Organism: uncultured Alphaproteobacteria bacterium; assembly: GCA_902537215.1. Taxonomy (GTDB): domain Bacteria; phylum Pseudomonadota; class Alphaproteobacteria; order Rhodobacterales; family Rhodobacteraceae; genus CACIJG01. The sequence continues at coordinate 31,798 of CACBAM010000015.1, forward strand.
ATTCAAAGACATTATATTACCCTCTTTCCTTCAAAGCTAATGATAATATTTACTCAGTAAATATTGAGCTTAAAAAACCTAATTCAATTGCGGTTATCTCTGAAGGAGAAAAAATACAAATAGTCCTAAACGAAGATCATATAGAATTGAATGATGAAAAAATAAAACTCGATTTTATTGAGTATAAGCAAAATAAATTATTCGCTAGCTACCAGGGAAAATCATTTAAAGCCGAAATTATAAAAGAAGATTTAAAAATTGAGGATATAGATAAAGGTGGGAAAATAAGAGCTCCTATGCATGGCGTAATTCGTGAACTATTTGTGACCGTGGGAGAAAAGGTGAAAAAGAATCAGGTAATATTAATTTTAGAGGCAATGAAAATGCAGCATGAAATAACAGCATCTATAGATGGAGAAGTCTCGGATATTTATACTAATATAGGTAATCAGGTTTCCGTAGACGAGGATTTACTAAATATTAACAAGGAGGGTGAAAAATGAATTCTAAATTGTGTGAGGAACTAGGTATAGAATTTCCACTATTTGCTTTTTCGCATTGCAGAGATGTGGTTGCTGCAGTTACGAAAGCTGGAGGTTTCGGGGTATTTGGGGCCACTAACCTTTCGGGACCCGAATTAGAGATTGAGTTAAATTGGATAGACTCCCAAGTTAACGGAATGCCTTATGGGGTTGATCTGATTGTTCCAAATAATTTTGTGGGAAAGGGAGAAAATCTATCCGATGAGGAAATGCTTGGAAAAGTTCCTCAGAGCCATAAGGATTTTGCGCATAACATACTTGAAAATAATGGCATTGACGTAGATCCAAATGAATTAGAAGAGGACCGAAAAAATCATTTAAGATTTGGAAAAAACATGACTCCAGAGGGCGCTCATGAGTCATTAACAGTTGCCTTTAACCATCCAATTAAAATGATTGTAAATGCACTTGGCATGCCTCCAAAGCAAATGGTTGATATGGCAAAAGACGCAGGAGTTAAAGTTGGTGCGTTAGTTGGGGCAAAAAAACATGCAATTAACCAAATTAATGCGGGAGTAGATATTTTAATAGTAGCTGGTGGAGAAGCCGGAGGGCACTGTGGTGAAGTGTCATCAATGGTACTCATTCCTGAAGTATATAATGCCATAAAAGATATAAAGGATGTTCCTATATTAGCAGCAGGAGGCATAGCTTCTGGAAGTCAGATGGCTGCCGCTATGGCTATGGGAGCATCAGGCGCATGGTGTGGCTCCGTTTGGCTCACAACAACCGAAGCCGAGACGAATCCAATTGTCAAAGAGAAAATGCTGAGTGCTTCTTCTGCTGACACCGTAAGATCAAAAAGTAGAACTGGGAAGCACTCTAGACAATTAAGATCGCCCTGGACTGATGCATGGGAAAACAGTGACCAAGTTCAGCCTCTACCATCGCCAGTTCAACCTTTAGTGGCTGAGCCAGCATTGCGAAAGCTTGACAAGCTTTCATTAGCTGGAAATAAGCAAGCCGCTGACCTTGCAACCTATTGGGTTGGTCAAGCCGTTGGTTTGATGAATGAAACGAAGTCCGCTGGGGAAGTAGTACAAGACTTTAAGACAGATTTTATCGAAGCTTATGAGAGACTAAATGGTGCACTGGAGGAGGCATAAGGTGGAACAGGCAAAAGATTTTTTTGATGAAAGTAAAGACTTATATGAGTTGCTGAATGCTGAGGGTGTGGGTTGTTTGACAACTGCGACATTGTTCAAAAATTGGACAATAGAGGATGTGATTGGGCATTTATACCTATTTAATTATGGTGCGGTGGAAACACTTAAAGGGGGAGATCATTATGAAAACTTTTACAAACCAATTAATGATGAACTAATTAAAGGAAAATCACTTGTTCAGGCTCAAGTCCCATGGTTGGACGGAGTAACTGGTCAACGATTAATAGATGATTGGTGGAAAAGTGTTGAGGATGTTTTCGAATGCTACAGGGATGCTGATCCTAAAAAAAGGGTAAAGTGGGCTGGTCCTGAAATGAGCGCTCGGTCTAAGATAACGGCACGACATATGGAAACCTGGGCACATGGTCAGGAAGTCTTCGATGCGCTAGGTAAAGACAGAGAAGAAAAGGATAGAATAAAAAATATAGTGCATATGGGCGTTATTGCTTACGGATGGACTTTTGTTAATAGGAAATTAGCAATCCCTGAGCCAACACCTTATCTGATTTTAAATGCACCATCTGGTGAAGTCTGGCAGTGGAATGATAAAGAGAGTTCTTCAAAGATTGAAGGAACAGCAGTTGAATTTGCTCAAGTGGTAACTCAGGTACGAAATTTTGCTGATACAAAATTGTCTATAACTGGCGAGCCAGCAATTGAGTGGATGAAATATGCTCAGTGTTTTGCTGGCCCTCCAGAGGACCCTCCAGCAAAAGGGACTAGATATAAAGTCGGTAATTAGAGCTATATCGTTATAACTGTTGAACCCGTTGTTTTCCGCGCTTCTAGTGAGTCGTGAGCTGAAGCAATATCGTTCAATGAGAAGGTTTGATCTATTTGTATTTTGACATCACCAGAAACTACTTTCCCGAAAAGAACCTTTGCCATCTCTTGGCAGCGGTTAAAGTCACCTATATGTGTAAAGAGACCAGTTCTGGTTATTTTGAGCGATTTTTTTGCTAAGATACCTATATCAATAGGATCAATATTTCCGGACGCATTCCCAAACGAGATAAAAATTCCAAAGTCTTTTAAACAACTTAAAGAATCATCGAAGGTAGTTTTGCCAACAGAATCCATTACAACCGGAACACCAATACCATTCGTAAGTTTCATAACTTCCTCGAAAAAGTTATGTGTAGAATAGTTTATAGCTTGAGAAGCACCAAAATTTTTTGCCAACTTACACTTTTCATCAGAACCGGCAGTGCCTATCAATTCTAAACCTTCGCTTCTAGCCCACTGGCAGGCAATCAATCCGACACCGCCTGCAGCTGCATGGAATAAAATCTGGTCTCCACTTTTAAATTCTGTCGTATCGTGAAAAAGATATTTTACAGTTAACCCCTTAAGCATCATCGCGGCACCTTCCTCAAATGATATCTCATCAGGAAGTTTACAAACTTGTTTAGCAGGCATAACCCTGGCCTCACAATAGGCGCCTGGCGGTGTAGCAGCATATGCAACGCGATCGCCAGAAACTAAGTGAGTGACACCATCTCCCACTTCTTCAACTATCCCCGAAGCCTCCATGCCGAGCACTGCAGGTAGTGCTACGGCATAGTTATCTGAGAGTCGCGTTCTGTGATACACGTCAATAAAATTAAGCCCTATAGCCTTATGTTTAATAAGTATTTCACCACTTCCTGGAGAGCCAACCTCTTTTGTAACTATCTTAAATTTCTCACTTCCACCATTTTCATCTATTATTGCTGCCTTTACATTTTGAGTTGACATTTGCATTATCTCCCATAGTAATCAAATTATGTTTTTGTTATAAATGGAACCACTATTGTCCAGAGAGTCAATAAAAATTGCACCATCTATACTATCTGCTGATTTTGCAAATTTTGGCAAAGAAATTGAAGCTGTAGAAGAGCAGGGTTGCGATTGGATTCACATTGATGTTATGGATGGTCATTTTGTGCCGAACATAACTTTCGGACCAGAAACCTGCAAGGCAATTAGACCCCATATCAAAACGTTTATGGATGTCCATCTGATGATTTCACCTGTAGATCAATATCTTGAAGCTTTTGCTGACGCGGGTGCGGATATGATAACAGTTCATTTCGAAGCAGGGCAACACATTCATAGGTCTCTGCAGGCAATAAAGAGTCTCGGTGTAAAGGTAGGATTAGCCTTAAACCCAGGCACCTCTTACGAAGTGGCTGACCAGTTAATAGATTTGGTAGACCTAATATGTGTGATGACAGTTAACCCAGGGTTTGGGGGCCAGAAGTTTATTTCGTCTCAACTAAGGAAAATTGATAGATTGGCTAATCTAAAAAAGCATAAAGATTTTTTAATCGAGGTTGATGGGGGAATAACTGCCGATACTGCACCCAGTGTAGTTTCAGCAGGAGCTGATATTTTGGTAGCTGGATCTGCTGTTTTTTCAAATGGTAGCGTCAAAAACCCAATTGTATATGGACAAAATATTAAGAGAATAAGGGAAGCTGCTGAAAGCGCCCTAAAAATAGAAGGATAAAAAAATGGCAGAAATTCCTCCAGTTTGTGATTTTGGTTGGCGAGCAAAAGAGTTTAATTTGCCATCTGTTGATGGGAAAAAATATACTCTAGAAGAAGTTAGCGGGGCAAATGGTTTATTGATAATGTTTATATGTAATCATTGTCCTTATGTGCTGGCCATTTTGGATCGAATTGTTCGAGACGCCAGCGATTTACAAAAGCTTGGGGTTGGTATAGCAGCCATTAGTTCAAACGATGTAATTAGTTACCCAGAGGATTCCTTCGATAACATGAAAAAACTGGCTACAAACCACAATTTTACTTTTCCATATATGTATGATGAGACCCAAGAAGTGGCTAAGCTATACAATGCTGTATGTACTCCTGATTTTTTTGGATTTAACAAGAAACACCAACTACAGTACAGAGGAAGATTAGACGCATCTAGGAAAGAGGCTGGTCCAGTCGATCTAGAAAGAGATCTCTTCGAAGCGATGAAAGAAGTAGCGAGAACTGGTAATGGTCCAAAAGACCAAGTAGCGTCAATGGGCTGCTCGATAAAGTGGAGAGCTAATTAGGAGGTTATAGAGTGAAAACTTTTCTCTTTAATTTTTTGTTTCTCTTTTCTATTCACATAATTTTTGTACCCGTTTATGGCGAAAATAAAGTAGCGATTATCAATTATGGTAAAGAGAAATGTATTTCATCAAATGGAATTCCAAATCATAAAATTGGTAATTTCCCTACCAGAGGAAATCCACACAAATTTAAGCCCCAGAATATAAAGTTTTGTTTTTCTCTTTTTCCTCAGAGATTACCAAATGTATCTTACAAAGCCCGAGTATCCGGTGTTACTTTAACAGGAATTCCAATTCGACCTAGTACAGTAGACTGGTTTGACCCGAATAGCCGCAGAGGGCACAGCAAAAACCCTTCTTCAGGCTGGAATCTTGAGGCGATCAGTCCAAACAAAAAAATCTTTGGGTTAGACGCAAATAATGCCCATGTCGATAAGAGAGGTTTGTATCATTACCACGGGGTTAGTAAGAATTTGCTTACTAAGGGATCTTCTCTAATTGGGTATGCTGCGGACGGATTTGAAATACATTATAAAAAAAATTTAGAGACCTCATATAGAATTAAAAATGGAGAGAGATCAACGCCCCCTTTCGGCAAACATGATGGGAGCTACAAGGAGGATTATGAGTATGTTAAAGGGTCTGGAGATTTAGATGAGTGCAATGGAGGTATCTTACTAGGGAAATATGTATATTTCGCTACTGGTAACTTCCCGTTTTTTCCTAGATGCCATTGGGGAAGGGTTTCACGAGATTTTCTAAAGCTCTAATCTCCTATTTTTTAGGGCCTGCTCCTTTTTTATTTCCACCACTTTTTCCTGGGCCACCTTTTTTATTTCCATCGTCACCAAATGACATTTTGTTACCAAAAATATCTGTTTCCTTTGACCCGTCCTGATTATATCCTGGCGCGCATCCAAAGCAGGTTGTGGCAGGTTTATCTAATCCTTTTCTATTAGGAAGGTAACTTCCTTTCTTTTCTGGTTGCTTTTTTCCTTCTAGTGATCCAGAAGTGTTTACACTTCTATTTACGCCTGACTCTGATTTATTATTTGTTTCAGAGAGTCTCTCTTTTTTATCTGATGGAAGATCAGTACTATAGCTTTTACCTTTATAGGTGAATTTTCCTCCAGCCCCTTGATTTTTTCTTGCTTCTCTGAAGGCATCAGAAAATGACTTTTCCTGCTTTTTTGTCTTTTCAACCTCTTTTTTTTTGGTGGGTTGACTATTTACGTTATCTGCAAATTTAGAAAGCTGTTTATTTGTCAAAACACTAAGATCAATCTTTTTATCTTTTAATACTTGATCAACAAAATTAAGTCTTAATGCTTTACTTTTATTATTATCTCTTTTGAGAGAAACCTTACCTAAAAACTTAGCACCCTCTTGAAATTTAAAAGAGTCTATTTCACTAACAATCCTGTCAGCAGTTTTTATGTCATCTCTAAATTTAAAGTTACTTTTATCTGCTAATTTACTTAAAGCGCGATGAGTTTTTTTAAAACTTTCAAACTCCTTTTCGTCAATGAGCGGCTTTTGGGTCTTTTCACTTAGAATAGTCACCGAATTCGGCTCGAGCGAAAATATCTCGTCACTTTTATTGGAGAGCATAACAGACCCTTCATAAACCGCTATGGAGATACGGCCCTTTTCACTTGTATGAAGGTCAAAATTAGTTCCTCTAATTCCTAATATAGAACCACTACTATAAAACTTAAGGGATTTTTGTTTTTTTGATCCAACAAAGTTCAAAAACCCCCGTACTAATGTTATTGTGCCACTAACTTCTGAAGCTTTAGGATCATATACAAAGTCATCTATTAACAACTCTGAGTCTGGACCTAAATTAATTACTGAGCTATCCAAGAGCTTAATTTTGGTAAAACTTGCTGTGCCCGTAGTTATCAGATCTAAATATTTAATATCGTCCCCCAAAGTTATAGATGCGTTTCTTTTCTTCTCAAAAACGCTCTTAATGACGCTCTCGGTGGACCCTACTTTTTGACGTTCACTGGCAGAAACTATATCCCTCTCAATAACCATAGTAAATAAAAGCGTCAGCAATATAAAAATTGTGTGCTTATAATTTAATTTACTTACTATCCAGCACATAAAAACCTCTCCAAACAAAATTTTTGTTATCGTACATGTCATAAATCCTAGCATACATCATTTTATAATAGCCCTGTAAATTTGTACGTTTTACCGTTAGCTTTTCTAGTTTATCTAATGCATGTTTGAAATTTCCCACAAGATAACTGTTTATAAAATCTTCATGAAGTTCACTATTTAATTTATTAACATTATTAATGTCTGATAAAGTATAGCATCTCACTGGCGTATTCCTTCCCACAACTTTAACAACATCTATGAGTAGGTAATTTTCAGAAAAAAAAGTATCTATAGTTTTTGTATGTTCTGTTGTTTCTTCACCACAAATTAAATTTAATTTATAGTTCTTGCATTGGGACTCTAGTCTAGCTGCTAAATTAACGGGGTCTCCGATAACAGAGTAATCAAATCTTTCTGTAGAGCCAATATTTCCTACTGTGGCGTAGCCAGTGTTTACTCCTATCCCTACTTCGATCGATATATTTTTGATTTCATAAAAATTTTTATCTTTCCTTATTCTATCATTAATAATTTTAACTTTAGTTATTATTTCCTTAGCTGCTACCACAGCATTTTTTGAGTGATTTCTATCCTCGATGGGAGCATTCCAGAAAGCCATTACGGCATCTCCTAAGTACTTATCGATTGTACCGCCATGATCCAAAATTACCTTAGAAACAGGATCCAGAATATTATTTAGAAGTGATATAAGTTTCGAAGGGGATTCTTTGTATATTTCAGAAATCTTTGAGAAATTTCTGAGATCACAAAAGAGAAAAGTCATTTCTCTTTTTTCTCCACCGAGGTTGAGATAATTTTTATCTTTTTGTAAAATCTCAAGCAACGCAGGAGAAACGTACCTCCCAAAAGCTTTGTCGACATATGCTTTGTCTCTAATTTCAATAATTCGTTTACTTATAGTGAAGAGAAACCAATTTAAAATAATTGATAGAATTAAAATAGAGGGGTTGAAAAAAATTTGGCTAGAGACAAAAGCGTAAATCGAACTTGCTACTAAAATTAAAATTATAGATGAGACAAATAAAACTGATAACAAAGGCGTAATTACGGCAAATAAAATTAAAGCGGAAATTGTGAGGAAAACTCCCAACAGGCATTCTATTATTTGAACATGCAAACCTCTCTTTATAAAGCTATTGTCCAATATATTTTCAACTGTTTGGACATGAATTTCAGTCCCTGATAATCCTTTTTGTAAACTTGTAGATACTTTGTCCTTTAAACCAGTCGCGCTTGATCCAATAATTACAATAGAGTTTTCAAGATCCATCTGTTTTTTCAACAATATGTCAACAGCAGAGATATATCGAGATGCCTCTACTTTCCTAAAGTAGGGTATAACAAGTGAGTCAAGCGAAATTTTTAAACTCCTATTGCCAATTTTTAAATCGAGATAATTATTTTTAGAATTTTTTAAAAAGTAGTTTTTTTCATCAAGAAAAACGCGAGCTAATTCCAGACTAAATGAAGGAATAAGTTTTGTACCCTCTGTTTGAGATACAAAATTATTTACCAGAAAAAGTTTTCTAATTAAACCGTCTCTATCGGAGGTGGAATTAATATAACCAAGGCCCTGACTAAATCGATTAAGTTCATCTAAATTGGTTATAAAAGAGTTTTCTGTTTTAAAGAGATCATAGTTGTTAAGTCCTATAGTATTGATGTTACTTCTTGTGTCTGGAAGAACGAGACTAGGGTTACTAGTGCTCAAAGATAGAGGGAGCACAACATTCTTAACTTCCTCAATTGACTTGGAAAAAATAGTATCATTATCTCTCTCATCCGGATTTAAGTTAGATAACCTATCTTTTTCAGGAAAAATAATATCAAAGCCAATAACTTTGACGTTATACGACTCTTTTAAAGTTTTTGTCAGTTCAGCCAAAATGCGTCTGTCCCATGGCCACTGACCTATTTTCTCAAGAGATATTTCATCAATATCGATGATGAATATCTTGTTTTCATTAGTGTTTCTGGGAAAGGTTTTTTGGAGCGAGTCTAGTGAAAGGTTCTCCAGAAAAATAAATTTATTGGAATAAAAAAAGGAACCCAAAACCAAAAAAAGTGAAAAGGTCCCAGGTAAGAAGAAGATAAAAAAATTCTTAAGAGTTAGTAGATTTAATACCTTTTGCATAAACTACTCATCTTTTATAAGCATGGGTATGCCAGCCACCACCAAAGAAACTTTATTTGAAATGCGGGTAAGGAATTGATTAAAATTCCCCGAAACCTTAAGAAACCTTCTAGAAAGCGCGTTTGGAGGAATAATACCCATGCTTGTCTCTTGACCTACTATAATTAAATGAGATTTGCAATTTTCTATAATGGCTTCTATGTCTTCAATTTGCCGACCACTGAATTCTTTTATAGTTAGGATATTTGATAGAGAAATTGAAATGCAATCTACCAATATAATATCGTTAGGTGTACAATTTTGCAGAATGTCTGTTCTAAGATCAGGAGATTCTATAGTTTTAAAATTTGGATTTCTTTCACTCTTATGCTTAGCAATTTTTTTTTTCATCTCTTTATCATAGGCCAAACCAGTGGCTATGTAATAAAGATCTCCACTGAATTTTTTTTTGATATCCAGGGCTGTTTGCTCTGCAAACCTTGATTTACCCGAATTACTTCCTCCAAGAATAAAATGTTTTTTTGCCATTAGTCCTCACTGTCAATTATGCGTTGAAGTTTATAAACATCTAAAATCCATCCTTTATTTGCACGCAGATTATTTCTTATTGAAACAATTTCTTGGCCAATCTTTGGAACCTCGCCTTGAATAAGAGTTTGCTCTTTCATTCCGAGATATGCCGCCCACCAGATATAGATATTATTGTCTTTTAAAAATGTGAATGAGCATTCTCCATCTAAAACAACGTAAATTGTTTCCGTTCCATCTGGCCATCCTCTTTCCTTTAGAAGCCGGCCTGTAGTAATCAAGACCGATTGCCCGATTTCGTTAAAGGGAATTCCAAACGCAGAAACAAGCAACTGTATTGAAGAGAGTCCAGGAATCAATTTGATGGAGGTATGGTGTAAAGTGTTTTTCACTCGCGAAGCAATTCTTTGGCTACTATCGTACAATGAAGGGTCCCCCCATATGGGAATTCCGACGTTTATGTTTCTTCTTGCGGTGCTAGTACTATATTCATTAATTATGTCGACCCATGTTTTCGCGATATCATCATGCCAGTCTATAACTGAATTGATATATTTTTTATTGGGCAATTGTCGTTCCGGTATAATAAATTCCTTAAACTTCACACTATTTATTTTTATTAAAGATTTACAAATATTCTTTTTAAGGTCAGCAATCTCGGATTTTTCGTCTTTTTTCTTTCCGATTAGTATCAAATTACAACTCTTGATTGTCTTAGCTGCTTCTTCTGTTACATGCTTTGCATCTCCGAAACCTATTCCTATTAGATATAAGTTAATACTCAAAGTAACGGTCCAAAAATTATAACTGCAGGATGATTGCTTTTAATATCCTTTAGATAGATTAATATCTCCTCAATCGTACCCTTTCTAATATTTTCCTCTTTTCTTGAAATGTCTTCCGCCACGAGAACTTTTGTTTTGATATCAAGACCATTTTCTAAAAGAATCTGAACGAGATTAGGGAAAGTTTTTTTTCCCATGAAGATTACGGTTGTACAATTTGGATCAATTAAGGATGCAATATTCAAGTCATCGGGAAGTTCACCATTGAAATCATGTCCAGTGATAAACTGTACACGTCTCGACATAACTCTTCGGGTTAATGGGATTTTTGCAGCCGCAGCCGCAGCCATTGCTGAAGATACTCCTGGGATTATTTCAAACTCTAACCCATTCTCATTTAATGCTGTAATCTCTTCCTCTAATCTTGAAAAAATACTACTATCACCCGACTTCAGCCGAACAATTTTTTTTCCTGTTCTACCATATTCTACGAGTAATCTAGATACTTGATTTTGCTGTGGTGATGCAAGCCCTGCTCTTTTCCCCACACTCAAAAGTGTGGCGCTTTTTTTTGCAAGATTTAGTATTTCGCCAGCGGATAAATCATCATAGAAAATAATATCCGCATCACTAATTCTTTTTACTGCTAGTACAGTAAGAAGGTCTGGATTGCCGGGACCAGAACTGACAAAGCTAATAGTCATTGTTCGCTCCCAATAAGATGAAAAAATGTTCCAGTAGCATTAGAGTTTTTGGAGCCTGACTGACCTAACTCATTTTGGTAAGCATCTTCTACAAAGACAATAGGAGCATCATTTATTTCGACAACTGTCGTATAGTGAAACTCATGTCCAAGAACAGTGGAACCCCTTTTGATTCCAAAAAAAGGCTCAATAGCCTTGGCTTTTCGATATCCTAGATTGAGCTTGCGTTTTTCAAAAGAAGTAACCAAATCAAACATACCAATCATGTCATATGCCTGACCACCTTTACCAATAATTTTTCTTCCCAAAACCATATAGCCACCACACTCTCCGTGCACTGGTCCTTTCTTACTAAAATCAATAAGTCCATTCTTAAAATTTTTGCATTCAGATAAGCGACCGAGGTAGAGTTCAGGGTATCCTCCTGGCAACCAGACCATGTCATCACTCCTTGATGGGGGCTCATCGTTTAGCGGAGAGAAAAAGGAAATCTCAGCGCCTTGTTTCTTCCACCCCTCTATCAAATGGGAATAAGTAAAGGTAAATGCATTATCTCTCGCAATAGCTATTCTCTGAGCGGGAGGAGTAATTTTTTGTAAAGTTGGTATTGCAGGAGAGCTTTGTCTTGCAGTACAAGCTATTGCTTCTAGATCACAATTTTGTTCAATGAGTGTTCCAAGCTTAAAAATTAATTGTTCCAAGTCAGATATATCTTCTGCTTGGACCAGACCTAAGTGTCTTTCTGGGATAGTTAGTTCGTTAGACCTAGGGATAACCCCTAGAATTGGAACTTTTGTTTTTGAAACTTCACTGAACACTAAAGCTTCGTGCCTTTTGCTTGATATATTATTGAGAATTACTCCACCGATTGTTATGTCATTTCTAAATGAGTTGAAACCGGTTACCAAAGCAGCTACAGATTGAGCCTGCTTTGCGCAGTCGACTACTAAAATTACTGGCCAATTCGTTATACTTGCTAGATCTGCGGTGGAACCATTTCCACCTGCACCCTTGCTTATTACTCCATCAAATAATCCCATTGACCCTTCAGCAATACAGATATCCGAAGGGCCCACCATGCCTATCATATTAAGGATATCACTAGATGACATTGCCCATGTATCTAAGTTATATGAAGGACGATCTGCGGCAACACTTTGAAATTTTGAGTCTATATAGTCAGGACCACTCTTGAAAGGTTGTACGGACCTTTTACGTGCAAAAGCGTTAATAAGCCCCAGAGTTACAGTCGTTTTTCCAGCTCCCGACGCCGGAGCCGAAATAATTATACCTTGCCTATTTATGATTTCTTCCAGTGGCATCTATTTCTCTAAATCTCCTATCATAGGTTTCATCATACAATTTGCTTGCGGTAAAATTAGCAGTGTCTAAATGCGGACCAATAAGTATCAAAGCTGTTCTATCCATATATTCGGGTATCGCTTTTTCTATATTACTTAAATCTGAATGAATAATTTGTTCCTCTGGCCAAGATGCTTTCCACACAACTTTTACTGGGCAAGAACCGTTATAGAAAGGCTTTACTTTTTTGACCACTTTTGCAATATCATGAATTGATAGATGTATCGCAAGAATAGCGCCACTTTTAGCAAAATTTTCTAAAGTTTCATTTTCAGGCATCTTTGATGCCCTACCTTCGGTTCTAGTGAGAACTATAGATTGAGCTATTTGGGGCTTGGTTAGTTCCTGTTTTAAACTTGAAGCGGCAGCTGAAAAAGAAGTTACTCCTGGCGTCATGCTAAAAGGGATTTCTAATTTTATTAACTCACGTATTTGTTCATTCACTGCCGACCATATAGATAGATCACCAGAGTGAAGCCGGGCAATTTCATGACCCTCATTATGAAATTTTTCTATTTTTTTAATAATTTGAGAAAGTGATAGGGGTGCTGTATTTATTTTTTTTGTTGAAGGGTCGCAATGGGATAATATTTCTTCTGGAATGATCGATCCCGCAAAAAAACAGATAGAGCATTTTTCCAAAAGTTTTTTTCCTTTAAGCGTTATGAGTTCGGGATCACCAGGACCTGCGCCTATGAAGTGTACTGTCAATTTAATCTCCATCCATTTCTGCGATTGCGATGGTAGCAAGCCTATCAGAAGAGATTTTCCGCTCACAAATAATTTTGGATGTGGTACCTCCTGCAGCAAGTGCTGCAGCTTCACAAAAACTGCCAACATTTTTAAACTTCATACTCAAATGGGAAACAGTAGGTGTGATAATATTGTAAATATCGTCTTCCTCAATCTGGATCAATTTTAGGCGGTTTGTACTGATAAATTTTAAAAAGACTGCATTTATTGCTTTTTCCTTTGAGGTAGCAACTGTAAAAGCACTATACCTTTTGATATAACTTTCAAATAACTCGTTAAATGAAGTAATAGTAACTGTAGATTTAAAGCCAATTCCTGTAATCATGTTTTAAAGCTCCATTGGATTATATTATATTGAGCTGACCAAATTGTTTTTCCCCCAATAGGCTTAGGCTTGGATATATTAATTTTTTTCAAATTACCGCCGAACTGCTTGTATTTTTTTAACAAAAGAGCCTGGGATTCAAGAGTGACAGCATTTATTACAAGTCGACTATTTTTATTAAGGGCTTTAATCACTTGGTAAATTAAATCTGAGGTTACTCCCCCACCTATAAAAACAGCATTTGGCGTTGGTAAATCTTTGGCTATCGTTTCAATATTACCATGTTTTACAGTTAATCTTTCTTGTAAGCCAAATTTTTTTCTATTAGCTTTGATCAAAGAAATACGATCTCTTCTCCGTTCAATGGCAAAGGCTACGTTATTAGGATGCCCCAAACACCATTCAATTGAGATTGAGCCTGAACCAGCTCCTATATCCCATAACACTTCACTTCCAAAAGATTTTAATTCTGAGAGGGTCAGAGCTCTTATGTCTTTTTTAGTTATATTCCCATCAGTTTTGAAAGCATCATCATCCTGCCCTTGAAAATAACTGATATCTGATGGAGGTTTTTTATATGTTATGCCCAATGCTAGTGGTTTTAAAGATTTAGATGCTTGTTTAAAATCAGATAGTTTTGAGTCTGTAAGTTTTACTACTTTTTCCTCTGGGCAGCCAAGTCTCGACAGCATAAAACTTTCTTTAACATTAACATCATGTTTCTCTAGTACAGAAAGAATCTGCCCTATTTGCTTAAACTCTCTGAGAAGAATTATTGCTTTCCCAGCTTCTGACAGTTTTGCAGGAAGGGTTTCTACTGGTTTTGCA
>CACBAM010000016.1 GCA_902537215.1 uncultured Alphaproteobacteria bacterium
TATGGAGATAGATTATGAAGCTCAAAATTTTATTAGCTGCAGTCGCCTTTTGCTCAAGTTCTGCTTCCTTTGCTGGAGATCTATTAGGATGGAACCATAGTTGTTGGGACAATAAGACAGCATTGTTTACAGATAAGATGAACAAAGCAATAGAAGTTGCGTCTCTAGACAGAGAAACTCTATTGAAGGTTGATCAATTGACAACACAGTGCCATTACAATGTCAATTTAGGCCTATCTACTTACGAAACAGATACGTGCAAACAAGCATTAGAGATGGTTGGAGTAAACTAGTTTACTGATATTTTTTCTAGGCCAATTTCTACCAATACTCTCCATAAGGACGTAATTCAACTCGGAATGACCAAGCAGACCTGTCTTGCTTTACGACCTTGAAAACCTCCTCAGCTATATGTTTTGGAGAGGCAAAAAAATTATCTGGTTTATCTGGGGCAAGTCGCGGTCGCGTCCTGGGTGTGTCAATTAACGCGTCAATAATAATATAGGCCACATGGATTCCTTTTGGCCCAAATTCTCTGGCCATAGATTCTGCGAGTATCTTTTGAGCTGATTTAGACGCAGCGAAAAAACCCCAACCATCTTTTCCTCTTTCTGCAGCCGTATTACCAGTAACAATAATCGTGCCGCTCTCTCTTTCTAACATTTTTGGAAGAGCCATCTGTGACAAAATAAGCAATGCGGTTGTGTTAACTCTAAAATTTTTTTCCAAATCTTTGTAGCTCAAATCAAGGATGGGTCCTCGCGTTCCCAATGGAGCATTATGTATCACAACCTCAGCTGGTCCAAGATCCGTTAATATTTTATTTATTGTTTTTTTAAAATCTTCAATATTACCTACATCACAAGGAAAAGCAGTAGTATTGTTATACTTTTTTTCCAAATTTTTGAGGTTGTCTTCAGTTCGAGCGATCATGGCAACGTGGTAGCCATTTTCAGAAAAGTAACGTGCAATTTCAGCACCTGTACCAGTTTCCGGTCCAACTCCTGTTAATATACATAATTTTTTATTCATTTAACTTGAACCTTCTATCCATTTTTTCATGCCACGCTTTGACTTCTTCAAATTCATCAAAATTCATTTCAATAGCAATGGCAAGCTGTACTGCCACGTAGCCAGTTAAGTCAGCGATGCTTAACGCATCACCGGCTACGTATGGGGATGTATTTAAATGAGCATTTAGCCTCTCGAACAATATTCGACAGGAGTCTATCCCTCTTTTTGCTATTGCAGGAACTTGTGGTAAATCGTTACGCGTACCAGATAAAACTTTTCCTTTGTATCTCTCAAATTTATTTCTGATGCCATTAATAAGGGGAACATATCCATCAATTTCAATTCGTCTATCCCACATTTCAATGATTGCTCTTTCTTTAGAAGTCTTTCCAAATAACTTTTTTGACATGTTGTTAGTATCTTCTAAATATCGACAGATCGCCACACTTTCGGAAATTACAGTCCCATCAGCTAATTCAAGAAAGGGAATGCAATGGAATGGATTAAGCGAATTATAAGGCTCTTCAAATTGATCCCCATCTCTGACATTAAGTTGCACTATTGGCACCTCAATTCCTGTTTCTTTGAGAAAGAACGTAACTCTCTTGGAGGCAGGAGCCAGATCAAATTGATAAAGTTTCATTAATTTTCCTTTTTTTAGTGCAAGCTTAGTTCATATTTTGAATTAAACAAAATATATAAATATAAATTTAATAATTTTTGTCGTTAATAGTAGTGGGACAATGGGTTTGGTATGTCGTTAACTATAAATAATGACAGTGCAATTGGATTTGCATTGATTGCGTTGGGTCGTTCATCAAATTTAATGAATGAAGCTATGGAACGTTTGTCCACTGGTAAAAGAATTAACAAGGCATCTGATGATCCTGCCGGAATTCATCAATTAATAAGACTAAATGCAGAAATCCAAGGAATAGAGACCGCGTCGAAAAATGCCGCAGACGGACAATCTTTAATAGACACTTTAGACATAAGTTTATCAGAAGTGCAATCTATCTTGCTAAGAATGCGCGAGCTGACTATCCAAGCTATAAGTGATACGAATTCTGCCGCTGATAGATTGGCGTTAGACTCCGAGTTATCGCAACTGGAGATGGAAATTACTCGCATTGGTAGCACTACTTCTTTCGGGGGGAAACCAGTATTTGATGGAAACACACACTATCTCCAGATTGGACCTCGATCCGGTAACACGCTGGAAGTTCAAGCCTATACTCTGAGCGCCTCTACACTGGGATTAACACAAGATTTAACGACGAGAAGCAACGCGGAGAACTATTTGGGCATCATTGATACGGCGATAGAAGATATTAATGAAAAAAGAGGTGCTGCCGGAGCATTATCAAATAGACTGGATTTCATAATGTCCAACCTCGATAATAGTAAAGTAAACCTGATCAAATCCAGAAGTGCTATTGAAGACGCAGATTTTGCCGTGGAGAGTATGAAATTGGCAAAAGCGAAAATATTGGAACAGCTTGCAATAGCAATGATCGCTCAGGCGAATGCTAGAACGCAATGGATACTAAAGCTTTTGGAAAATTGAAAAAAAATGTTACATAAAGTACATGAAGTCAAATGTCGAAAAAATAAGTAACTTTCTTTTTGAGGCGCATGAAGCTGGTGATAGATTTGTAAATCTTGAAAAAGATATGAAACCAAAAGATTTCGATGAAGCATACGAAGTTCAGACACAATTGCGGCAAAAGTTACCCCGAGGATCACTTGGAGGATACAAAATTGCCCTATCTTCTAAAATACAACAAGACTATCACAAAATCAGTCACCCAGTTTATGGTGGTCTCTTTAAGAATGAAATTTTCAATAGTCCTAAGACAATAGTTCTAAAGAACTACCATAGAATGAGCGTCGAATTTGAATTAGCCTTTGAACTATCTGATCGCATTATAGATCCCTCTATCCAACGAAACCCAGAAAATATTGTTCACGATATTCTAAATGTTTTACCCGCTATCGAGCTTATAGATGATAGGGGTGCAAATTATGACGGTCTAGATCCACTTTCTCTAGCCTGTGATAATGCATGGTCCGGTGGGCTAGTTTTAGGAGATCCAATAAATAATTGGCAGGAACAAGATTTTCTGGACATACAATCGACCTGTGAATGGAATAATGAACCAAGGTTAACAACTGGCGTGCTTGACGCGAAGCCTTTTGAAAATCTGTGCTGGTTGATCAATGAGCTTCACTCGCGTAAAAGTGAACTAAAACCTGGAATGATTATAATAACAGGAAGTGTGTTTAAAGTAAGACAAGCAAAAGTGGGGGATCAGATAAACCATATTCTTTCTGATCATGGGAAAGTTAGCATTGCAGTAATTTAGGAAATAGCAGTTTAATTTGGAGATAATAAATGGAAAGCAACACAAAGTTAAAAGATGAGCTAACGCAAAAGATTGGAGTTTTAACACGGCGCGAAACAGAAGCTAGGATCATCACACCTTTCGTAGATGCCCTTATAAAAACCTTTGGCAAAGAAAAAATTATACCGATTTTAGAAAAAACAGTTATGGAGCTAGCTCGCAATCAAGGCTCATCTCTGGCGAAAGAATATGGCAATGATGTTTCTGCTTTTCTTGAAACGTTAAAGTTCTGGACTCAAGATGGAGCGCTGGAAATTGACTTGCTTGAGAAAAATGATACAAAACTAGATTTCAATGTAACAAGGTGTAGATATGCCGAAATGTATAAGGCGTTAGGAATACAAGACCTTGGGGCTGTTTTGTCTTGCAACAGAGATGCCGCAATGATTGAAGGATTCAACCAAGATGCAAGACTTAATCGAGAAACCACTATCATGAGTGGTGGGAAATGCTGTACTTTTAGATACACGTTTGAGAATCCCAGCGCGCAAGGATAAGTTGTATTTGTTAAAAAGCTCTAAGAACTCTATATATAAAGTCTTTTGCCTTTTATTGATTTTAATAGCCCTTTTTGCGTTTTGGAAACTTGATTTTGCTGAAAGAAATTTGAAGAGTGTCAGAGAGTTTGTCAATAAAACCCCCGTTACTCTAACTTTCAAGGACAATATAAAAACTAAGGGCATAGTATTTTTAGCACATGGATTTGCTGGATCTACTAGTTTTATGAGACCAATAGCTGTAGCTCTTGCAGAGGCTGGTTATTTAACAGTTCGTTTTGATTTTTTAGGGCATGGACGTCATCCTCTACCGTACTCAGGAGATATTACTACGATTGAGGGAGCGACACAGAAATTCGTTAATCAAACGAATGAGATAATCTCTCATTATTTATTAAAATATAGCCCCAGCTTTTCAATGATAATTGGCCATTCAATGGCATCCGATATAATAATCAGGTCAGCCTCTTTGCATCCTAGTCTTAATAGCGCAGTTGCTATTTCCGCTTATACTGACGCTTTAACAGCAAAAGAACCTAAAAATGTCCTCATTCTTAATGGTCAGTGGGAACCTCAATTGAGATCGAAATCCTTAGAAATTTTACAAAATATTGGAGTTGATAATCCAAAGGAAGGAAGATTATATGGAGCGCTTAATGATAATGCTATTAGAAAAGTAGATTTTATAGAGAACGCCGACCATGTAGGCGTTTTATATTCTGTTCGAACTCAAAGAGAGCTGGTAGATTGGATTAATTTCCTTGAAAAGGATAAGCAAATATTTATTGGTAACAATATTGGAATATGGACAGGTATTTTATTTTTTTGCATTTTTTTTCTTACTATATTACTGACCAAGTTCCTTCCTAAAAAAACCTCAGGGAGATATCAGTTTGGCTATATGCGGTTCTTTTCGATAAATATTATCGCTTGTGCACTCCCGCCACTTATATTGTATAACTTTACATTTAAATTTGTTAATTTCCCTGCCCACAATCATCTCATCAATCAAATGATCCTAATATCCATAATTCTGTTTTTCAGCCTACCGCCTACCCAGTTTAAGGAGTTATCAAAATCATTTAATTTTCCATTATTTGCCTTTTTATTTATTTTATTTTGTATTGTGTTTGGGTCCATTTTAGACAACTACGTGAGCTCGTTTCTTTTAAGTGGGACCAGAGTACCTGTGTTTTTCTCTTGCTTAATTGGGTCTATCCCTTTGATGGTGTTGATGCAAATGTATTATGACAATTATGCAAATGGTTGGATAGTGGGAAATATATTTAAACTGTTTCTGATAATCTCCATATCAGCTTCAATATTTTTAGATATCACTCAGTTGTTTATTATGGGATATGCAATAATTTTATTTCTTGCCTTCGCTTTAATATTTGGATTTTTAGCAAATATGATAAGTAGAAAGTACAATAACACTCTTTCGGTAGGGTTAGCCAATGGAATAGCATTGGCTTGGACATTTTCTACAGCACTACCGATGTACGTCAATTGAATGAAGGCTTATTATGGTCCACATATATGTCACTCCAATAGAATTAATTTAAAATGACAGTTCTGATTAGTGGAGCAGGAATAGGTGGTTTGTGTTTAGGGCTATCCCTACAACAACTAAAAATACCATTTCATATATTTGAGACCTCAGTATCTATTGAACCCCTAGGAGTTGGAATCAACCTTCAACCTAATGCCGTAAGGGAACTTTTTGCATTAGGATTAAAAGATAGTCTCACAAGAATTGGGGTGCAAACCGAAGAATTTGGATTATTTTCAAAAAAAGGTTTGGAAATTTGGACTGAATCACGGGGCTTAAAAGCAGGGTATAATATACCACAATTTTCTGTCCATAGAGGAGAACTCCAAAAGTTACTTTATGATACTCTTATTGGACGTTCGAAAAAAAGCTCTGTTAATTTAGGTATTAGAGCTACTGGCTTCAAAAATTTATCCTCTTCAGTAGAATTGCAATACTTTAATAAGAATACAAAAAAAAATGAAACCTTTTACGGCGATATTCTTGTTGCTTGTGATGGGATAAATTCAAATATTCGAAAACAGTTATTCCCAGATGAAGGGGACCCTCTATGGAACGGAGCAATTTTATGGCGTGGGCTAACAGCTGCTTCTCCTTTTAGGACTGGTGCTTCTATGGTGATGATTGGACATGATACGCAAAGATTTGTTTCATACCCTATAAGTCAAAAAGACAGTCACGGGAATGCAAAAATAAACTGGATAGCGGAATTAAAATTTAATCCTGAAAAAATATATATGAAAAGTGACTGGAGTAAAAAGGTAGATAAATCAAAATTTATAGGTAGCTTTACAGAATGGTCCTTTGAATGGATAAATCCTTTAAGCCTTATTTCAGAAACAAGCTCAATCTATGAATATCCAATGGTTGATAGAGATCCATTAGAAAAATGGACTTTTGGAAGAATAACATTGCTAGGTGATGCTGCCCACCCAACATATCCAGTTGGATCAAATGGTGCCAGCCAAGCTATTATTGATGCTAGAAAACTTGCGTTTCATTTAAAAGTAAATGGACTTAATGAAACAGCTTTATTGAGCTATGAAGAAGAGATGCTTCCCCTAACTGCCAAAATAACATTAGCAAATAGAAGTTCTGGTCCCGATGCTCTTCTACAAGTAGTTGAAGACCGTTGTGGAGGAACTTTTAATAATATCCAGGAAATCATTAGCCAAAGCGACCTTAAAAATCACTCAGAAAAATATAAATCTGTTGCTGGTCTTAACATTGAGAGACTAAATAATACAGATAGTATTTTGAGTTCATTGATTTAAACTTTGAGTAAGAAATTTTCCATATTCACAATAGTCCGAATGCAGCGGTCTTTTGCTCTCGTTCAAACACTCGCTAATATCTTGTAAGGTCGGCTCTATCCAGGTGTCGTTAGTTTTGTAGTCAATCAAAGTTATCTTAAAATTCATAGATGCGGCAGTACTTGATAAAAAATCGTAGTCACTAAACCTATCCCCGTCGCAATATAGGAAGTAACCCACATCATCAACATGAAAGCCTTTTTTTCTTAAAACCCAGACATAGAGGTCCATTTGCCTTTTATAAGAAGCTTTCCAAGGATCATCCAATGTAATAGGCCCTTTATCTGATTTTTGCGACGTACTTTTATAATCAACTATATGCAAACAATTAGTGTTAATATTTAACCAAACGTCATCGAGACCACCACCAACTTTAAGATTTGTTTTAGGATCCACAAAGTTAAGCCTATCTTTTGCTCCAAAATGCAAGCTTTGCGTCCATAATTCAAAGTGTTCATGAGAGAAGGGAATGAGAAAGTCTCGTTCGTTGGCAACCAAAAATGGATGAGGCTCTCCAATTTCTCTGTATTTATCAAAATCTCTTTTAAGCAATATATCAGTAGCCTCATTTATATTGAACCCCGGAATAGAGGGGAACTTTATGCCCTCCACTTGTTCCATATAAAAACAAGCTTTACATTTAACAAAGTTTTCAATTCTGCTTCTACTTAGTTCATAGGGCTCAACCTTATTTTTATCAAATTTTCCACGATGCCTTGCCATATTAATCCCCTCTTTTTAATTCGATACTAGAATTTAATTTAATTTCCTTTCCAACAAGAAAAGGAAATCCATTGGCGCCAAAATCATATCTGTTAATAGAAGACATTATTTCAAACAAAAGAGTTTTTGCATTTTTTCTGTATTTGTCTTTGGTAAAAACCATAATAACGATATTTTTCTGTACTCCTTTCAGTTCGAGTAGGCCGCTTACTCGATATCCCTTATCTTTTTTAGAAATACTAGTGCTTTTAAACTCCATAAATGGATATTTGTTTGCATTTAAGACACTTTGTCCCAACATGGCGCTGGTAGCCAAAGGAAAACCTGCGGTACTTTTTCTGATATCTACTTTAATGTAAAACTTAGATTGCTGTTCTTCAGTAAAATCGATAGTAAAATGAGATGTTTCTATATGAAACTCACCATATAAAGGAATGCCACTCACAAAGTAGGTAAATTTAAGTGCTTTTGAATTTTCAATTGTATATCTTTCACTTGCAAAAACGTTATTTACAAATAAAGAAAATGCAAAAAAAATTAATATAACTTCAAACCGCAATAAATTTTTTAAATGCATTAATAGACCTTTGATCAGAAGAAAGTATGTTTTAATATATAAGTATGGAGCAATTATTTAAAGAACTCACGTTTTCAAACGGGGTAAAAGCAAAAAATAAATTTCTGCTTGCACCGCTCACCAATATGCAAAGTCCTGATCAAGGGAGAATTTCTGATGATGAGTTTATTTGGCTTACAAAAAGGGCAGAAGGAGGTTTTGGGATAATAATGACATGTGCCATGCCAGTGTTAAAATCTGGAATTGGTTGGAAAGGACAACTTGGCATATATGATCCTAAACATGAAGATGGCCACTATCGTTTAAATGAGAGATTACACAATTTAGAGGCACTTTCTATAGCACAAATTTTCCATGCAGGGATAAGGGCAGACATTAATTATTCAGGAGATAAAATAGGTCCGAGTATGAATTCAGAAAAGTCTGCGAGAGAGATGTCGATAGCAGAAATTGAAGAAATGAAAGTGGCGTTTGTAGAATGTGCCATTAGAGCACACCAATGTAACTATGATGGCATTGAACTGCATGCTGCTCACGGCTATCTCATTGGTCAATTCCTTTCTAAAAAGTTCAATAAAAGAGAAGACGATTATGGAGGTACTTTCAAAAACAGAGCCAAGTTTCTAATAGATATTATCGAGGAAATTAAAGAAAAGACTTCCTCGAACTTTTTGATTGGTGTGAGGATTTCTCCAGAAAGGTTTGGTTTAGATACTAACGAAATGATAACACTGTATAAAACGCTTTGTGAAAATAATAATATTCATTTTATCGATATTTCACTCTGGGATTCGTTTAAATTGGTTGATGATGGACCTTTCATAGGTGAGAGCTTGTTAAAACTATTTACAACTATCGACAGAGGTTCAAAGTTAATAACCGTGGCGGGAAAGATTTTTTCTTATGAAGATATAGAAATTTTACAAAATAATAATGTTGACTTTTTCTGTTTAGGGAGAGCTGCAATTTTAGATCATCAATTTCCAAACCGCCTCAAGGCTGAAGGATCAAACTTTCAGCCCTACTCTGCTCCTGTCACAAGGGATCATCTTTTGAAAGAAGGTTTATCAGAAACATTTGTTAACTATATGGCTACCTGGAAAAATTTTGTACGTGACTCAGCATGAACTACGACCCATCTGATCCAAACACTTTGGCTAATCCATATCCCTATTTCTTTGCACTCAGAAATGAAGATCCTATACACTGGAACACGAAATTGAAATCATGGATAATTACGAGATATGACGACGTTAGATCTATACTTTCCAGTGATAACATTACCGTTGATAGGTTAAATAACTTTTATAGCAAGCTCCCCACCAAGGAAGCAAAGCTATTAGCAGAAATTGTAAAATATTTAAATCTATGGGCTGCATTCAGAAATCCTCCTGATCATACCAGAATGAGAAAGATAATGATGGTTGCGTTTACAAGAAAATCTATTAACGAAATGCAACCAAAAATAAATGCTATAACGGATGCCACATTATCTAAACTAAAAAATATT
Organism: uncultured Alphaproteobacteria bacterium; assembly: GCA_902537215.1. Classification (GTDB taxonomy): domain Bacteria; phylum Pseudomonadota; class Alphaproteobacteria; order Rhodobacterales; family Rhodobacteraceae; genus CACIJG01. The sequence goes on from CACBAM010000016.1 coordinate 9,592, forward strand.
AGGGAAATTGACTTAGTTAATAATTATGCTTCTCCCATTCCTGCACTTACTATAATGCACCTACTAGGCGTTCCAATAGACATGCTAGACGAATTTAAATCATGGTCGGATGATATGTCAAAATTTATTGGCGGCGCTAGGAATGATAAGCATAAGTATGAGAAAGCGTCTCGTGGATGTAGAAAAATGGTTTCTTTCTTTAGAGAAATTATTGAAGAGCGGAGAGCAAATCCTTCCGAGGGTTTTCTAATGGATTTGATAAATGCATCTGTTGCAAACGATAAGTTTTCTGATGATGAGTTGATTGCGACTTGCATGTTAATTTTATTTGCTGGTCATGAAACCACTACCAATCTTATATCAAACGGGATTCTCACTCTGATTAAAAATCCATTAGAACTATCAAAACTTCTTAAAAACCCCGATCTACTTGATCTTACCATAGAGGAAATAATGAGATATGACGGGCCAACAAACTCGCTCGTAAGAAATGTGGAAAAAGAACATGAATTTCATAATAAAACACTCAAAAAAGGTGATAGGGTGTTTGCCATGATTTCTAGTGCAAACAGAGACGAAAATATCTTTGACAAACCAGATGTTTTTAAAATCGATCGTTCACCGAATAGACATTTAACATTTGGGTATGGTCCTCATCTTTGTATTGGTGCTGCCCTCGCCAGAGAGGAAGGACGAATCGCTATATTTAATTTCTTCAAGCAATATCCAACAACTAGGCTGAAAGCGGAGAATTCCTTTAAATGGATTGATGCAATAGTGCCCCGTGGTCTTAAAAAGTTGGACGTTACTTTGACCTAAAAAAGGAGGATAAATTGGAAGCCTATCTCATTGCCACCGCATGCACTAAGTTCGAGAAAAAATCAGATCAGACATTTAAAAGCCTTACGGAGGAGGTTTATTGCGACTTACTAAAATCAGCTAAAGTAGAAAAGGGTAATATGATTGGACAAGCATGGTTTGGTAATTGTGGAATGGGCACCTTTGGACAAAATAATATTAGAGGTCAAGTATGCTTTACGCCTCTGGTACAAAAAAAATTATTTCCTGAAAGAGTTGGCATTATCAATGTAGAAGGAGGTTGTGCTACAGGGTCAATGGCATTTCATGGAGCTTGGAAAGATGTTATTTCTGGAACAGAGGACGTGTCTTTAGCAATAGGTGTTGAGAAAATATATCAGCCAAATCAACCGGAGAAAATTCAAGAAATATATGATGGAGGCATTGATCAATTTGATCGGAATGATTGGCTAGAATTTTATCAATCAATTGGTAATGAACTTGGGAAACCTTTTGACCCTGGAAATAAAAAAGGGACAATTTTTATGGATACGTATGGTCTTCAGGCCCTCTGGCATATGAAGACCTATGGAACCACTCAAAGGCAAATTGCTTTTGCTGCCTCGAAAAATCATTTTCATGGCTCCTTAAATGAAAAAGCTCAATATCAATTTGAAGTAAGCGTAGACGATGTTTTAAAAGATAGAGAAATTTCATATCCACTAACAAGGGCAATGTGTGCGCCCATTGGAGATGGAGCAGCAGCAGCTCTTATTTGTTCCGAAAAAGGTCTAAAACACTTTCCAACAGAAATTCAACAAAGGGCTATAAAAATCAAGGCAAGTGTACTTTCTGGTGGAAAGTACCGAACCCCTCAAGAAACAGGATTATCCAGAGTGGCTGCAAAAAAGGCCTATAGCCAGGCTGGTCTAGAACCAAAAGATATTAATTTTGTTGAAGTGCATGACGCAACGTCGTTTTGTGAAATATATCAGCTTGAAATGCTTGGTTTTTGTGAGATTGGTTCAGGAGGAAAATTTGTTGAGGAAGGTCATACTCAACTTGGCGGCAAATTACCCGTTAATTTATCGGGAGGATTGGTGTCGAAGGGCCATCCTGTAGGTGCAACTGGATTATCTATGATACATGAACTAGCTGTGCAACTAAGGGGAGAAGCAGGAAAAAGGCAAAGCGAAAGAAATAAGATTGGGCTTGCAGAAAATGGTGGAGGCGTAATTGGCTTTGAAGAGGCTGCGTGTTCTGTAATAATTTTAGAAGGATCTCACTGAGACCAGTAAGGGTCTCTTAGAACTCTTTTCAAGACTTTCCCCAAGGCATTTCTAGGAAACTCCTCTCTACTTTCAACCTTATACAATCTCTGATGTTTGGCCAACTTCTCGTTTGACCAATTTTTTATTTCATCACAATCTATTTCTACCCCATCTCTGGGAATAATAAGTGCTACGCACGTTTCCCCCCATTTTTCATGAGGAACGCCGATGACTGTAACGTCATTTATATCGGGGTGCTTGCCAACCACCTCTTCAATGTCTACGGGAAATACGTTAAGGCCTCCCGATATTATCATATCTTTTTTTCTATCCAGGATGGTCAAAAACCCATCTTCATCCAAGCTACCAATATCTCCAGATTTTATAAAACTTCTACCCCTATTATCAGTCCAAATAAGGCTATTTGTTAGTTCGACTTCACTATAGTATTCCTTCATTATTCCGGCTCCATAACCCGCTATCTCACCCGCTACATTTGGAGAACACTCAATGCCTTTTTCATCAATAATCTTAATTTCAAACCCTAAGACGGGAGTGCCAACAGAACCAAATTTTTTCCTTTGATCATGAGGTTTTAATATTGTAGCGAATCCTTCAGAAAATCCGTACAGCTCAAATAGGTTTTCACTCATACTGGTTAAAATATTTTCCTTTACGTCAAGCCTTAGCGGAGACCCTGCTGACAAGATCGTCTTTAAAGAACTGAAACTATCTTTTTCTAGGTTTTCTAAAGATAAGATTGCACTAAATTGTGGTGGAACAAGGAACGTATGTGTAATTCGTTCTCTCTGGACCAGATCTACAAAAGCTTTTGGATCAAAACCAGTCATAACATGAAGGGTGCCTCCGACAAATAATGTGGGAAGCATCATTAGCCATGTGCCATTTGAATAAAGTGCTGTTGTCGTGAGAGACTTACATTCTGAGTTGAATGACATTTCGATCGCATTAGATGTTGCCCAATGACTTCTTGCCCTATGCGTTTGAACTATGCCTTTTGGAACACCCGTTGTTCCTGATGAATAAATGATATTGAAATTATCTTCTGGCTTGCAATTATAATGGAAACCATAGTCTTTCTCTTCAGAAGAAATATTTTCCCAACAATCTAACTCGCCACCTAATAAAAGTAACTTACCTTCGTCAATATTTTTAAATTGTGATAAATCTGAAGTGACTAAATCTATAAGGTCATTATCTACGATAAATAATTTTGCATCACTATTATTGACTAAAACAGTTATTTGTTCTTTAGTTAAAAGGCCAGAAAGAGGTACAACACACGCTCCCATTTTCACTATACCAAAAATTAACTCAAGTATTTCAGGCCGATTACCTATTAAGAGAGCAATATTATCTCCCTTATGAATACCCATTTTCTTAAAAAAATTTGCTACCTTGTTAATATTTTGTCTAAAGTCTTTCCACAGCCTCGTTATTTCACCACAACATATAGCTGGCTTCTCAGGTTGATAAATACCGTGAGTCTCTATTACATTCAAAATATCGAAATGGGTATTATCAATCATGCTAAAGACTCCGATTTTAATATTAAAAGCAACATTTATAATTTATTATAGGCTTTATAATAATAGTGAATTCAAAATTAAAGAAATCAATTTATGGCGAAATTTTTTATTTTTACCACTTTTGTAATCTGTGTTTGGAGCACGATAGCTCTTGGGTTTTCCACGACTGCTAAGACAGCGTTGGTTATTGATAACACGACTGGCGAAGTTTTACTCTCTAAAGATATTGATCGACCAATTCCCCCAGCTTCAATGTCAAAATTGATGACGCTGTGGATGGTATTTGAAAGTTTGGAGGAAGGCAAAATAGAATTGGATGACACCTTCAGAGTATCAAAAAAAGCGTGGAAAAAGGGTGGTTCTAAGATGTTTCTCAGAGAAGGGGAATACGTCACAATAAAAAACCTAATTAAGGGGGTTATTATTCAATCGGGAAATGATGCATGCATCGTATTAGCCGAGGGAATAGCTGGAACAGAAGCGAATTTTGCAGAACTGATGAATTTAAGAGCGAAGGAAATTGGGTTGAGAAGCTCAAACTTTACAAATTCAACAGGTTGGCCTGACCCTCAACACAAAATGTCTTCAAAAGATCTTGTTACCTTGGCAAATAAAATAAGGGAAGAATATCCTTCCTATTACAGAATATTTGATGATCTAGAGTTTACCTGGGATAAAATTTCTCAAAAAAATAGAAATCCTCTACTTTTTATGAACCTAGGTGCCGATGGGTTAAAGACCGGATATACAGAGGAAGCTGGTTATGGATTGATTGCTTCAGTAAAACAAAACAAGAGACGAGTAACATTTGTTATTACCGGCCTTAACTCCGTTGAGCAAAGAGCACGCGAAGCTAAAGGCATAACAACATGGGCTTTCAAGAAATTTAAATTGAAAACATATTTTAAAAAGAACGCTATCATTTTGGAAGCGCCCGTTTGGAGAGGTAAAAAGGAAAGGGTGAAGATATCTGCGACAAATGATATTCAGACACTTCTTGCTTCTGATGCTAAAGAAGGAACTCAGATACAAATTGTTTTAAAAGAACCGCTAGTAGCGCCTTTAAAGAAAGGGCAAAAAATAAATGGTCACTTGGTTATAAAAACAACCCCCCTCACTGAAGCAGGAGTCGAGAAAAGACAATTAATTTTTCCAATTGAAGTTGGTGAAGATTTAGAAAGAGGAGGTTTGGCAAATAAACTATCAACTAATCTGGATACATTGAAATCTAAACTTTTCTCCCTTCTCGGATCTAAATAATGAAAAGTATTTTTATTAGTTTTGAAGGAATTGATGGTTGCGGAAAAACTACTCAAATAAATCTTCTTGCAAAACACTTCGCTAAGCAGAAAAAATCTTTTGTTAAGACTGAGGAACCAGGAGGGACTGAAGGGGCAAATGAAATAAGAAAAATCCTTCTCAGGGAGAATAATTTTCAGTGGTCAGTTGAATCAGAAACCTTACTTTTCATGGCTGCCAGAAATGATCATGTCGAAAAAGTTATTAAACCAGCCATTGAAGACAATAAAATTGTTATATGTGACCGATTCATGGATAGCACGATAGTTTATCAAGGAATGCGAAGCCCTCAGGCTAAAAAATTGAGCCTTATTTTATTTGAACTTATAGGCATATATCCAGATATCACATTTCTGATTGATATGGACCCTGAAATCGCTTTAGACCGTGCATTGAATCGGGTAACTGACGAAGATCGATTTGAAAACTATGGGATTAACTTTCAACGCCAACTGAGACAAAGCTTTTTAGATATTGCAAAGACACATAGTGACAGAATAAAGATAATTGATGGAAATCGATCGCCACAGCAAGTAGCAGCCCAAATAAACGAGAGCATAGAGACCTTAGTTAAGTGATATGATAGAAAAAGAAAATCACAAGTTTACAGGACCGTCACATGACGATAATTCTTTTCTTTTTGGGCATAAAGAACAGATAGCTTTTCTGCTTAGTTGCATTAGGACTAGCCAAATTCCTAACGCTTGGCTTTTTCACGGACCAGTGGGAATTGGTAAAGCTTCTCTTGCATTGAACGTGGCAAAAGTATTGTCAAATAATAGCGTATTGAAAAAAGACAGTCTAAGTTATCTTTCTGAAAAAGACATAAGAAATCCAAATGCTTCTATTCGAGCAAACAATATTTTCTTCTGCAAAAGAAAATGGGATGACAAAAAAAAACTATTTCAAAAGAATATTTCTATTGACGATATACGGGAACTCCATAGAAAATTCTACTTATCTTCGGCTGATAACTCTTACAAAGTCTGCATAGTTGATACGATAGAAGATTTGAACATTTCTGCATCAAATTCTCTATTAAAAATGCTTGAAGAACCACCACAAGATTCTCTATTTATTTTAGTGTCAAACAATAAGCAATCTATCCTCCCAACTATTCTTTCCAGATGCCAAAAAATTGGCTTCCAAAGACTTAATGAGGATGAACTTTGGAATATATCCAAGGTCCTATTTGAAGAAAATCACTTTGATCTACTAAAGAGGGCTGGTGCTCTGACATCTTGCGATGGATCCGTAAAAAAGCTTCTTAATTTTCTAGACAAGGATTATATAAAATTTTTTAATAGCATGAAGGAGTTATTATTGGATCTACCAAATCTTAACAAACGAAAAGCTATTAAATTAGTAGCAGGTAACAGAGAATACCTTGGTAACGACGACCCTGATAAATCTGCGCTTGGTGTTCTTTTAAAGTTACTTGCATCTCTCGCAAAAAATGAAATCGATTTGTTGATCAATAATAAATCAATTAAAGAAGAGATTAATCTTATAGCAGCTCATTTGTATCCTCAAATTTCACTTTTGAGACATCAATCAATGGAGTACAATGTTGAAGCTAAAAAAGTTCTCTTTCTAGCCTTAAACATGATAGAAGCCGCCTTTGAAAAATACAAAAAAAAATAAATCAGTTATCGTAGACAGTCATTGTCACTTGGACTTTAGGGCTTTGAACAACGATCTATCTGGTGTTCTGAGTAGGGCGAAGTCTGAGGGCGTTCATAAGATGTTAACTATTGGGACAAACTATAGAGAAATAAATGAAACAATTTCTTTAAGCGAAAGGTTCGAAGAAGTATTTTTTGCAACGGGGGTACATCCTAACCAGCCATCAGATGATCTAAAATTTAACAGCGACGATTTGCTGTCGATTTGCGCACATAGAAAAATGATTGGAGTGGGTGAAACCGGTTTAGATTTTCACTATTCTCGTGATAGTAAGAAAGATCAAATAAAATCATTGATACAACATATTGAAGTGGCTAAAGAAGCAGATCTACCAGTTATCATTCATGCAAGAAATGCAGATAAAGAGATTGGGCAAATTTTATCCGAGCAATATCATAAAAGTTCTTTTCAATGTGTTATGCACTGCTTTTCTTCTGGCTCCTATCTAGCAGAAGAGGTGATTGACTTAGGTTTTTATCTTTCTATGTCAGGCATCATTACTTTTAAAAATTCTCAAAATCTAAGAGAAATATTTGCAAAGGTACCGATAGATAAAGTCTTGATTGAAACTGATAGCCCTTATCTAGCCCCAGTTCCACATCGTGGAAAATCTAACGAACCGGCTTTTGTTTCTTTTATCGCTAAAAAAGGGTCAGAAGTTCTTGATGTTGACGAAGACTTTTTCAGAGCTCAAACTACAAAAAATTTTTACACTCTATTCAAGAAAGCATTTTAACTGTGTCATATCAATTTAGAGTCTTGGGCTGTGGGTCATCTGGTGGAGTTCCAAGAGTCGGATTTGGTTGGGGCAATTGTGATCCAATGAATAAAAAAAATAGGCGGTCAAGGTGCTCCTTGCTCGTTGAAAAAACTACAAGCTCAAAAAAAACAACGGTGCTTATAGATACTGGTCCAGATATAAGGGAGCAACTTTTACAGGCGGAAGTTACTAATTTAGATGCGGTATTATACACCCACTCACATGCCGATCATGTTCATGGTATAGATGATTTAAGGACACTAGCATACAGAAAAAAAGAAAAAATTCCTGTATGGGCAGATAAAGTAACCCAAGAAAGATTATTACAAGGTTTCTCATATATTTTTCAAACTCCAAAAAAAAGTAAGTATCCACCTATTTGTAAATTGAACCTAATTAAGGCAAAAGATGTAAAAATTCAGGGTGCTGGAGGAGAAATCACCTTTCGACCTTTATCAGTTAATCATGGTGATATAGAAGCATTGGGTTTTAAAATAGATAAATTGGCATATATCCCTGACGTTCTTAATATACCGCTTGCCAGCTGGAAGGAATTAAAAAATCTTGATATTATCATAATTGACGCTCTTCGTAGAGATCCTCATCCGTCTCATACTCACCTTGAAAAAACACTCGATTGGCTAAAAAGTTTGAACCCAAAACGAGCTATTTTAACTAACTTACATAATGATTTAGATTATTCTGAACTAAAAAAAGAGCTACCTAAAAACGTTGAACCAGCATTTGATGGGCTTGAAGTAAAACTGAAATAATGCTCTTTGAGATAGCTTTTGTAATTCTGCCAGTTTTCATATTAGTAGCGATGGGCTTCATTTCTTCTTATATCCAATTATTGAAAAAGAATTCAATTGATGGTCTGACAAAATTTTGTCAGGATTTTGGTATACCTTTTCTTTTATTTTTCAACTTAGCGATACTTGACTTAGATAAAGCTTTCGATTTCAGAATCTTAATTTGTTTCTACTGCTCAATGGTTATTTCATTTTTTATAATAAGCTGCACTAGCTATTTCATATTTGAACAACCTTACAAGAATTCTATAATACTTGGATTTTGTGCGATGTTTTCTAATGGAGTTCTATTGGGTCTTCCAATTAGTGAACTCGCCTATGGAGCTGACAGTCTTTTCATAAATTATACAATTATAATTGGCCATGCGCCATTATGCTATCTACTTGGCATAGCATTTATAGAGGTAGCTAATGCTAATAATAAAAAAAACACATTTCTAGGTTCCCTAAAAAGTATTTTTAAAGCAACTGTTCTCAATAACCTAGCTATTGGAATTTTATTAGGTATAAGTTTTAACTTACTAAAATTAGAATTTTCAACACAAACTGAGGATTTATTGAGTAGAGGAACAATTTGGATCATACCTATTTCACTTTTTACAATGGGAGGCGTATTATATTACTATAGAATTACTAACTCTTTCAAAATACCTTTTACTATAATATTCACCTCGCTTTTTATTCAGCCCGCAGTTGTTTTTCTACTCGGGGTCTATACTTGGAATATTGAGATAGAATTATTAAGAAATGCAGTGGTAATGGCTGCCATGGCTCCTGGATTAAATGCATATTTTTTTGCTAACATTTACGGGCAATCCAGAGATATCGTAGCCACTACCATTCTGGTTTCAACTGGACTGACTATTTTTTCTTCGTCTTTTTGGATCTATTTTATGTCTTAGCCTATTTTCCATAGTGAGTGCTATATGATTGCTCACATAATTTATATACCAATGTGTCTTTACCCGCTGCCGCTTTGCTAGCACAATGCGTCTCTACAGCAGCTGCCCTACTACCCACATAATCGGCTGGACTATTAAAATAGCTAGGGCCAGAACATGCCCCTAATAAGCTCACTGAAATCAATCCATAAAATATCTTCTTCATACGATTTGCTCTGCCTTTCTAGTTATAAATACAATCTTTAAAATTTTTTTCAATACATTTTCTTGATAGCTTTTCAGCTCTCTTTATTTGGTCTGCGGACATCTTTGTTTCTAGCTCAGTTCTTAACTGAATACTTCTACTGATACTTCCAATATCTCTTGAAAGTAAAGTTGCCAAGTTGCAACTGACATGTGCAAGAGTTAAGTTTTTGTCTACGCCACGTCCCAAAATAAAATTTGTAGCTAGCGCTAAGTGTGCCTCTGGATTTCCTAGTTGAGCTGATTTTGAAAACCAAAAGTGACTTTCTTTGAAATTTCCATATTCTTCTTGCAATAAAGATGCGAGCCTAAATTGAGCAATATCGTTTTGATATAATGCTGCTTGCGAATACCAATAAAGAGCTTTTTCTTTATCAATCTTTGTTCCTTCACCCTTTTCATACTTCAGTCCAACATTGATTTGTGCCTGTATGTGACCTGAAGAAGCTGCTTTTGTGAAGAAGGATAATGCTTCTTTATCATTCTGCAAAACTCCATCATACAAGAAGCCCAAAAGAAAATCAGCCTCTCTACTTCCTACTTGAGAGGCAGATTTCCAACTCTGCAACGCATCAGCATAGTTTCCTTTATCATAAAAAGTCAGTCCTTCTCTTATTAAGTTTTTAGACGGGTCTGCGAGAATAAGCCCACAGTATACATAAAGCCAAAAGAATAAAAAGATCGTGGTTATTTTTGAGAAGTTATTTTTAGCAAAAATTTTTGACATGAATTCCTTATTCTATTGTGAGGTCTTTCAGTTATATAGATAATTGCATTAAAATCATACTTTATTTATTTTGTCTTTTATTGAATGTTTTCCATATAATCTGTGGAAAACCCTGTGAATTAGTAGAAAAATATTTTACTAAACCTCTGTTCGATAATAACTTCACCCTATATGCCTAAAACTTAGGCAAAATAAAAATAAATACTTGAAAAAGACAATAATTTTTGTAGTCATGCAATATTTAAGATTGGAGTAGCAATATGGTCAAAGAAATAGAGCATGATGAAATTAGTGAAGTAGCAGAGTCTGGCAAGATGCACAATATTACTTCAAAGGCTGGAAGACTAGCTATGGAATTAGCGGCAGAAAAAAAGCGTCTTGCACAAGAACTTGAGGAATTACAGGGAGAATACGATGATATCAAACCCCTGACACCGACAGGAACAAGAGATTGGTATGTGAAGTGGAGCTCTATGATTTTAGGAGTTATGGGAGTATTTCTTATCTCTGCCGAAGTATACCTTTTTGGACAGCTAGCTTACTTGATAAGTGCAATAGGATGGATTTATGTAGGTATGCAGTGGGGAGATAGAGCCATTATGATTGGTTCTGCGATAAGTGCTACTGCCGTTGCGATGTTTTTAATAGAAAATCCTTTGCTCTTTAGCAAACTTCTTGGTTGAAAAGCTAATGGGCTTACATTTCAAACTTAAATCGATTTTAGAGACATATTAATCTTTTTAAAGGATTCACTTGCCACATTGAGAGGTCGACCAGCCAATAAGCCTCCATCCACAACAAAATCTTGGCCAGTTACAAATGTACTTTCATCACTGGCGAGATATACGGCCAAGTTAGCAATATCTTCTGGCAATCCTGCTCGGGATATTGGTTGAAAATCATTGAAGGCTTCACTTGATTTAAGATGATCATCACTCAAAGAGAGTTTTTCGCCCGATAATTTCTGACCAACACCAAATATTTCGGTTACTATTGCTCCGGGAGAAATTGAGTTAACTCGTATATTATATTTCGCTAATTCCAGAGAGGTAACCTTGCTAAAGTGTATAACCCCTGCTTTGGCTGCCGAATAAACCGAACCACCACAGCCTCCCCAATGGCCTGCAATACTCGCTGTGTTCACTATGCTACCACTGTTCTGCTTACTCATAATTCTAGTCACTTCTCTGGTACCAATAATGACACTAGTAAGAAGAAGATCCAGACTATGCTTTATTTTATCGTAAGAAATATCTTCAATATTTCTTACAAAATCTGGTGCGCCCGCATTGTTGAACATAGCATCAATTTTTCCATAGTGACTAAATACTTCCTCGACGAGTGCGCAGATCTGATCTTCGTGTAATACATCACACTTGATAAATCGGCACCTCTCTCCTAGCTCTAATACTATTTTTTTTCCTTCGTCTTCTCTCCTGCCAGAAATCACAACTTCAGCTCCTTGAGAAATTGAATGTTTTGCTATTTCAAGCCCTATACCGCTTGTTGCTCCTGTAATAACAACCACTTTATCCAGTAATCTTTTTACCATAACCAATCCTATCGTTTACGTTTGTTCTTTATTGAAGATATTTCTTTTCTTTCATAAATATTTTAATTCTCTCTATACCGTTTAAAACCTCAGGTGTGCTTCTAGCATAAGATAACCTAATCTTTGACTTTCCATTTATTGGATCAAAATCTATCCCAGGTGTTATGGCTACTCCCCCGACGTCTAACATTTTTTTTACAAAATCATAGCTATTAGACGAAAATTCACTGATATCTATGTATAAATAAAATGCGCCGTCTGGTGGTGCTATTTTATTAAAACCAAATTCCGGTAACGCGTTCAATAAATTCTCTCTATTCTCTCTGTAAGTCATGAGGTTTTTCTCTAATTCCACTTTACCCTCAAACGCTCCAATTGCTAAAATTTGACTGGCGTGAGAAGCACATATAAACATATTTTGCTGTATTCTTTCAACTATCCTTACATGTTCTTTAGGAACAACAATCCAACCTATTCTCCAGCCTGTCATAGAAAAATATTTTGAAAATGAGTTTATGATATAGCAGTTGTCGCTTAACTCTAAGACAGTTGAAGGTTGCATATCATATTGTATTCCGTGGTATATTTCATCACTTATTAGTGAGATCTTTCTATCTGCACAATAATTCACTAAAGCCTCTAAAGGCTCTCTATCAATCATAGAGCCAGTAGGATTTCCTGGTGAAGCAATTAATAAGCCATTAATATTATAGCGGGTTAGATCACTGGGAGTTGGTTGAAATTTATTTTTTTCAGTAGTATTTATGAGTACCGGATCTAAATTGAGAGTTTTCATAATTTGCCGATAACTGGGATAGCCCGGATTGGCTAACGCCACTTTGTCAAGCTTGTCAAAGAGTGCAGTAAAAGCAAGGATAAAACCTGCCGAAGAACCACCAGTTATTATAATCCTGTTCCAATCGACATCCAGTCCGTACCAATCGCCATATAATTCAGCAATTTTTTTTCTTAAATCAGGTAGCCCTAGAGCTACTGTATAACCCATTGGATTATCTTTCATAGCTTTTTTTAAGAAATCCTTGGCAGCTTCCGGCGCTGAGGTTCCTGGCTGCCCAACTTCCATATGAACCACTGTTTGTCCTTTTTGCTCAATTGAATTAGCTCTTTCCATGATATCCATCACAATGAAGGGATTTATTATACTTCTCTTGGAACTTTTCATATTCTTTGATTATTTAAAACTTTCAGTTTTGCCATAATGTATTATATAAATTGTCATTCTTTAAGTAATTCACAGTTTTCTAGACCAACTGCCATACAAACTTCAGCTATTTCCTTAGATTTATTGATATTAGCCTCAGAAATGCCAAACTCATCCTCAATTATTAAATGATAACCTATATCAACTTTATTATCTATTAAAGCAGCTAGATAAAAAAAAGTGTGCGCAACAACTAAGTCATTTTTTACTTTTTTGTTGTAAGCATATAGATTCCCTAAAAATTCAAGCGCCGGTGAATAACCAGCTTTTGCAGACAATTTTAAGTAACTGACCCCTCCAAGAATGTCTGTCTCAATGGTCTGATCTATGGGTGAAATGAGCATATTACCTATAAAATACGTTGCAAATTTATTACCTCTCTGTGCTAGGGGAAATAATATCTCATAAGTTTCCAAATGACTCTTTGCGTAAAAAAGCGATATGATGTCCTCTTCATTCATAATGCAAACGTTTTTACTAACTCTCTGAGGAGTTTTGGTTCTTGACTATGGTTTTCTCTCGACTTCCTCTTGGATCAATCCAACCAATGTTACCATCCTTCCGATAGTAAACTAGGTTTAATCCCGAATGCGAAGCATTTCTGAAAAATATGCAGCTTTCATTTTCTAATTCTAGGCGAATAACAGCTTGTTCGACTGTCATTTCGTCTATCTTATAAGATAGTTCTGCAATCACAGGCAAACTATCCCCATCGGTAACATCGATCTCATTTTCATCTAAATTCAAAACACTTTGATAAATCCTTAATGGTTCATCAGTTGATGAAATATTTTTATTTTCAATATTCCTGTGACTTTTCATCCTTCTATGATAACGCCTCAGTTTTTTTTCTATATGATCTAAGGCATCCTCATAACTGGTATTTGCATCCTTTCCTCTACCGGTTGCATCTAATTCAATTTTGTTTTTGAGATATACTTTTAACTTAGCTTTAAAGTTCCCAATTCTTTTTTCTAAAGTTATTTGAGTGCTAACAGCATCATATGAATATTTGTTCAGCACTTCGCCTATCCTGGCGCTACTGTAAGCTTGAAACGATTCTCCAAGTTCAATATTTTTACCGACTATTTTTATATTCAAATTTAATTCACGCTCCAAAAAATAATTATTATATAACAATTCATAAAAAAGAATAGCGTTTGTTAGAAATCTGACGGTGGCCCATACCATGTCTACGTTATTATCATTCTGATCGTTGTAAATAATTTTTCTTTATTTTCAGATTGAAATGGTAAATAAAGAGCTTAATAACGCTTTGACAGGAAAAATGAAAATCAACATAGACACAATAACGCGCGCTGGTGAGGAATTGATAGGTAATATAATTAGAACACCTACTGTTCGATCTCAGCATTTAAGTAGTGAAATCAATGGAGAGGCTTTCCTTAAACTAGAAAACCTTCAATATACATCTTCTTTCAAAGTTAGAGGAGCTTACACTTCCATAATACGTTTAAAAGAAGAACAAAAAAAAATGGGCGTAATTGCCATGTCTGCGGGTAACCATGCCCAAGCTGTAGCTTGGTGGGCAAAAAAAGAACGTGTCAATGCGACAATTGTTATGCCAGAGCATGCTCCTTTATTCAAAGTAATGAAAACAAAAAGTTTAGGTGCAGATGTTATCCTGAGGGGACGCACCTTAAATGAGTCTCAAACTTATGTTTCCGAATTGGTTGCCGAAAAAAAATTGACCCTTATACATCCATATGACGATTCAAACGTTATAATTGGACAGGGCACCATCGGACTAGAGTTTATAAAAGATATTAAAGATTTAGACCTATTAGTCATTCCTATTGGAGGGGGTGGATTGATATCAGGTATATCAATAGTGGCCAAGGCTTTAAACCCCAACATAAAAATATATGGAGTGCAAACTGAAAAATTCCCCTCTATGTATAATATACTTCACAAAAAAGAAATTGCGATTTTAGGAGACACCTTAGCCGATGGGATTGCCGTTAAGAGGCCTGGAAAAATAACTGCAGAGATAATAAAAGATCATGTTGATGATATTTTTCTCATTAACGAATTCGAGCTTGAAAAAGCAATTAGCTCTTTATTTGAAAACGAAAGGATTGTTGCTGAAGGAGCAGGCGCTGCTGGAGTAGCGGCAATAATGAAAAATAAAGACAAATTTTCGGGCAAAAAAGTAGGAACAGTTATTTGTGGGGGCAATATAGATGCTAGGCTATTTGCCAGCATATTAAATCGAAAGCTCTTGATGGATGGAAGGATGACAAAAGTACGGATCGATATAATTGATGAGCCTGGAATGTTAGCTAGAATTTCAAATTTAATCGCTAAGTATGGGGGCAACATTATTGAAATCTATCACCAAAGAATGTTTAATGATGTTCCAGTTAAGAATGCAAAAATTGATGCTATTATCGAAGCATTGAGCGTAGAACATATTGCCTCTATCATTAAGGCTCTAAGGGAAGACGGTTTTCAGGTTTCAGAAATAATGGAAAGATCCTAACTTTCTAATTATTTGACATATATCCACTTTTATTTATTTTTAAGGCATGAAGTTGAAAGATATTGTTTTTAAATCAAAAAAAATTAATAAAGCATTTGCATGGGCGGCTCACATTTTCACTGCATCAGGACTAATTTTTGGGTTTTTAGGCTTAATAGCTATATTAAATGGTGAACAAACTTTGGCATTTCTGTTTATGGGTTTTGCTTTAGTTATCGACGGCGTCGATGGTACTCTAGCTAGATACGTCAACGTGAAAGAAGCACTTCCAGAAGTAGATGGGAGTACTTTAGACAATGTTATAGATATGTTTAACTACTCAATACTACCTGTATTGATGATCTATTGGTTTTCAATGGTTCCATATAATCTTGTTCATATAACCTGCATTTCTATTTTGCTCGCTAGTTGTTACACGTTTTCTGATAAGAATATGAAAACAACGGATTATTACTTCAAAGGCTTTTCTGCGCTTTGGAATTTACTGGTTTTCTTTCTTTTTATTTTAGACCTCGGACTATGGTTTAATTTCGGCGCTGTATGTTTATGTTTAATATTAACGTTCGTTCCGATCAAAATCATTCATCCATTCAGAGTTAAAGAGCTGCGTAATTCTTCAATAATGATGGTAGGAGTATGGTCTATAAGCGCGGTTTTTCTAATACTGCACAAACATAGTTTCTTGTTACACCAATTTCATGCGATGATTTTTGGACTGTGGCTAACTAGCACAGCATATTTTGTGTGGATCTCCCTGAGGAGATCCTTTAAACAAAATACTTAATTAAGAACCAACTTGACTCAAATATTTTTCGAGCCGCTCTTTAGATTTCTTTGGAACTTTTTGTCCTTTAAGAAAATTCGTAGGATCCGCAGAGTCGCCAACCTGGATAAGAGCCACCATTCCATTTGCATAATGAGGTGTGCATCGTATGCCGTAGAGTCCTTCAACTTCCACCGTATAACTAAATTTCTTGTTGATTTTACTCTTGAACTTTTTTGCCCCATCGGGGATTAATCCTTTTATGGACGCAGCCATATGTCCCTTATCAGTCGGTAGAAAAATTATGTTATCGCCTACTTGGGCTTTTATAAAAGAAGGCTCGAAAATCATTTTTCCTTCTTCGCCCTTATTTAGCATTTTTACTTCAATGTCAGCTGAAAAAGCAGCTACAGATACTAAAAAACTAGCCAACATTGTTGCCGTTAATGAAAAAAGTCTCATATTATCCTCCTATACAATATGTAACCCACAAGCTGTAACATGGAGTAAATTTGAGTGGTGTCAACCAAAAATATAAAAACCCAAGGAGATTATTTTTTAATTAGACTGCAGGTTTTTTTGTCGTCGCACATATATGAAACTTTGGACGCAAAAATATACATAAACAAATCCTGTTATCAAAAGCATAAGCTTTGATAATCCAGCATAATAATTATTAAACATGCCTCTAAAAAAATCGAGCCCACCCAAAAAAGCAATTATGCCAATAACTACTGCTATATGCATCAAAGCCTTCCTAAATGTCGGTTTTATCATTGATATAAAGCCAATAAACGCAAGTGGCACCCCGATGAAGGCAGGTATCATAGACGTTATAGAAGAACTCCCAGAAATCAATGATATGGAAATACCCCAAATGACCATAAACAAGCCATAAAGTGTTGTTAAAAACTCTATAGATAACGAGAAGACCCTAAAATCTTGGGTATTATGAGTATTTACAGACATCTAATTTCCTCCAGTATGTTTTTTTAAGTGTTCCAAATCACAAATATCTAGGCATTTGATATTCGTTGCTTCAAGAACAACTTTAGGTGCTTTACCTGCCAATCTAGCTTCTTCCCACCTTGCTGCACAAAGACACCAACGATCCCCATCCTTCAAACCTTCAAATTGATATTCTGGTCTAGGCGTAGATAGGTCATTTCCTCTTGCTTTTGAAAACTCAAGGAACTCTGTTGTCATTATTGCGCAAACTGTATGGCTTCCCATGTCCCTAGGATCCCAGCTACAACAACCGTTTCTCAAAAACCCAGTTAATGGGTCACTAGAACAGGATTCTAGTGATGTACCAATTACATTTAATTGTGATTTTCCTGGGTCAAAGTACTCTTTTTCATCAAACATATCTCATACTCCTTAAAAAATTTTTAAGTTCTATTTTTTGTATTATTTAAGTAAATAGACCAACCTACAATTATATCTAGCTGAGCGGAATACTATTGTCATGTTTCCTATTTTGGTACTCTATGGATAAACTCTCATATATTGATGATATACGTTCAGATATTTCCAATAAATTATCTCTGCTTGCTGGCTCCAGCATGCTGATGAGCTCTTTTATTGCATGACATTTCCAAAAATAATTTTCTTTACTATATGCTCCATCCGACCTTCCAAATACTTCAGAAAGAATGTTTAAATCATGAGCTATATTAAAAGCCTTTTTTGTATCTTGGTAATTAAAAAAATAGTAGATAGTATTAAACCCGGCCCAAGTAATAGCTGATAGACACATCGGACAAGGCTCATGTGTTGACAAAAATATTAGATCATCTGTGGACCTATTTTTGTTTTCGGCAAAAAATTTGTTTAATGTAGATATTTCACCATGAAAGAGCGGGTTTTCAGTTTCTTGATTGACCCCAATAGTCATGGTCGAATAATCATTTTTAGTTAGAATAGCGCCTCCAAAAACTTTATTACCTTTCGCAACACCTTTTTTTGTTTCTGGAATTATTTCTTCTTCGATGACGCTCAAAGCTCTTTCTATGAAATTTTTCATAATGGTATGCCCACATAGTTTTCGGCAAAATGCGCTTGTGCAAAGCTTGAATGAGACAGATATTCTAATTCACTTATTTTTATTTTCCTATCGAATTCCTTAGTCCCAGGAAACTCATGCATCAAAGTCGTCATCCACCAACTAAACCTAACTGCTTTCCATATTCTATTCAAAGCCGTTTTAGAGTAGTTAAATAATTTCTTATCACCCTCTCCTCTATAAAAGGCTATAAGGCCCTCTGATAAATAATGCACATCTGACACTGCTAGGTTCAAACCCTTAGCTCCAGTTGGAGGCACAATGTGAGCAGCATCTCCAACAAGAAAAAGATTGCCGTATTGAAGCGGCTCGACCACGAAACTCCTTAGCGGGGCAATAGATTTCTCAATTGAAGGGCCAGTCCTTAAATTATCCTTTGAATTCTCGGGTAGTCGTTTAATTAATTCCTTCCAAAAATAATCATCCGAATAGTCCTCTGCTTTAGTATTCACATCACACTGAAGATAGTATCTTGAAAGATTATTATTCCTCATGGAACATAAGGCGAATCCATCACATGTGTTGGCATAAATCAACTCATCACTGACGGGAGGCGTTTCAGACAAAATACCTAACCAGCCGAATGGATATATTCTTTCATACTCTTTTCTTTGGTTTAGAGGTATTCGTTGCCTGCTAACACCATGAAAGCCATCACAGCCCACAACAAAGTCAGATACAATTTTAATTTCTTTCCCAATTTCATCTTCAAATATTACCTCCGTCTTTGAACATTTTGGGTCGATTATATTTACGTTTTTTACCTGGAAAAAAATATTAGCTTCTCTCTCCTCTTGCTTTTGATATAAATCTTTTGTTACTTCAGTTTGTCCAAAAATAGTAACACTCTTACCCACGGTCTCTGAAAATGAAACTCTGAAACCTTTATTTTCTGATGAAAGGTACGTACCTTCATGTACAAATCCATCAATATCTATTCTTTCACCTACACCAGCTTGCTTCAATATTTCTACGGTTCCACTCTCCAAAACACCAGCTCTTATTCTTGATAATACATGGCTTTTAGAGTGTTTTTCCAAAACGATGGTGTCTATACCCTCATTCATAAGCAACTGGGATAATAATAGGCCCGATGGCCCACCACCTATAATCGTTACTTGTGTTTTAAAATTTACCATAATTATAAAAAAGCGAAGGAGGCTGTTAAGCCTCCTTCGGTGACTGACGATTTAGTGTCAGACCCCTTTTTTCCCCTCGAAAAATTTTGTCGAGAGGGTATCTATGTCTGCCACCATCATCGAATAATCACTAGACATTGGACCACCTCCTTTCAGTTGTTAAACACTTATTAATAATGTAAGATAATTTGTAATCTTCTCAAACTATAAAATTTATAATTGGCTTAAGATCAGAAATGACAGTTTGAGAAAACAGCATAGCCCATTGGATAAATCGAGATGTTTATTGAGAAAGCTCTAATTGACGCAGTTATGAAGGTCTACCAAAGCAAAGGTGTTGGGAAATTTTTCTCAATCAATTTTTTGGAGCAAAATGATGCCGAATTTGTTTTTGAGGTGTGCTTTCCTCCTGATTGTTTAAACCCTCAAGGAAATGTACAGGGTGGAATGATTACTAGCGTACTAGATGATTGCACTGCACTATGTGTTTTGTTTTCTACTAAAGGTAAAAGATTTCCCAACACAACGGACTTCCACACAACATTCCATAGGCCATTGTCTCTGGAGCCTGCAGCAATAAAAGCATCAATCTTAAAAATAGGTAAAAATATGGTTTCGGTAGAGGGTAAGATTTTTAAGGAAAAGAATATATTGGTAGCTTCCTGTCTTCATACTGGGTTCCTTTTCGATACGCATGGAATGAATAAATAGTTTTTAGTAATCTATTTAGATAATGTTATAGTCATATTTACGATAACAACACCGATAACTATTAGAGCTAATCCAATAAAAGACAAAAAATTGAGAGATTGATTGAAAGCAAAATAAGATACTAGGGCCAAAGTAAAAATTCCTAATCCACTCCAAGTAGCATACATTATAGCAATTGGAATAAAGTTCACAACGATTGACAAAAAGTAAAAAGAAACACCGTAGAGTAACATTAGACATATAGTAGCTTTCGCGTTCGTAAAATTTTGCGACGCGGGTAACAAAAGTGTACCACACACCTCAAAGACTATTGCAGCTAGAAGGCAAAGATATGCCGTTATTGGTTGCATTTTTCATAAACTCTTTCCATATATTTTTTTTTCTAACATAGGCAGAAACCTTTTACCATCCTCATTATGGGGATCGATCTCAATCAGCCTCTTGTAGGACTTATATGCTTCAAGAAAATTGCTATTGTGAATATGAATAAGCCCAGAACCAGATATTGCTCCGAAATGACGAGGCTGTCTTTTGAGCACCTCCTCAATATCTTTAAGTGATCCATAGAAATCACCCAATAAAAATTTTACTGTCGCCCGTTTATTCCATCCTTCGACATAATCTGGATCTAATTCAATTATTTCGCTGAACGCGATCTCAGCTTTTTCAAGTTTTCCAGCATTGAATAAGTCTAATGCTTGATCGACCTTGCTCTTATTTGTTCTATCGATATACCCTTCTAACCACAAACTCCAAACTTTTCTCCTTATAAGCCCTGAGTCAGAAGGGCTTGGTGAAGACGCTAAGTTATCAAGAAGTAATTCTATTTTGCTTTTCTCTTTTGATGAAAGAGAAAGTGATGTGATCGAAAGTGTAAAGCAAATTGCTAGGCAGCATATATATATTAATTTTTTTGCCATTGTTATTTAGGTGCAGATTAATCTTTTCTTTAGAATTAGCGTGATATCCTTTTTTTCAAGCCAGAATCTAAAAACTCTATCAAATGTTTACATTTAACTTTAGCTGAGTTAATTGTACCGACTTTCAGAAGCAAAAATAAAGGTTACTAACTTTAACGAAAATGAAAAGATCTATCAAAAATATCGTTCTCATAGCAGGTGGTGTAGGTGGTGCAAAATTAGCAGAAGGACTTAATTCTATAAAAGATATAAATCTCGCTATTATTGGTAACATTGCAGATGATGATGAGTTCCATGGGCTAAGGGTTTCTCCAGATATAGACACCTTAACGTATACGCTTTCAAGAATGGTGAACCGAAAGCAAGGATGGGGAGTAAAAAATGACGATTATAAAACACTCTCAATGTTAAATAAATTAGGCGAAGAAACCTGGATGTCTTTAGGTGATCTCGACTTTGGTCTTCATATATACAGACAGCATAGACTATTGAAAGATCATCGGCCGACAGTTATTGCTAATGAGATCGCTAAAAAATTGGGTGTAACGGCAGATATAATCTTACCGACTGACGACAAGATTAGAACAAAAGTGCAAACTAAGTCAGGTTGGATATCATTTCAGGAATATTTTGTCAAAAAACAATGTACACCGAAAATTATAAAACTAAGATATACAGGAATTAAATCAGCTAAAATTACCAAAGAGGCACAAAAAGCACTTTTTAACGCTGAACTTATAGTTATTGCTCCGTCAAATCCTTTGGTGAGCATAAAACCAATTCTTGAAATACCTGGGTTTAAATCGATAATTCAAAAAAATAATAAAAAGGTAATAGCAATAAGTCCGTTGATACAAGGAAAGGCGGTAAAAGGACCTGTTATAAAAATGCTTAAACAGTTAGGTTTCAAGCCAAATTCTTTTTCTTGTATGCAGTTCTATAAAGACATTTGCAAATCATTTATTCTAGATAGGTCCGATATAAGCTTAGAAAAACAATTTGTTTTACTAAATCAAAAACCTATGTTTACCGACACTCTGATGACCTCTCTTGCAGACAAGAGGCGGCTGGCAAACTTCATTATTAATCAACCTATTGATTGATCTTTTAAAAGACTTTAGAACGTTTTAAAAAGGTTAATTACAGATCGTGATCCATAAGTTGTATTTTCGCAGATTAAGGTAGTTATTGAAATTGAAGAAAATGTTAAATTCAAAGTTAAATTTAAATATAATTCGGCATATTCCTGACATTGATAACGGTGATAACATTAGTGACATCCTGATTGATGCTCTAAATAAATCATCTATATGTCTGAAAGAATTTGACGTTATTTGTATAGCACATAAAATATTTTCGAAAGCTGAGGGATGTATAATAAATTTAAAAGAAATTTCTCCCTCCAGAAAAGCAATCGAACTCGGGAAAAGCCTAAACAAGGACCCAAGAAAAGTCGAAGTCGTATTACAAGAAAGCAATAATATCATTCGCTCTTTTAAAAGAGATGAACAAAATGAAGGAACTCTCATTTGTCAACATAATCTGGGATTTATCTGCGCTAATGCAGGGGTTGACGAGTCTAATATAGCGGGTCAGGAAACTGTAGTGACCGTTCCAAAAAATCCTGACGTTAGTGTGAAAGTTTTAAGAGATAACCTAAAAAATTACTTTGATTTGGAGAATTTGGGGATAGTTATGAGTGATACCTTTGGAAGGCCATGGAGGATTGGACAGGTCAATGTCGCTATTGGTGTCGCAGGACTTCCCGCAACAAAAAAAGAGCAGGGAACTACTGACGCTTGGGGAAATCAATTATACGTGACAGAACCGGCTTTTTGTGATGAAATAGCGGCATCTTCAGGGTTACTCATGAGTAAAGCAGGGAAATGTCCTGCGATTTTATTAAGAGGGCTTAGCTGGAGTGGCAAATATGGCTCTGCAAAAGACATTCTAAGGAAACAAAATGAGGATATGTTTAGATGAAATTATCAATTATCGGAGGAACTGGGCCCCAAGGTAAAGGCCTTGCCCTTAGATTTGCTAAGGCAGGTTTTGAAGTTGCTTTGGGATCACGTGATGAATCCAGAGCTATCGAAGTTGCTGATAGTTTAACATCAAAAAACCATAACCTCATGGGATCGATAACTGGGCTTTCGAATAGCGACGCAATAGAATTCACGGACAAGTTTGTAATATTTTCAGTACCTTGGAGTGGTCACAACAAGACACTTTCTGAAATGAAAGGGATGCTAGCAGATAAGGTACTTGTTGACATAGTAGTTCCATTGGAAGACGGAAACCCCAGAAAAGTAGCTATGCCCCCTGAAGGCTCAGCTACAGAAGCAGCCCAAACCATATTAGGGCCAGACATACCAGTAGTTGGCGCTCTTCATAATGTTTCCGCGAATACACTTAATCACCTAGAGAAAAAAATTAATTGTGATATCTTGGTATGTGGAAACAATTTGGATGCTAGGTTAGATACTATAGAGTTGTTAAAAAACTTAGAAGTCGAAGCTTACAATGCTGGTGATGCGACATCAGCGAGATGTTTAGAGGCTATAACGCCCATATTGATAAGAATAAATATGTCTAAAGCGGTGCCTTTTTCACATGCTGGATTAAAAATTTGGCCACCGGAGGAATAAAAAAGGAGGAAGATATGGAATTTGCTATTTGTTTTAAAGGGTTTGTTCAACCAGATCGAGCAAAAGCGCTGGTTAGATTGGCTGAAAGCGCTGGATTCACATATTGCTGGTTCTACGATAGCCACATCCTTTGGAGAGAAAGCTTTGCTCAAATGGCTATGTGTATAGAACACACACAAAAAATGCGGTTTGGACCATGTGTAACCAATCCCAACACTAGAGACTGGTCTTTAGCGGCATCAATGTTTGGCTCACTAGCTTTACAATCGAATGGACGATTTGATATCGGTGTTGGAAGAGGAGACAGCGCTGTTCGCGTAATGGGAAAGAAGCCTGCGAACCTAGCACGAATGGAAGAATTTATTCTAAAAGTAAAGGCAATGGTTAAGGGGGAAGAAGTCCAGTATGGTGATGTTCCCAACCCAATCCAATTTCCGTGGGCAGAAGGATATGATTTGCCAGTCTGGGTAGCTGCATATGGGCCAAAGGCTCTTACATCTGCTGGAAAAGTTGGAGATGGTTTGGTGCTGCAAATTGCTTCTCCAACCGTTTGCAAATGGCTAAGAGATCAAGCGGTGAAAGCAGGAGAAGAACACGGGCGTGATATGTCGGACTACAAGGTAATGGTGGCTGCACCTGCTTACTTTGGAGACAGAGCAGAAAGTATTGAGAAAGTAAAGTGGTTTCCCGCAATGGTTGGAAATCACGTAGCTGACATAGTTGAGAAGTATGGTGAAGATAATAAAGACATTCCCAACAGCCTTACGGACTATATTAAAGATCGCCGCGGCTATGATTACTCTAAACATGGCCAGAGCGACAACCCCTATTTAGAATTTATCACAGATGAAATAGTTGAAGAGTTTTGTGTTTTAGGAACTGCTGACCAACATGTAAAAAAACTTAAAACATTAAAAGATCTTGGAGTAACCCAATTCAATATTTATCTGGATAGCGGAGACGAAGAGAGAATTATCGCAGAATATGGGGAAAATGTTATACCGGCTTTTTCATAAGATGCCTCAGTTATTGAAAAACAGACTTTTCTCCATTTCTTATCTGTAAAAAAACTGTATTACAAATATATCTCGGGAATATCTTAGGTTAATTAGCTCTTGATAAAAAAAATATCAGTAGAGACATCAGAGGTTTGGGGACACGGGGCAATGCTCCTTTTCTCACTTTGTGTATCAGTGTCCTACATTTTAGGCGCCATTGTAGCAAATGATATAGAGCCAGGAGCCATAACAGCAGCAAGGTTTTTGATAGGAGCAATTGTAATGGGTACATTATTATTTATTTCACAAAACCTTAAGAAAGAGGACTTTAGAAAACCATGGCGATTTCTGATACTCGGATTGAGTATAGTTATTTATTTCGTATTTATGTTCGAAGCACTTAAGACAGCTTCTTCTTTATCACTAGCCGTAGTTTTTACGCTCACCCCTTTAATTGCACTTTTTTTTGAATATTTTTTAAGAAAAAAAGTGACTCTCAGGGCGTTATTTGCGATTTTTCTTGGAGCAATTGGAGCAATTTGGGTGATTTTTGAAGGCAATCATGAAAACCTTTTAGCATTTAAAATAGGCTATGGCGAACTACTCTTTTTTTGGGGGTGTGTTGGGCACGCTTTATATGCTATTTTGATTCCTATTCTAAACAAAGGGGAAAATGCAGCATCGCAAACCTTAGGAACTTTAAGTGCTGGATTTCTACTACTTATTTTAATTTTTACTAATGATGTTGTTGAGACAAATTGGTTTAGCCTATCTCCATTGATCTGGATAACTATAATTTACTTGGCAACTATTGCGACAGCTTTCACTTTTTTCTTAATCCAGTTTGCAGCGAAAAGAATAAGCGCTTCAAAAGTAATGGCATATACCTATGCTGTCCCTTTTTGGGTGGCCTTAGGCGAAATAATTATTAACTCTCGCTTTCCAAATACAAACATAATTTTTGGAGGCTTGATAATTGCCTTTGCATTATTAGTGCTAATTAGTGATAATACAAAGGCGAAAATTTAAGAAGATATATAATTTGTGAAGAGGATCGAATGTCAACACCAGCAGCTAATTTAAAAATAAACTCATCTCGTCTTTGGGACTCCCTAATGGAGATGGCAAAAATAGGGCCCGGTGTCGCAGGTGGAAACAACAGACAAACACTCACCGACGAAGATGCAGAAGGACGAGAGTTGTTCAAAAAGTGGTGTGATAAAGAAAATTTGGAAATGGGTGTTGACAAAATGGGAACAATGTTTGCTAGACGTGAAGGAACAGACCCTAATGCTTTACCTGTTTACGTTGGAAGCCATCTTGACACTCAGCCAACTGGGGGTAAATATGATGGGGTTTTAGGAGTTCTGGGAGGATTAGAAATAATAAGAACACTTAATGAACTTGATATAAAAACAAAGCATCCAATTGTAGTGGTTAATTTTACAAATGAAGAAGGAACTCGCTTTGCCCCTCCAATGATGGCATCAGGAGTTTTTGCAGGAGTACACGAACTGCAATGGGCTTATGATAGAAAGGATACAGCAGGAAAAACGTTTGGAGAAGAAATCCAGCGCATCGGGTGGATTGGTGACGAAGAAGTAGGGTCACGAAAAATGCATGCTTTTTTTGAACTCCACATAGAGCAGGGGCCAATATTAGAGGCTGAAAATACAGATATTGGCGTTGTGACTCATGGACAAGGGCTAAATTGGATTCAAGTAACTCTTAATGGTCGGGAAAGTCATACGGGATCTACCCCCATGCCGATGCGTAAAAATGCCGGCCTAGGTATGGCTAGAATTACAGAGCTAGTTCAAGAAATCGCTATGAGTCACCAGCCATCCGCAGTTGGTGGAATAGGTCAATGCGACGTGTTTCCTAACAGTAGAAACATAATACCTGGGAAAGTGGTATTTACTATAGATTTTAGATCTCCATCGTTTGACGTCCAGGATGATATGGAAAAACGCTTATATGAAGGAGCAAAAAAAATTGCTTCTGATTTGGAATTGACTGTGGAATTCGAAAAGGTTGGACATTTTGACCCCGTGACTTTTGATGAAGGATGTGTAGACAAAGTTAGAAGAGCCGCTGAAAGACTAGGGTATTCACATAAAAATATTATATCGGGAGCAGGACATGACGCTTGTTGGATTAATAAAGTAGCACCAACGGCTATGATAATGTGCCCGTGCGTTGACGGTTTGAGCCACAATGAGGCAGAAGAGATATCTGAAAAGTGGGCTTCAGCAGGTGCAGATGTTTTATTGCATGCAGTGTTAGAAGCTGCAGAAATAGTTTAATTGGGAGGGTAAAATGACAAAAGTAATAAGAGGTGGAACCATTGTAACAGCGGACAGAGAGTGGAAAGCCGATATATTAATTGAAAATGAAAAGATCAAGCAGATTGGAGAAAATCTAAAAGGGGATGAGACTATTGACGCCGAAGGCGCTTATGTGATCCCCGGCGGAATAGACCCACATACGCACCTTGAGATGCCATTTATGGGGACTACCGCCGCCGAGACTTTCGAAACAGGTACCTGGGCAGCTGCAGTCGGCGGAACAACGATGTTAGTGGACTTCTGTCTTCCAGGTGAGGATGGAAGTTTGGTAAATGCAGTAAAGGAGTGGCATAGAAAGTCAGAGCCTCAAATTTGTTCTGACATCGGTTATCATATGGCAGTTACAGGTTGGTCTGAACAGATTTTTAATGATATGCCGAAGGTAGTTGAGATGGGAGTAAATTCATTCAAACATTTTATGGCTTATAAAGGAGCCCTAATGATTGAAGATGATGAAATGTTTGCATCTTTTAAAAGATGTGCAGCTATCGGCGCTCTGCCTATGGTTCACGCCGAAAATGGTGATATTGTTGCGGAGCTTCAACAAAAATACCTCCAAGAAGGAGTAACTGGTCCCGAGGGCCACGCTTACTCAAGACCTCCAGAGGTAGAAGGTGAGGCAGCTAATAGAGCTATAATGATAGCCGATGCCGCAGGAGTACCGCTATATGTTGTTCATGTATCTTGTGAGCAGGCTCATGAGGCTATTAGGAGAGCTAGGCAAAAAGGTATGAGAGTTTTTGGTGAACCCCTTATTCAATTTCTAACGCTAGATGAGAGCGAATACTTTAACAAAGACTGGGAACATGCCGCAAGACGGGTGATGTCGCCTCCCTTCAGAGACAAATCGCATCAGGACGGATTATGGGCTGGTCTTCAGTCTGGATCCCTACAAGTTGTTGCAACAGACCATGCCGCGTTTTCGACGGAACAAAAAAGAATGGGAGTAAATGACTTCACTAAGATTCCAAACGGTAGCAACGGACTTGAAGAAAGGTTATCCGTTCTTTGGACAGAGGGCGTAGAAACAGGGCGTTTAACTCGACAAGAGTTTGTCGCAATTACTTCAAGTAATATTGCTAAAATTCTAAACATTTATCCAAAAAAAGGAGCAATTTTAGAAGGGGCAGATGCAGATATTGTTGTTTGGGACCCAAAGATTTCTAAAACAATTTCGACAAGTACCCACAAATCAATTTTAGACTACAATGTTTTCGAAGGTTTCAAAGTCACAGCACAACCAAGATACACATTATCTAGAGGTGATGTAATATGGGCATGGGGCAAGAACTCTAGTCCACAACCAGGAAGGGGTAGATTTGTCCCAAGACCTGCTTTCCCAGCATTGCATAGTGCTGTATCAAAGTGGAAAGCTCTAAACACACCAAGAAAAATAGAACGTGATCCTTTAAATATACCAGCTGGAGTATAAAATCTAAACGAAGGAAAACTTATGATAAGCGTATCTGATGTTAACCTAACTTTTGAAACAAATGACGGTCCTATAAATGCTTTGAAAAATGTATCTATGGAAGTCAATGAAGGAGATTTTGTATCCTTCATTGGACCATCGGGGTGTGGGAAAACAACTCTTCTGAGAGTAATTGCAGCACTTGAGACCCCTACAGAAGGCAGGGTGACTGTAAATAATATGACACCTGATGAAGCTAGAAAAGCCAGACAATATGGGTATGTGTTTCAGGCAGCAGGTTTATATCCGTGGAGAACTGTGAGTGGAAACATTAAACTACCCTTGGAGATCATGGGATACTCCACCAGTGAGAAAGAAGACCGCACACGAAAAGTAATAGACTTAGTGGAATTAAACGGATTCGAAAGAAAGTTCCCTTGGCAGTTGTCTGGAGGAATGCAACAACGGGCGTCCATTGCGAGAGCTTTGGCATTTGACGCCAACATCCTATTAATGGATGAACCTTTCGGAGCTCTGGACGAAATTGTTAGAGATAGATTGAACGGAGAACTTTTAAATTTATGGGCTAGAACAAGAAAAACTATATGTTTTGTAACGCATTCAATTCCAGAAGCAGTTTTCTTATCAACAAAAATTGTTGTTATGTCTCCCAGACCGGGAAGAATTACTGACATAATAGAAAGCACACTACCAAAAAAACGTAATTTAAATATAAGAGATGGTAGGGAGTTTATAAAAATTGCACAAAGAGTAAGAGAAGGCTTAAAGGCTGGTCAAACCGAAGATGTTTTTTAGAAGGATTGATAGAAATGAAAACATCTTATCTTGCAAATAAATTTATTCCCGTTTCTACAATTGTAATCTTAATCGGAGTATTTTGGTATGTTGTCGCGGTTCCAATGAACTCTGATAAGGTTTCAAGACAATTTAAAAACCTTACAGCCAGTGAGCATATACTAAAGTGCTGGAGTTTAAAAAAACCAAAGCTCCCTACCCCACATCAAATAATTACTGAAATGGTAAATACAACTTTTTTTAAAAAAATCAGTTCAAAGCGTTCTCTTGTTTACCATGGATGGATTACTTTGCAGGCAACCTTGGCTGGATTTTTCTTGGGAACACTCCTTGGAATTTTACTTGCTTTAGGCATAGTACACAATAAGGCAATGGATCTTAGTGTTATGCCATGGGTAATTGCAAGTCAAACTATACCCATTCTTGCTATAGCACCAATGATAATAGTTGTGATGAATTCGGTTGGGGTAACAGGTTTGTTACCAAAAGCAATTATTTCTATGTATCTCTCTTTTTTTCCAGTTGTTGTAGGAATGGTAAAAGGGTTGAGATCACCGGACCAAATTCAGCTAGATCAAATGAAGACCTGGTCTGCATCTTCAAACCAAATTTTATGGTATTTGAGATTCCCTTCCTCTCTACCGTTTCTTTTTGCTTCATTAAAGGTCGGAGTTGCTGCTTCGCTGGTTGGGGCGATAGTTGGGGAACTTCCTTCGGGTGCTATTGCCGGTTTGGGCGCTAGAATGCTAGCAGGCACCTATTATGGTCAGACAATTATGATTTGGAGCGCTTTGTTTGCTGCCGCTTTTCTTGCCGCATTTTTAGTATTTACCATAGATTTTTTACAAAAAATCACGCTCAAAAGAATGGCTATTATTAGATGAATACTTTTTTACTTCTTTTTTTCATTATTTGGCTAGGGGGATGGTGGGTTAATATAAAAATATCAAAACGCAAAGACGCTAATTTGCCTAGATTTATAGTCCCATCTCTATTCGGAATAGTAATTCTCTTAATGTGGGAGTTAGCTGTAATTGGATTGCAAATAAATCCTATTTTGTTGCCTGCTCCGTCGGCAATAGCATCAAAGTTTTCTCGTTCTTTAGATATTCTGTGGATTGATTTTGTACAGACATTGGTAAAAGGTGCTCTGTCTGGTTACATATTGGGTTGTGGTGCAGCTTTTCTTACAGCTATTGCGATTGATAAGTTTAATTTTCTTAAACGAGGTCTATTACCTTTAGGTAATTTTATTTCGGCGCTACCAATTGTGGGTATGGCCCCAATTTTTGTAATGTGGTTTGGGTTCGATTGGCAATCAAAGTGCGCTATAGTTGTAGTTATGGTTTATTTTCCAATGCTTGTAAATAGCGTGCAAGGATTAGAACTTATAGATCCTAGCCGACAAGACCTTATGAGGACATACAGCGCGTCCTATACTCAAACACTGCTTAAACTTCGTTTGCCATCTGCGTTGCCCTTTATTTTTAATGGATTAAAAATTTGTTCAACCCTTGCACTAATAGGCGCTATTGTAGCCGAATTTTTTGGATCTCCCATTAAAGGGATGGGATTTCGAATATCCTCCGAAGTTGGTCGATTTGCATTGGACATGGTATGGGCGGAAATTTTTGTTGCAGCAGTTGCTGGATGCCTTTTTTATGGCTTAATTGCGTTAATAGAAAAACGAACAACTTTTTGGCATCCTAGTCAACAAAAATAACGTTGCGTATCAACGCAATTTGATTAACAATTAAAAAAACGAACACTAAGAGGGAAAAAAATGAAGAAGATTCTATCTGTATTGACCTGTGCTTTTATATTAGGTGCATCAGCAGTTTTTTCTGCTGACAAGGTCACAATTCAGTTAAAATGGGTTACTCAAGCTCAATTTGCTGGATATTATGTAGCAAAAGATAAAGGCTTTTACGACGCTGAAGGCCTAGATGTAACTATTAAACCAGGCGGGCCAGATATTGCTCCAGCACAAGTTTTAGCGGGTGGTGGGGCCGACGTTATGGTTGACTGGATGCCTTCTGCTCTAGCAGCTAGAGAAAAAGGTCTTCCACTGGTAAACATAGCACAACCATTCAAAAGCTCTGGTATGATGCTTACTTGTAGAAAAGATATGGGCGTTAATTCTACCGCTGATCTTAAGGGGAAAACATTGGGAGTTTGGTTCTATGGAAACGAATATCCATTCCTCAGTTGGATGAGCCGATTAGGCTTAAAAACCGACGGTAGTGCAAATGGAGTGACTGTATTAAGACAAGGTTGGGGTGTTGAGCCTTTAACAGAGGGCCAAGCTGCATGCGTATCTACTATGTCCTATAATGAGTATTGGGTTGTTAGAGATGCTGGCTACTCTCCTGAACAGCTAACAGTTTTCAAATACCAATCGGAAGGTGCTGCAACTCTTGAAGATGGGTTATATGTACATGAGAAAAACCTTAGCGACGCTGCATTTAAAGATAAAATGGTAAGATTTGTTCGAGCATCCATGAAAGGATGGAAGTATGCAGAAGCAAATCCGAAAGAAGCCGCGATGATTATTCTAGATAACGATGATGCGGGTGTGCAAACCGAGAAGCATCAAGTTAGAATGATGGGCGAAATTGCAAAACTTACAGCTGGATCTAATGGGTCACTTGATCCCGCAGATTACGAAAGAACAGTAAAGGTGCTAATGTCCGGTGATTCTGACCCGGTAATAACAAAGAAGCCATCAGGCGCTTGGACTAACGAAATTACAAACGCAGCACTGAATTAGCGTTACTGGAATAAAGTAAAATCTGAAAAGGCGGAAATTCCTCCGCCTTTTCTTATGTAGAAGAACATAATGAATAAGAATATTTCTCTAAAAGAGTGGCAAAGCCGAGCACAGAAGGTACTTCCAGGTGCCGGCTTCGGTAATTTCGACCCTAATATCAGTCTAAAAAGAGGTTTAGGTTCACGAGTATGGGACGAAGATAATAAAGAATATATAGATTTTTTGATTGGTTCAGGGCCAATGATACTGGGCCATGGAAATGAAGAAGTATTAGATGCTATAAGAGCACAACTCAGTGAAGGCCTTACTTTTTTTACCAATAATTCAAAAGGAGTTGAGTTAGCTGAAGAAATTTGTAGCGCAGTGAAATGTGCCGATCAGATTAGATTTGTAAGCTCTGGAGGTGAAGCTGATATGTATGCGATGCGATTGGCGAGAGCACATACAGGTAGAAATAAAATCCTCAAGTTTGAGGGAGGGTATCATGGGATGAGTGGAGACTCATTGATGAGTCTTGCACCTAACAAAATGGTAAATTTTCCATTAGCAGTACCGGACTCAGCGGGAATACCTGAAGCCGTTAGAGATGATATCTTGGTCGCACCATTCAACGATCCTCAAGTCGCTACGGAAATAATGAATGAGT
This sequence comes from uncultured Alphaproteobacteria bacterium, assembly GCA_902537215.1. Lineage (GTDB taxonomy): Bacteria > Pseudomonadota > Alphaproteobacteria > Rhodobacterales > Rhodobacteraceae > CACIJG01. Next base: position 42,152 of record CACBAM010000016.1, read on the forward strand.
ATTCAGATCAAATTGCTGGGGTAATTGTAGAACCACTTCAAAGAATTATTCCGCCAATAAAAGGATTTTTAGAGCATCTGAAGGCTGAAACAAAAAAAATTGGTGCGCTTTTGATTTTTGACGAAATAGTAACTGGTTTTAGGCTAGCCTACGGCGGTGCACAAGAGCTGTACGGCGTAGTGCCTGATTTATGCACACTTGGGAAGATCATTGGAGGTGGCTTACCTCTGGCGGCTATTGCCGGTGAGAAAGAAATTATGAATCATTTTGATAAAAATATTGTTGGCGAAGAAAAGTTTACTTTCCAAATCGGTACCCTTAGTGGAAACCCATTGGCAGCAGTAGCTGGTTTAAAAACGATGGAAATACTTAGAAGAGATGGTGCTTATAATAAGATAAGAGAAAACGGGCAGTTTTTAATCGATAGCATTACAAAACATCTTAATAGTAATAATATAGAGTTTCAAATTGTTGGTGATCCTACACTTTTCGATATAATTTTTTCTGAAACACCTGTTATTAATTACCGTGATACAAAGAAAAATAAAGCTGAATATTCAAAAACTTTCAATCAAATAGTTAGAGAACTCGGAATACTCAAAGCCGATGCCAAACTTTATACACACCTTGCGCTTACCGAAGAAGATCTTCAGAAAACTGATAGCGCATTTAAAAAAGCGGCTGAGGGCATTGCAGCACTATCCTAATTTAAACAAGAACACATGATCCCTTGCCAAAGACATCTTTTTGATATTCCTGAAGACGTCGCATATTTAAACACCGCATACATGTCCCCACTTTTGAACAGTGTCGTCACTGCTATAGATAGCGGAAGTCGTTTAAAAGCCAATCCCTGGAAACTCAAGATAAGCAATTTTTTTGATGATATAGAAGAGGCTCGAGATTTATTTTCAAACCTTATGCATACAGTTGGAACCAATATAGCTATTATTCCATCTGCTTCTTATGGTGTTCAGACTGCCGCAAAAAATTTACAAATTTCAGCGGGCTCAAAAATACTTGTTCTATCTGATCAGTTTCCATCTAATGTCTATCCATGGCGGCGCATTGCTGAGCAAAAAGGTGCTGAGATCAAAACTGTAAATGTCCCTGATGGTGAAGCAGCCACAGATTATATAATCGACGCTTTAGATGAACGGGTTAGCGTTTGCGCCACTGCAAATGTATTATGGACAAATGGATCATTGATAGATTTAGAAAAAGTGAAAGCAAAATGCTTAGAATGTAAAACCGAACTTGTTATTGATCTTACGCAATCAGCAGGTGCTTTTGATATAGACCTAAGTAAAATAGATCCTGCTTTTGCAATTGTAGCAAATTATAAGTGGATGCTTGGCCCCTACTCAACTGGATTTCTTTATGTTTCTCCTAAATTCCATAATGGGGAGCCACTTGAAGAAGGCTGGATAACTAGAAAAAACAGTAAGGATTTTGCAAACCTCGTCGATTACCAGGATTATTATGAACCTGGAGCAATAAGGTATGATATGGGGCAAAGATCAAATTTTTCTCTTATTCCCGGTGTACTAGAGTCGCTGCGTCAAATACAGAAATGGGGTATACCCAACATTCAGAGCACTCTCTATAACTCCAATCTTAATCTCTGTAAAAAGCTTAGCGATTTGGGGTTGCAAATTCCAAGGCCTGAAAACAGAGGCCCTCATTTTATAGGTGCAAAACTGCCTTCTAAAGCTCCAAAAAATATTCTTGAAACTTTAGCAGAAAACCAAATATTTGTTTCTGAAAGAGGTGGCAATTTAAGAATTACACCTCACTTATGGAATAATTCAACTGATTTTGAACGTTTTACTGAAACGTTAAAGAAAATACTGTAAAAATAATTTTCATCTTTCCATATGCGTTTCCAAAATGCATCTTTGGTCATTATTTATTGGAGAATTAACATATTTGCTGACTGGGTGAGACTTAATGTTTTTTAATAAATTAGAGGAAGAAATTCTTTGCCTGTTTGTAAGCCAATGAGATATTTCCATCCGGTCTAAGAGCATAGGCTGTCTGTGGTGAATATTAGCCAAGCTTGGGTGGGCATCAATCGTGACTATAGCTGCTCCAGAAGCATTTTTAATACCGGCAAAATAAAAAATTTCATTATTAGCATGAATTAATATTGGATGCTTTTCACCCGTAGAGTTTTTTTGCCATTCAAACCACCCATCCGCGACAAATACGCAAGTTTCATAATTCTTAAAACTCGGTTTAATATCCAAACTTTCATATTTAGCATTTATTAGATTCATGGGCTTTTTTGCCCAAATAGGAGAATAACCCCACTCTAAAAAATCTGGCCTCATCTCCTGATTTAAAATTAATGTGTAGTGTGAGGGGGCAATATTGTAGGACGGTTCAATTAAAACATTATGAAAGTCTTTAACATCTGTAAAATTTGAAAGTACAAACCTTCCACACATTGTTACCCCTAATATTAAACTTTGACCATTTGTGTAAAAAAGAATAACAACAAAGCAGAAAGAAGATAAATGAAAAATCTACAGGCAATTTTTTGGATGGTAGTTACTACACTGCTTTTTGCGATTGTTACGGGCATAGTAAGATATATTGGTAGTGATATTCCTGCGCCTGTAGCTGCATTTATTCGATACATAATTAGCACGCTATTCTTTATTCCATTAATACTAAAAATGTTCATTTTAGAACGAAATAGAAGCAATAGACGGGTTTATTGGTTTAGGGGTTTAGCTCACGGTTTTGGAGTAATTCTTTGGTTTTTTGCAATGGCGAGAATTCCCGTCTCTGAAGTTACTGCAATAGGCTATATAACTCCAATTTTTGTTTCAATAGCTGCATTTATTTTTTTAAAGGAAACCTTTTCTATGAGTATTATTGGTGCATTAGTTGTTTGCATGATAGGCATGGTTATAATTATAAGACCCACAACTAGTGGAATAGCGATAGGTCAGTTATCGATGATAATAGCTACACTGTTTTTTGCTGGATCATATATATTAGCAAAAAAATTATCAGCAACAGAGAGCACTTTGGAAATTCTTGTTGCACTGAACTTCATTGTGACCCTTACCTTAGCTCCATTTGCAATAGCTTTTTGGGTAACCCCAAGCCTTCAAGAAGTATTATTTTTGGGTATTGTGGCATTTTTTGCCACTGCCGGACATTTCACAATGACCATGGCTCTAAAGCTGGCTCCTATTACAATTACTCAACCTATCTCCTATGTCCAAATAGTTTGGGCATCCTGTATAGGATTTATTTTCTTTGGAGAAACAATTAGTTTATGGTTCACTATAGGCGCTGCATTGATCATACTATCATCATTTTATGTAACATACACCTCCTCTGCCGATCAGAATAAGGATTTAAATACTCTGATAACCAAAAACTAATCTTTGTATCAGTTAACGTCGCTTTTATCATCAAGAAGGGTTATGATTAGTTGATGAAAAATTCTGACAAAATTCTTTATTCGGTTAGTGGTAACATAGCCAAACTTACTATTAATAGA
>CACBAM010000017.1 GCA_902537215.1 uncultured Alphaproteobacteria bacterium
CGGAAGTTATTAACTTCAAGTTCTCTGGTGACGTCAATTGGGACTGGGGGTATTTTGAAAGCTCTACGTACTCTTATGGTCCTACAGCTGCTGATTTTAAGTTAAGAGATTTATACATTGACTTTTATCCAATCGATGGACTTTGGTTAAGAGTTGGGAATCAAATAATTGCGAGAGGAGAGTCAAACTTACTAATTTCAAGTGATATTACTAATCCAAGAGATCTATCTACTATTGGGCTGCAGGATCTGGATGAAATAAGATTAAATATTCCTTCCATATTAGCTGGCTACAATATTGGTTCGTTAAAGCAAGAGATTATTGTTTTTTTGGATGAAAAAAGAAATAAAGTTGCAAGATCTGGAACGGCATTTGATCCTGAAGCTGCTTTTTTAGGTGCGTCAATAATTACCGATGTTTCTCCTGTGCAATATAATATAAGTTTCGCCTTAAGAAATAAAATCCTTTTATCGGGCTTTGAATTGGATTTTTCCTTAGGAGAATATAATAATAAGCAGTTATCAACATTGAGTTCCTCTGTGTCAGGAAATGTAACTACGCTTAGCACTCAGCAGGATAGAATAGCTTTCTTGGGTTTAAACGGTAATATTGCGATTTCAGACTTCGTTCTTAAATTCGATACCTCTCATAAAAAGGGAAAAAGATTTCCTTATTCCAACCCTTTGATAGGCCCTTGGTCTAAAAATGAGGTGACTGAATTTTCCTTAGGCGCTGATTATTCTGGTCTTAGGGATTTGAACATAAACATTGAATTAGCTAGTACATACATTCATGATCACAGTGCGCAGATGGTGAATAAGCGGAATGAATATGGATATAGTTTAAGGTTTGATTGGAGATTGTATAACGATCTTTTAGATATTTCATTGCAGCATGCAAATATTTTGGGAGATAATGGGAGTTTTTCATCGATATCAGCGGTCTATGAGTTAAGTGACAGCATCAATATTGGTAGCAAATTTATTTCCTTTGATAGCTATAATAATACTGAGCAATTATATCCCTACAGGCATCAAGATTTGATAGAGCTTACACTAGATTACTATTTTAATTGATAGGCCAAAATATCAAAAGTAGCGGAATACTTGTTATAATAATAAGGACTTCTAGAACTAAACCCATTCTCCAGTAGTCCCCAAACCTATAGCCGCCAGGCCCCAAGATTATGGTATTATTTTTATGTCCAATCGGAGTTAGAAAAGCACATGATGCTGATACTGCAACTGCCATAAGAAACGTATCTGTATTTAAATTTAGTGTTTGCGCTAATTGTATGCTTATAGGTGCAATAACTAAAGTCGTAGCAGTATTATTTAAGATATCCGATAGTGTCATGGTAATAATCATAATTATTGCGATAATCAACCATGGTTCCATTGATGACGCATATTTTGTAAAAATCTGGACTATTATTTCTGTTGTGCCATTACTCTCAAGGGCCGCTCCTAAAGGTATAACAGAGGCTAAAAGGATAATTACGGGCCATTCCACACTAGAATAAATATCTCTAGGAGGTACTATTTTAGTAAGGCAGTATAATATTATCACTAAGCCCAAAACAATGGGTAACTTAAAAAGGCCAATGCTTGCGAATATCAGGCCAACAAAGAAAATACTAAGAGCTGCGGTCATCTTGCTTGTATCAGTAATGTTTAAGCCTCGTTCTGCGAGAGGAAGGCACCCAATCCAATTAATTACCTCATTAAAGCTCTCTTTGGGCACAAGAATCAAAAGCATATCGCCTTCTCTTATTATTGTTCTCCGAATTTGTTTTCTTATGGGGCGTCCTTTTCTTGATATTCCAAGTAACACAGCAGCTTTTCGCCAAGCTAATCCAACTTTAATTGCAGACGTATTTAATAAACGAGACGTGTCTGTAACGACAACTTCAATAGGGATATAATTATCTGACTCAGCTAAGATCCGATCTTTTTTAAAGGGGAATTCAAGTTTTTGTATCGATCGAAATTCATCTAAAGACTCTGGGGTTGCATCTATTATAAGTTGATCATTTTCCTCTATTTTTAAATTTCGACTACCTTTATCTATTCTTATCGAATTCCTTATTATACCCAGTACTGCAGTATCACATTTTTCTGCTGCCCCATAAATCTCATGAAGATTTTTTCCTAATATAAGTGAATTTCGTGATACTGTTAAATTTGATACATATGAAGCTATCTCTATTAATTCTTTCCCTGCGTCATCATTTTGTGAGGTCTTTGGTATTAAACGCCAGCCAATTAAGGCGACAAATGCAAGCCCAATTATTGCTGTTATTCCTCCAACTGGAAAAAAGTCAAACATTTTAAAGGGTTCACCGGTGTGCTCATAACGAATGCTTGATATTATTATGTTAGGAGGCGTACCTATCAGGGTAGCCATACCTCCAAGAATTGTTGCGAAAGATAAGGGCATTAGTGTCTTTCTTGGTGCCCAATTAGATGCTCTAGCTTTATTTATATCTATGGGCATTAAGAGCGCAAGTGCTGCGACGTTATTCATGAAAGCCGAGAGAATAGCACCTACAAAACCTATAATTGATATATGTCCCCACAGATTTTTCCCAAGTGCAGATATTTTTTGGCCAATAAAAAAAATTGCTCCGGAGTTAACCAAGCCTTTTGATACAATTAATACTAATGCAACGATAATAGTTGCCGGGTGAGCAAAACCATCAAACGCATTATTGTACGGAACAACACCAATAGCTACAGATATTATGAGAATGGAAAAAGCAACTAAATCATAACGAAATTTTCCCCAAAGCAACAAAGAGAAAAGTAAACAAAAAATTGCCACTAATAAAATCTGTTCGGAGTTCATCAAGAGAACCTATTTTAAGTTTCTAGAAAATAGATCAAGTATTCTAAACCAGTGGGTTTCGGCATGCTTCCTGTGATATAGTTGACCTCTATTTGGAAATGCAAACCCATGATGAGTTTTTGGAAATATCTCAATTTTATAGTCAACTGAAGTTGCAGAAAGATGTTTTTCCAGAGCATTTATCATTTCTAATGGAGCATAGCTATCTGTTTCTGCACAGCCAAAATATAGCTCACCTTTTACACTATTAGTAAATAGATGAGGGGAGTCTTCGCTCTCTGTTACCAACTTTACACCATGTATAGAGGCCGCTGCTGCAATTTTTTCTGTTAATTTTCCAGCTGCATAGAAAGCAAAGGGTCCACTCATGCAATATCCAACTAATCCAATAGAACTGTTTTTGGCGTTATTTTGATTTTCACAAAATTTAATCATGTGATCTATGTCCTCTAAAACTAGATCATTAGATAGGTTATCCATATTTTTAAACATCAATTCTCGTGAGGCTTCGGGAGAGTAACCTTCGATAAAATTAAGGTTTGGTTTATTCCATTCAAAAGGCTTAGTTGTTCTATAATAGAGGTTAGGACATAGTACGTAGTAACCGCAAGCAGCTATTCTGGACGCCATGTCGTGAAGTTCCTGCCTGATACCAGGAGCATCCATTAACAGAATAACAACGGGATATAGATTATCGTTGCTTGGGTACACAACAAATGTAGGCATTTTTTGTTTTTCAGAAACTTTAATTTCTACTATTTTTTCTATCATTAAGTCACCCCATAATTGATTTAAAATAAACAGTAAATTTTGCGAATAACCCCCTGTTTTCGCAACGTTTTTCCATTTGATGAAAAATTTTTATTTGTAGTTATCAAATTAACACTATTGTTACTTTCAATTGAAGTTGCAAGCATATTTGTTTCTTCTAAAAGCTCGAATAATGACTTATTTTCTACTAATATAGCAAGGGCTCTTCTAGCATTTTCAGCGACTAGTATTCCACTTAATCTATTGTCTTTAGAAAAAGCCGGTCCTCCACTGAGGCCACCAATTGAGTTAAGACTGAATGGTGATCTGTCTGTGATGCTATAAACAAGGCCTCTTTCAAAAACTCCATATGACTTGTTTTCTAATCCTACGTGTCCAAGATAATTTAATGCTAAATCACCAGGATTTCCTGCTGGGTATCCTGAGGAAAAAGCTTCTTCTTTATATCTAGTGATTTCAAAATAGGGGAGATCTATATCTTCTTTATTCTTGAAAATTGCCAAATCTGAATTGGGATGGATATAAATATCTTTTATTATCATTTGTTTTTTTCCAAATGACATCATAACTTTTGGGCATTGATTTATAACATGCCTTGCGGTAACCCAAGTATCTTGACCAACATAAAATGCTGTTCCAGACCCACCTTGACGGCGAATCTTACTTTCTGATTGAATTGTAAATTTTGGAAGAGATCGAAGATTTTTTTTATTACTTGTAGGTGTATTCATATTTTTGGAATACTCAATTGTCTTAATTGATGTAATATTTTTGTTTGAAAAGCTATCAGATTTAGGCCTTGATAAACCGTCTTTTTCGAATGACGATACGAACGACCATAGTATCGCTATAATTGCAATTAAAAAATAAAATCCATTACTAATGAATCTCATATTTATCCAGAGATTGCTGCACTATTTAATAGCGCGACTGATATTTTTATAGAAAATAAAAGAATAGACGAAGAAATCTCACCATTTTCAATTCTCTTTGGAAGATCATTTATTAAGATGTCAACGGCTTTAAAGCAAAAAAGCTGGATAATTATTGCTACAAATCCCCATACGATGATCTCATAGATTGATCCACTAGCGGATAGAGAGCTTGCAAGTGGTAGAGCTAAACCAATTAAAGCACCAGAAAAACTAATAGCGGCGGCAGTATTTTTTTGTCTAATTAAAGCTATTTCTTTCATTGGCGTAATGAATAGATAGATGATTACGCCGATTAACAGCACGATAACTGACGTTACAAAATGGCTAATAAGAAAGGGAAGCCCGTTTAATAACCCTCCAAAAATAAGACCAAAATCACCCATATTTTTTCCTATGTATCTAGTTTTCTATTTATATTAAAAAACACCAATTATCAAACTAGATCAAGAGATGATACCAGTTTTTCTTGTTCTCTTGTCTCTATGGCGCCAGGACGATATTGCCGAATAAAGGAAATAGGCTCCTCTACGATACCAAGCTTTTTGCATAATAAAGCGGCAATAAGACCAGATCTCCCAAGTCCGGCATTACAATGTATAAGAATGTTTTTATCTTTCTGAATTTCATTGCACAAATTTTCAAGAAAGCGATGTAATTGTACTTTATTTTTTGGTACAGACTTGTCTTTGATAGGAAAATAGTAGTGACTAAAGTTATGTTTCTTTATAAGTTCGAAAAGGTTTGCAATCTGTAATGCCGCTAACTCTTTTCTCTCTAAAAGTGATACAACAATGTCTATTTTTCTTTTTTTAAGTTCTAATAAATCCATCTCTGCTTTAATAGCCTTATTCCCGATGTCTCTCTTGCCGGGATAATGAGATATCCATAGTTGACCTTTTGTTAAAGGGTTTAAGGGAATATTATCAGGGAAAATCACTTTATATTTTAAAGCAGTGTTTAACTAGCTCCTAATTTTATCGCAATATTTTTTGTTTGGACATAATTTAGGAGCGCTTCTCGTCCTTTCTCTCTTCCATATCCAGACTTTCCATATCCCCCAAACGGTGTTTCAACACCACCAGCAAACCACTCATTTACAAAGAATTGGCCTGCTCTGACTTTTTGTGCACAATGCATAGCTCTGTCAAGGTCTTTAGTAAATACACCGCCTACAAGACCGTATTCAGTTCCGTTCGAGATACTTATGGCTTCGTCATCATCTTTAAATTTAAGTATTGATAGCACTGGTCCAAATATTTCGGTTTGAGCTATTTCCATATCCTGATCAACATCGGCAAAAACTGTAGGTTCTAGGAAAAATCCTTTATTATTTAGTTTTCTTGCACCGGTTACAGCCTTTGCTCCCTGCTTTTGAGCTTCATCACAGATTGAAACCGCTCTATCTCGTTGTTTTAAGGAGATCATAGCTCCCATATTATTTGCGAACTGGTCTCTTTCAATACCTATTCCCACAGACATATTCTTTGCGACGTCTTCTGCTAAACCAACAACTTCGTCATAAATTTTCTCATGAACTACTAATCGTGACATTGCTGAGCAAACTTGTCCTGCATTGAAGAAAATGCCTTTCCTGATATTTTCTCTCAAGTTAGTCATTGAAGCATCGTGATAAACAATCCCCGCTGATTTTCCACCGAGTTCTAATACAGTGGGTACTATATTTTTTGCGGCCGCCGTTGCAATAGCAGATCCCGTTCTAACTGAGCCTGTAAAAGCTATTTGGTTGATATTTTTATGAGAGCATAAATATTCACCAGCAGTACCGCCTATTCCGCAAATAATATTTACAGTTCCAGCCGGAAAATCTGCCGCTTCTGCAGCTTTGGCAAAGAAATATTGGGTTATCGGTGTAAGTTCTGGAGATTTAATTACACACGCATTCCCCGTTGTTAAACCAGTAGACAAAGATCTCGCTGTCATCTCCATTGGGAAATTCCAAGGAATGACTTGAGCAGACACACCGTAAGGTTCATAGGAAGTAAAATCATAGTATGCTGATCCAAGAGGTATTGAACGACCTTCTAGCGTTTCGGCCTGGTTCCCATAATATTCAAAGTATCTAGCAGCATTTGTTACCTCAAATTTGGCTTCAAAAAGTGTTTTACCGGCTTCCATAGACAATAATGGAGCAATTTCTTCTAAATTGTCTTCTAAATATGCACCGATTTTTTTTACCATTCTTGCACGTTCCACCGGTCGCATATTTGTTAGAAAACCGCTTTCATGAACCCTTTTCGCGGCAGAAACAGCCTTATCAACGTCAGCATTATCCGCAATTGCTTGGTCAGCTAATTTCTCTCCTGTACCTGGGTTATCTACTTGAATTACACCCGCACCACCATCAACAAATTTTCCATCTATATAATTCTGCCAGTAATCCTTCATTGCAAGACCTCTTATTAACTATTCAAGACAAATTTTAATTTTAATTATATAATAAAACAAAAAATTTCAAATTATCAATTTTATAGGAAAAAGATGATATTTTATGATTGTAATACTGCGCCAAGCCCTCGTAGGGTTCGTATGTTTATCCAAGAAAAAAAAATCAATATCGAAACTAAGAATGTTGATTTAAGAAATTCAGAACAAATGGAGGATTGGTTTTCAAAAATTAATCCACGAAATACAGTTCCTGTCTTAGTTTCTAAAGAAAACAACATCTTTTATCACAGTCTTTCTATATGTGTTTATCTTGAGCAAGAGTTCCCGGAAATAAATCTACTTGGAAGCACAAACGAAGAAAAGGGACAAATAATAAACCTAATTAATGACGTTGAAAGTAATTTATTTATAGCAATTGCAGATTGTTTAAGAAATACTTCTAAAGCTATGAAAAGTAGAGCTATTACCGGTCCAAAAAATTATGAACAAATTCCAGAATTAGCAATTAGGGGAAGAGAAAGGGTTAAATCATACTTTGAAATATTAAACCACCAATTAAGTGGTAAATCTTTTTTGTGCTCAGATAGGTTTACGGCAGCCGATATATGGGCGTTTGTTGCTGTTGATTTTACGAGAGCAATCAAAGAGCCAATACCTGATTTAATGACCGGTTTGAGGGATTGGTATGAAAGAGTTTCTAAGAGGGATAGTGCACAATTAAAACTATAAAGGGAATTACGTGTCAATAATTGATACTACTCAGGATCTTGAGGCTTTTTGTTTGGCGGCCGCAAATTATCCCTATGTAACCATTGATACGGAGTTTATGCGTGATAAGACTTATTACGCTAAACTATGTCTAATTCAAATTGCTTATCCTGAAAAAGGTAAAGACAGTTTTGCGTTAATAGATCCACTATCAGAAAAACTATCCCTAAAACCATTTTTTGACCTTTTAGCAAATGAAGGTGTTTTAAAAGTTCTGCATTCAGGAAGGCAGGATCTAGAAATCTTTTTCAATAAAACAGGTGTACTCCCAAAACCTATATTCGATACTCAAATCGCTGCTATGGTTTGCGGCTTTGGTGATCAAGTTGCTTATGAGACTTTAGTAAATCAAATTGTAGAGAAAAAAATAGATAAATCTAGCAGGTTTACAGATTGGTCAAAGAGACCACTTTCAGATAAGCAGATCAATTATGCCTTAACTGATGTAACTTATTTAAGAACTATTTATGAAAAGCTTAAAGATGAAATAAATAACTCTAATAGGCTTTCTTGGGTAAAAGAAGAATTTGATATTCTTAAAAACCCTAAAACGTATTCCACTGATCCAGACCAGTCTTGGAAAAAGATAAGGCTTCGAAGGAAAGATCAAGATTTTGTTAAAATTATAAAGAGCATTTCTTCGTTTAGGGAAAATGAAGCGCAGAAAAGGGATTTGCCAAGAGGACATATTTTAAAAGATGAAGAAATAATTCAAATAGCTTCTCAGAGACCAAAAAAACTTCAAGATCTTTATAGCTCTAGATTACCATCTAAGGCGTTAAAAACTGAATGGATTGCAAAAGGTATTTTAGAGTGTATAAAAAGCTCTAAGTCGTTACCTGACGAGCCTATCGAGGACTATCAATATATCCCCTTATCTTCGAGCCAGTTAGCCCTCGTTGAGCTTTTGAAGGTTCTTCTTAAATTTAATGCCTCTTGTCATAATGTGGCAACAAAATTAATTGCCAGTTCAAAGGATATTGAAATGATTGCACGACATGAAAATCCAAATGTGAGAGCTTTAGAGGGATGGAGGTTCAAAATTTTTGGTGAAGATGCATTGAAACTAAAAAATGGTGAAATATCTCTTACATTCAATGACAATGGGCTACATCTTATAACACTATAAAGTTATTGAGGAATATACACATGAATTTTGATCAAATTAAGGAAGACCTCGATCTATTTAGTGAGTGGGAAGATAGATATGGATATATAATTGATTTAGGAAAGCAGGTCTCCCTCCCGGATGAAATGAAAACAGACAAAAATAAGGTAAATGGTTGCGCAAGTCAGGTATGGCTAGATATGAATTGGAACATATCTAACAGTTCTAAAGTATTTAATATAGAAGGAGACTCTGATGCTCTCATAGTTAAGGGCTTAATCGCTATTCTTTTAAGCCTATATAAAGGCAAAACACTTGTCGAAGCACAAGCCGTTGATCCAAGGGCAGAGTTTGAGAAATTAGGCTTAAATGCTCACCTTTCTTCACAAAGATCAAACGGGTTAAAATCTATGATTGACCAAATTAAAATTTTCGTGAACACTGGAGAAAATTGAGTCTCTTAGTGGAGGTTTGGTATGTCTGACGAAGAAGATATTGACGAAGAAATTATTCTTAGTGAGCTTAGCGACGATGAGCTCGTTCTCCAAATGCACGATGATTTATATGACGGTCTTAATGATGAGATCGTTGAAGGTGTAAACATCCTTTTGGAGAGAAAATGGCAACCTTATGATGTTTTAACAAAAGCATTAGTAGAAGGCATGCGGATAGTTGGAGAAGACTTTCGTGATGGCATATTATTCGTACCGGAAGTTTTATTAGCAGCCAATGCCATGAAGGCAGGAATGGCAATTCTTAAGCCTTTGTTAGCAGAAACAGGTGCGCCGCGCTTAGGAAAGCTTGTGATTGGCACAGTAAAGGGTGATATACACGATATTGGAAAAAACCTTGTAATCATGATGATGGAAGGTGCAGGCTTTGAGGTTAGAGACTTAGGAATAAATAATCCTGTTGAAAACTACTTAACAGCGCTAGAGGAAGAGGAACCAGATTTTTTGGGTATGTCTGCGTTATTGACAACAACTATGCCCTATATGAAGGTGGTAATTGATACCTTAGTTGAAAAAGGATTAAGAGATAAGTACATGGTGTTAGTTGGTGGGGCGCCTTTGAACGAAGAATTTAGCAAATCAATTGGCGCTGACGCATATTGTAGAGATGCTGCTGTTGCCGTTGAAACAGCTAAAGACATGATGAAAAGAAAGCATAATCAATTAAAAGCTTAGGCCATTTAATTAAAAGAAAGAGTAATTACTTCAATTAGAAATTTGATATTACTGACTCAAACATCCTTAATCCCGAAATGCTACCTAACTCCTTATCAACTGCTCGTTCTGGATGTGGCATCATTCCGATAACGCGCTTGTTTTTTGAGCAAACTCCTGCGATATCTTTGATTGAACCATTTGGATTGTCTCTATACTTTAAAACAATTCCTTCATTTTGTTCTAATTCCTCAATTTCTGGGCCATTTAAGAAATACTGACCGTCATGATGCGCTATAGGAATTGAAATAGTTTTATTGTGCTCAAAATTAGAGGTAAAAAATGTTTTATTGTTTGCCACAATCAAATCTTGGTCCTTACAAATAAATTTTTGATTAGTATTTGGTATTAATGCTCCCGGTAATATCTTTGTTTCTGTTAAAATTTGAAACCCATTGCAAATTCCGATAATAAATCCCCCAATCTCATAAAAGTTTTTAACAGCTTTCATAATAGGAGATTTTGCCGCTATCGCTCCGCATCTGAGATAGTCACCATAGGAGAACCCTCCTGGAAGTACAACGAGGTCAACTTTTGGAAGGGTTGTCTCTTTATGCCAGATCATTTTGACATCAAATTCAGGGAATATTTCAAAAGCTCTTTGACAATCTTTGTCACAATTAGAACCAGGAAAAACTATGACTCCGCACTTTATTATTCTGAAACCTCATAATATTTAAATTCTTCAATTACGGAATTAGTAAGCAAATCTGCACAGATTCTTTCTACTTCCTTAATAGCTTGCTCCCTATTTTTTGATGATGCCGTTAATTCAAAGAGCTTTCCTTGTTTTACATCCAAAATATTTCCTAGATTATTTATGTTGATAGATTGCTTGATAGCCTCTCCTTGTGGGTCAAGAACACCTTTTTTAAGAATAACCTCAACTTTGAATTTGAAAACTTCTTCATTAAGGGTCATCGTACAGCACTTCTCACATTTTTTGGTAATAAATCAAATCTATCCGCTACTTCAGTGTATGCAATTGAAATACTACCTTCATTCAATCTAAAAACATCTTTATCGAGGCGTTTTTTTGTTTTTGAGTCCCATAGACGACAGGTATCAGGACTTATTTCATCAGCAATAATAAGTTTTTCGCCCTCTGATCTGAAGCTTCTACCGATTTCAATCTTGAAGTCTACAAGTGTCAGATTAACTGCAGAAAGCAGGCCACATAGAAAATCATTTGTTCTTAAGGCTATCTCAAATATCTCTCCTAGCTCTGTTTCTGTAGCCCACTCAAAAGTACTTATTTGACTTTCAGTAACCAATGGATCATTTAGACTGTCATCCTTGTAGTAAAACTCCACTAATGGTCTGGGTAAGCGTTTACCTTCCTCTATGCCCAATCTTTTTGATAAGGAGCCAGCTGCAATATTTCGGACGACTACTTCTAAAGGTATGATGTCACACTTTTCTACTAATTGCTCGCGCATATTTAATCTTCTAATAAAGTGGGTTGGAACATTAACAGAATTAAGTTTTTGCATAAAAAATTCTGACAAAAAATTATTTAGAACTCCCTTACCTTCTATTACCTCCTTTTTTTTTGCATTAAAGGCAGTTGCTTCATCCTTGAAATGCTGGATTAAGCTATAGGAATTTCCAGTAGAGTACAAAATCTTCGCCTTGCCTTCATAAAGTTTTTTCTTTTTTTTTATAGTCATTATTTGGTGCCAAAAACTCTCTTAAATAAAAAGTCAACAAATTTTGTATGATACTCCAGTTTAGAAATCTCCAATAGCTCATTTTCATTTATATGTGACTTTATAAAACTATCTCTTTGAGCTTCTTCTATGAAGTCCAAATTTTCTGAGTTCCAAACCTTCATTGCAACTTTTTGTACGTTAGCATAAGCATCCTCACGGCTAACTCCTTTCTGGGTCAACATAAGTAATAACTGCTGTGAATTGTAAAGACCTTTAGATTTTTCCATATTCCTTTTCATATTTTCTGGATAAACACGCAGATCCTTTATAACTTTTGTAAGACGTGTGATAGCAAAATCTAACGTAATAGTTGTATCTGGACCAATATTTCTTTCTACGGAGCTATGAGAAATATCTCTTTCATGCCAAAGTGTAATATTTTCAAGTGCGGGGATTACGGCCATCCTAACTAATCTTGCTAAACCAGTGAGGTTTTCTGTAAGTACTGGATTTCTCTTATGTGGCATAGCGCTTGAACCTTTTTGGCCTTCTGAGAAGTTCTCTTCCGCTTCAAGCACTTCAGATCTACTCAAATGTCTAATTTCTGTTGCTATCCTTTCGATAGAGGAGGCTATAATTGCCAATACAGAAAAAAACATTGCGTGTCTATCTCTAGGAATGATTTGGGTTGATATTGTTTCCGGAAAGAGATTAAGTTTTTTACATACCATTGCCTCCACCTTAGGATCAATGTTTGCAAAAGTTCCAACAGCACCAGATAGTGCGCCAGTTGAAATTTCTATCTTAGCATTCTGTAATCTCAAAAGATTTCTTTTCATTTCGGCGTAAGCCTGCGCGAGTTTTAGACCAAAAGTTGTTGGCTCTGCAAATATCCCATGACTGCGCCCTATACAAATAGTATTTTTATGTTCGAAAGCTCTTACCTTTATAACATCTAACAAGTCTTGTAAGCCTTTTTCAAGATAGTTAGATGCGTTAACCAATTGTATGTTGAAACATGTGTCAAGTACATCAGAAGACGTTAAACCTTGGTGAACAAATCTTGAGCTCTCTCCAACAAACTTTGAAAGATATGTAAGAAAAGCAATTACGTCATGCTTTGTTATTTTTTCAATGGCATCAATTTCATCAATCTCATAATCTATACCACTAGCCTTCAACACATTTTTCGTTGTTCCCTTAGGAATAAGGCTTATACTTTCCATAGCTTCGCAAGCATATGCTTCGATCTCAAACCAAATTTTATACTTTTCTTGCTGTGACCATACTTTTATCATTTCTGGCCTAGAGTAACGCTTTATCATCTCTTAAATTTCATTGGGGCACTAGGTTATAGTTATTATTTATTAATGTAGAGTGCAACGAATTAATTGTTTGCTTTTACTTTTTTAACTATTTTTTTGATATCTAACCTATTCAATTCAAGAGTATTAATGGGGCTCCAGTTTTTCATATAATTTCTTTGCCAAGTTCTTTGTCTTTTTGCAAATTGGCGTGTCTTAAGGGCAATATTTTGGAATAGTTTTTCAAAACTTATTTCCCCTTTTAAGTAACTAACTATCTCTTCTGCGCCTATTGCTTTTGCAAAAGGTAATTTTTTATCCCAACAAGTGTTATAGACTTGCTCTACTTCTTTTATAACACCACACTCTAACATATGATTGACCCTATTACTTATCCTATTAGCCAAACACTCTTTTTCTAATTCAACCAATAATAAAGTTGCGTTTGATGCAGAAATTAATGGGGGCGTATTTTTGCTTTGCCAATATAATATACTCTTGCCGGTCGCTTCTAGCACTTCCCATGCTCTTTGAACTCTTCGTTTGTTATTGGTATCTATTTTCTCTAAAATATCTGGATCATTAACATTTAAACCCTTTAAGAAAAAAGAAAGATCACATGAATTTGCAAAATCTCTGATCTCTTCTGGGATTTGAGGAATTTGTGACAAACCGTTTAATAATGCGTTAAAATATAATCCTGTACCACCAACAAAAATAAACGTTTTTGAGTTTTTTGAATATAGATCGAAAATATTTTTAACGTCTTTGATCCAATCTCCAACGCTATAATTAACAGTATATGAAACATGACCATAAAGATCATGCATTGTCTTCTTTTCTGTTGGGCGATCTGTAAGTATTTTCCAACAATCATACACTTGTAGAGCATCGGCATTGATTATCACAGGGCTTTCAAAATAATCAGCAAGCTCAATGGCAAAAGAAGATTTCCCCGAGGCTGTACAACCACTTATACAAATAAATTTGTGCATAGATCCAAAGTACTATTATTTGATAAGTTTAATACAGATATAATTTATCTTATAGTTTCTTCTTTAGGTATTGTTTTTCTATTCCAAGCGCCAAGATATATCGCTCCAGATGTTATTAGCGCTTGAACAAGAAATGCAAAAGATATGAGCGAAAAGTAATAATTAACGGAACCTGTAGTGTATCTTGAAACAATGATACTGCCTATTATAACGGCCAATAAACGAATAATTGCTGCTATAGCAGGCCAGAGAACTCTTCCCGCACCCTGAGATGCAAAATATAAACAATAACCCACTAGCAAAAAAGATATAGAAAGGACCAACAATTTCTAAGTAAGTTTTGCATACTTCCTGAGCATTCTGGTCAGATGTAAATGCATTAGACCAAAAACTAGGGTAGAAATAGGCACCGAACCCTATTAAGCCAGCAGCCAAAGCACTATAAAGAGTAGCAACCCATCCAATGTTTAAAGCCCTCTTTAATTTATCAGCACCAATATTTATCCCTATTAAAGCAGTCGATGCTGCTCCAAAGCCAAAAACAATTGGAATAATAAGAAATTCCAAACGTGCCCCAACGCCATAGCCTGCGAGTGTCTTAACGCCAAAATTTGTCATGTACGCAGTTATGACAACAACTGACCCCCAAGTGCAAAATGCATTTATTGACGCTAAAGATCCTAATTTAATAATAGAAATTATGCTATTAGGATTAAAAAACCGGATTGATATCCTTAGCTTTAATGCGTCACTTTTGTGCATAAGCCAAAATAGCAAACAAAAGGCAGCTATCCCATTTCCTATAACAATGGAAAATGATGATCCTGCAATACCCATGCTCTGTATAGGGCCTATGCCAAATATGAATATTGCTCCCAATATTATTTGAACCAATGACCCAATACCTAAGAAAAGTGAAGCAATGAACATGTTGCCTGTTGCTCTCACTAAGCCAGCCATACCATTTGCAACCCAGATGGTAAATGACCCAGCGAAGAGAACGTTAGAGTATTTCAAAACTTCTTCTAAAACTTTCTTACTAGCCCCAAGGCTTATATAAATTACCTCACCGAATACTAAAAAAATAACGGCAAATAGTATACCTAGACCAAATGTAAATATTAGACCACTTAATGCAATCTCTTCCGCTGCCTGAACATTATTAGCGCCAAGCTTTTGAGCCACTAAACCGGTAAATGGCACCACCTATTGTTCCAGCTGATAGCATTAAGAGCAAAAAGAGCATGGGAAAGCCCAAGGCCAAGCCGCCTAGGGGTATCACCCCGAGTTGTCCAATGTAAAAGCCTTCTATAATGAAAGTAATAATCCACACAGACATTGTGAGCATATTAGGAATAGCTAGTTTAAGAACTATTGATCCAATATGCGCACTGAGTAATTCCGATTTGTTTATCAATCTATATTCCTTGAAGTTATACAAATAAACGCAAAATGCGTTACAATTGATTTAATGACACTATAAATATAAACTCGAAAGATGTTACCTTTAATTAACTAATTTTTGGCTTGAATATAAAGTGAAAATTGCATTTAAAAATTCATACCCAAAATGTCCAAAGGGAATGTCAGTGAATGAGTGGAAAGCTAGGGTTGACTTAGCTGCCATCTATAGATTAACTGACTACTATGGTTGGACAAGCGTTGTGTATAACCATATAACCTTAAGAATTCCAGACACTGATACTTTTCTTATAAACCCCTTTGGCCTTAGATACGACGAAATTAATGCATCGAATTTAATTAAGATTGATTTAGATGGGAATAAGTTAGACCCTAATGATTGGCCCATAAATCAGGCTGGGTATAATATTCATTCTGCTATACATAAAGCAAGAAATAAAGACCTTCATTGTGTTATGCATACCCATGAACCAATGAGTCAAACAATTGCTGCGCTAAAAGAAAAGGTTATACCTATGTTTCAAGAGGCTTGCCAATTATATGAAAGGGTAGGCTATCATGATTTTGAGGGTATAGTTCTGGACGCCTCTGAGAAAAAAAGACTTATTAAATCTCTTGGTAAGTCAAATCATACATTAGTTTTAAGAAATCATGGCTTAATTACTGCTGGACCAAGCGCTATTTGGGCGTTTATTAGGCACCAAGTGTTTATTAGGAATGCCGAGATACAACTAAGAGCAATGAGTTCGGGTGGTAAGATTATAAAAATTCCAAAAAAAATTATGGTTCATACTAGAAAACAGTTCGAAGGTGGAGCTGCTCAAGGTGGAGCCGAAGTGAGGCATCCTGAGTGGCCAGCTTATTGGAGATTGCTGGATAAGCTTGATCCAAATTGGAAAAAATAAATTCTAAATTTTAAATATTTCTTCCATTAGATTGAAGCTCGGCTTTACTTCCTTCGTGTAGTTTGAATATTCTCCAGGATATAGAATACTGTTAATGTCTGCCGCCATTGATGCCCCGAGATTTACTTGAGTATCTTCTATCGCGATGGCCTCGCATGGACTAACCCCAATTTTTTTGAGCGCGTTTTGATAAATTTCGGGATTTGGTTTTGGATGTAAGCAGTCTTTAGACGTAGTAATTATATCAAAGTCATTAAAGTTTACTTTATCTTCAAGTGCTTTAGATAACGACTTTATATTTGTCTCTGAAGTAGTTGTTATTAAACCAACTTTTAAATCACTTGCTTTGCTATGGTGAAATACTTCAACAAACTCAATCCGCGATATATCTTCTTGCTCTATAAGTTCTGCATAAATCTCTTCTTTTAGATTATGAATTTTATCAACCAAGTCTTCTGCTATGTTTGGTATTGTGAAATTTCTTATTCTATCTTTGCCGCCGGGGACTTTAAGCATTTCGCAATAGTTTGCTACGTTCCAGTAACAGTCAATATTTAATCTTTTAAAAGCTAAATTGTAACTCCGTCTTTGTATCTCAGAGGTTTCAGCAATTGTTCCGATAGACCCAAATAAGACTGCTTTTAAGTTTTTATTCACTCCATACCTCCACTAAATTTTGTACCCCCTTAACATTTTCATTTGATATCCCATGATGCCTGGAAAGCTTTTTTTAATTTCTCAATATTAAAATCTTTTTGTCTAGCCGCCTCCAAAATCGGAATCTCTTTCTTTACAACAAGGTCCAACGCATGAGGCAATGCATCCAAATGCTTTTTTGGCACTGTCATAGCTCCATGCTGGTCAGCGTGTATAAAGTCTCCAGGCTTTATTTCTAATCCCAATATATTTACAGGTGTGTCTAACTCAGTGATATGTACAAAGGCGTGACTAGGCCCTATGCTTCCCGCAATAACTTGATACCCAGAATCCAGCATCCCTAAATCTCTTAGCAGTCCATTAGTAACAGTGCCTTTAATTTTCAATCCCTTATGTACAGCAACATTAAGCTCACCCCAAAAAGCTCCAATACAGTTAGGAAAGTCCGTATCTTCTATAACGACTACAGGGTTTTTTTCGTTTTTGACGATATACTCGTAATATTCCATACGGATATTGTTAATTTCTTTTTGGGATTTGTGTGGGGGTGAAGAGGCACGTATTTTAGCCGTTTTTGCAAAGCCAACAATAGGCTGGGTAGAATTTTGCGCTGTAACCATCGAGCTTTTAGTAAACCCTATAGCGGATCTAGTGCCTAATATAACATCCATAGCATTACACATTGTTGGCGTATCGTATTTAGAAGTTGTTTTAATAAGTTGATCAATATTCATTATCTATTCTTTACCCAATTTTATGCTACCATCAAGGTGATATTTTCGTCGTCCTGTCCAATATGTCGATATCCTGCATCTTCCAAAAATGAAGAAGATCTATGAATATCCAGTTTTCCTTAAGCTTCTTTCCTTCTCTCCTGTAAATATCAATTACCCGCATATCACCTCTTTTCCCTGTGGATGGCATCCCCATAAATCCTCCTGAATGGACCAACGAAAGATTTGGCCAACCAAAAAACCCTCCAAAAAATCCTTCTGTTATCCTACAAATATGCCCATTAAACTGGCGTTCCTTAAAACTTTCTCTGAATGGTCCGGAGTGTTGTTCGGCATATCTTTCGATTGTATACGTGGCTCCTATGCCTGATGGACCCCACCATAACATATCTTGGTGCCAGCTTTTTTTAAGCTCCTTTATTAATGAAACTCTATCAGTTGATTTCCAAACCTTTAGATCATCAATCATATCTTCAATAGCTTTTTTAGTTTTAATAGTTTCCGTCGCATCTTGATCGTCAAATAATAAACCATCATGTGATGACGGACCGGGTTGATCAAGATTAGCCCCTGTTTGATAATGGAAGGGGTATACCCCTGCTTGAGACATAAAGTGGGGAATATCAAAAAACATTGCTGTTTCGACGATTTTATTTGAAACGATTTTGTTGAATTCTGCATATCGCAGAAAAGTCAGTTTTTTGTTTGGCGATATTTTTAGCCATGGTTTATCAAATAGACCCATCAAGTGGCCCATTGACGCCACCCAAACACCTTCGTTACCCGAAATAGTATTGTTTCCCGCAAAAAAAATATCCATTCTTCTTGTGAGGCTAGACAAACTGGATTTCAAAGGGTTCCAGAAAAGCTCACATACAGAATTGCCCCCATTTATTTCATTAAAAGGATGAAAACCACGCCATATGATGTTTTTTGAACAATATTTCTTGAATACAGACTTTGTTTCTGGCTCTTTGTCTAAAGCGTCATAAAAATCGAGTAGCAACTGTTTCTCAGACTGGAAATTCATATAGGAAAAAAAAGTTTTAAAAAATCTCTATTTAGATTATCATCAAAAAATACATTTGCAAGCGTATGCAATATTTATTCTATGGACAAAAATGATAATGTTTAAATATACAGAAAGCTCTATTAATGTATACCAGACTGAAGCTAATAAATTTCACCTAGATAATTTATTAAAATATACTAAATCTCAACATATTAAAATCCTTCATCCAGTTCACGGTTTTTATTCCGTTTTAATTCCATGGGCTGTCAAACATAGTGGGATTAAAATTTTAAGGAGAAAAAATGAAACTTAAATCAATTATAGCAATACTAACTGCTACATTTATTTCAACTAGTGTGTGGGGTGGCCACCACGCTTGTGATTATAAAAACAAAGAAGAATTGACAATGCTTTCTAACAGTTACGATGCGTGGAAGGCAGTCACTAATGCTATGGCTTCGTGTGGGAACTTTACGGCAACACTTGATAAAGATTTTCAGCAAAAGCATAGCGATGCTTTGGCGGCTAACCCATCACTTTATGATATCGTAGGCATCTCTAATGGTTCCATCACGCCACTTATAAACGCTGGAACAGTAAGACCCTTAGACGATTTAGTAAAAAAGTATGGTTCTCAGTTGCTGCCAAACCAATTAATAAAGATTGATGGTAAAATTATGGCTATAGCAATGTCAGTAAATAACCAACATATGATGTATAGAGAAGATATTTTCAGTAAGCTTGGAATATCAGAACCAAAAACTTGGAGTGATGTACTTTCTGCGGCAGAAAAAATCAAAGCATCCGGAATGGTTGAATATCCCTATGGAGCAGCATTCAAATCAGGATGGAATATCGCTGAAGAGTTTGTAAATATGTATTTAGGAAATGGTGGATCGTTTTTTGGAAGTGGAAATGCTCCAGCTATAAATAATGCAATGGGTGAAAAATCACTTGAAACTTTAAAAAAGCTCACAGCATATATGGATCCAGAATACCTAGCATCCGACTCAACTTATGCTCAAAAGCAAATGCAACAAGAAAAAATAGCAATGGGCGTTTTATGGGCGACTAGAGCGGCAGCTATGGATAATGCGGAAGAAAGCAAAGTTGTCGGAAAGATCAAAATGGTGAGTGCACCCATGGGGGACGCAAGACCAGCCTCAAGTTTATGGTGGGATGGAATAGCGATAGCTAAAAATATTTCAGATGCAGAAGCTGAAGCTGCTTTTCAGGTAATCATGGAAGGTATTGATAAAGAAATGGTGGAAGCTAACAATGATAAGGCTGTTTGGCTTATCGATGGCTATAAAGCCGGAAAATCTGCAATGGGCGCTAAAATGACCGCTGATAACGGTGCTGTACCCTATCCATCAGGAACAAGAATGGGTGCTATGCATGGTGCTCTTGGCACCGTAGTGCCGGACTTCTTGACTGGAAAAAAGTCTGCCAAAGAAACTTTAGCAGCTATCGAAGATGCATACATTGCAAAGGCTAAAGAACAAGGATTGATGTAATATATCTTGGGGGCTTACAAGAGCCCCCAACTTTTCTATGAAAAATAGAGATTTTATATTTTTTGTTGGCCCATCATTAGTTGCAATGTTCGTTTGCATTGCGATCCCTTTGATATTTGTTTTAGAACAAAGCTTTTTTGTCAACAAAAAGGTATATAAAGAAGTAGAGGTTGAGTCTTGTGTTGCTGGTTTCACAGGCCAGATATGTAGCGTTGAGATGCAAACCAAACCACAACTAGATGAAAAGGGAGAAATTATCACTCAAAAAGAATTTGTAGGTCTAGAGAGCTACGAGAGGCTCATTAATTTTGATGCTGTGAAGAAAGCTTTTTGGCAACGAAATTTTTTAGAGTTAGAAAATGTAAAGTTTTTTAGCGCTTTGCGTTTCACGATAACTTTTTGTCTAATAACATTACCATTTGTAATTATTCTTGGGCTAGTTATTGCTTTAACGGTTAATAATTTGTTATCATCTCTAAAAGGCCCAATCATTTTCGTTTCTCTTTTGCCTTTTATAATTACACCAATAATCGGTGCGCTATCAATTAGGTGGTTATTCGTTGGTGATGGAATCATAACCGCATTCCTCGAATGGTTAACAAATTCGAATATTTCAATGTTTTCAAATTCTTGGACGCTTGAGTTGATGATGATTTTATATCGTATATGGCATGTTTGTCCTTTTGCGTTCATTGTATTTTACGCAGGGTTGCAGACAATAAATAAAGAGATGCTTGAAAGTGCGATAGTAGATGGAGCAAATAGGTATCATCGATTAAGATTTATAATAATCCCTCATTTAATGCCTCTCATAGTATTTGTATCACTTATCCATTTGATGGATAGTTATCGAGTTTTTGAGGAGATTGTTGCCTTTTCTTCTGATGCATATGTTATTTCGCTTCAATGGCTTACTTTTGATTTTCTGAGGCTTGATGATACAGGTAACAGGTATATAAGTAGCGCTTCGGCAAGTTCAATTTTAACAATGATTGGAATATCTATTTTACTTTATCCTCTAATTAAAAAGACTTGGAATGACTACAGGGAGGGTAAATTATGAGTTTTTTAGATGCCTCAAATCAGCCATTTGCCCTAAAGGCATTCTCAACACTTTTTATACTCATATGGTGTCTGATTGCCTGCTTCCCTCTACTCTGGATAACAATAATGAGTTTAAAATTGCCTTTAGATGCATTTGATTCGAATTTTTTTAATGTTTTAATTGGACCGGTTACTTTACAGCTTAAAAATGGAGTTTCTATAGCTAGCTTTCTAGCTATCTCTCTGTTCTCTATATATTTTTATTCAGGACGTCAAAGGCTTCAGAATTATTTTAGAGGCTCAATCGGATCCTCCAAAGATGTGACATTGTTTTTGTTCATATTTTTATTATACATATTTTGTTGTATTTCTATTTTAATAATATTCAGTAAATTTTTTGATGCTTATTTAGGACTGCTTGGAGCAAAAATTTTTGGTTTTACGTTGGATCACTATCATGCAGTCTGGACAGAAAGAGGTTTTTCACTATTTTTTAAAAACTCTTTAATTGTGACCTCTGGAGTAGTTATTATTTCTTTATCATTGGGCACTCTTGCTGGGTATGGTCTTGCCAGAAAAGAAAGCTCGATTGCTTTTTGGATTCTGATTATTGCTTTAATATTTAGGGCTTTACCCCATTCGGTTCTAGTAGCGGGCTACTTACCATTTTTTATGAAATCAAATGCAATTTTATCACCAATTTTTGGAGAGTTCGCACCTGTATTATACGGACAACCCTTGGCAGTGATCGTGGTCTTAGTTGCTATTAATCAACCATTTACAATCTGGCTTATGCGCTCATTTTTTCAAAATATTCCAAAAGAGCTTGATGAAGCAGCTAGAATTGATGGATGTTCGCACTTTCAGGCCTTTCGAAAAATAATTATACCCGTCATGTGGCCCGGTGTTATAACAACCGGTTTATTTAGCTTCATGCTAGGTTATAACGACTATTTAGTATGTTCGCTATTATTAGATGGTCAAAACCAAACAATGGTGCCATCTATCACTGGGCTATTTAATAGAGATACTAGTACGACTGATGAAATAGTTGCAATTGCAGCGGCGGTTTCTATTACCGCGCCTTTATTTTTTATTGTTTTGATTTTCCAAAAACAGATAGTTAGTGGGTTAACTGCTGGTGCTGTTAAGGGATAATAATATTTTTAAGGAGTAGATAATGGTTGATTTTTTAAAGAGGAGTAAACCCGAGGGCGAAAAATGGGAGGAGGATGAAAAAGTAAGAAAGTCTGTTGAAGAAATTTTAAATAATATCGAGAAAAGAGGTGACTCAGCAATTAGGGAATTATCTAGGAAATTTGACAACTTTTCTCCTGATTCTTTTCGTTTAAGTGAAGATGAAATAAGAAAGTGCATGGAAAAAGTGGACCAAAGGGATCTTGATGACATTATCTTTGCGCAAAAGCAAATACGGCGATTTGCAGAGGCTCAATTAGGTAGTATAAAAGATATCGAATTAGAGACTATGCCGGGAGTAATCCTAGGCCATAGAAATATTCCAGTTCAGTCAGTGGGTTGTTATGTTCCGGGTGGAAAATTTCCAATGGTTGCATCTGCACATATGTCTGTCTTGACGGCATCGGTTGCTGGCGTGCCCAGAATAATTGCGTCGGCTCCACCCGTTAACGGAGAACCTCATCCAGCTATTGTTGCAGCTATGAAATTAGGAGGCGCTCATGAAATATATGTATTGGGTGGTATTCAGGCTGTTGCAGCTATGGCTATAGGAACGGAAAGCATAAAGCCCGTTGATATGTTGGTTGGACCCGGAAATGCTTTTGTTGCTGAAGCGAAAAGACAACTATTTGGAAGAGTCGGAATAGACTTATTTGCTGGTCCAACAGAAACAATGGTAATTGCTGATAATAGTGTCGACGCTGAAATGTGTGCAACGGATTTACTTGGTCAAGCGGAACATGGATATAATTCCCCCGCGTGTCTTATAACAAACTCCAAAAAACTAGCAGAGGATACTATTAGCGAAATTGAAAGACTTTTAAAAATATTGCCAACTTCCGAAACCGCGCGCGCTAGTTGGGATAATTATGGAGATATAATCTTGTGCTCAACACATGAAGAAATGTTGAAGGTTGCTAATGATATGGCCTATGAGCACGTGCAAATAATGACTGATCGAGATGATTGGTATCTGAAAAACATGCATTCATATGGCGCTCTCTTTTTAGGACCACGAACGAATGTAGCAAATGGAGATAAAGTGATTGGCACTAATCATACTTTGCCTACAAAAAAAGCAGGGAAGTATACAGGTGGACTTTGGGTGGGAAAATTTATCAAAACGCATAGCTATCAAAGAATCATCACAGATGAAGCTGCGTCTTTTATTGGAGAGTATGGCTCGAGGCTTTGTATGCTAGAAGGCTTCGTTGGTCATGCAGAACAATGTAATGTGAGAGTAAGGCGGTATGGTGGAAAAAATGTGCCATATGGAGAAGCTGCTAAATGATGTCTAATCAAAGATCGGCATTCTTAAAGTCATTAATAGCACCACTATTTGAGGCAATGGGAGATTTTTCGCTTTCTCAAGTGAAACCTGAGTTAGAAAAAATATTTTCGCAAGATTGCCTCGTTCATATGTGTTTTCCGTTTAATGACATGCAGGGTTCTGATGTATTTTATACTAATTGCTTAGAAAAGCTAAGCACAGCAGTTCCTGACCTCGAAAGAAGGAATTTAATTGTGCTAGCTGCAACAACAGAGCATGGCAATGAGTGGGTTTCAACGATGGGTAATTATGTCGGTACATTTCAAGAGCAGTTTTTAGATATTTTACCTACCGGACACCTTATGCATATGCGATTTCATGAATTCTTCAAATTTGAAGATCGGAATATTACTGAAGTGCAAGCTATTTGGGATATACCGGAGCTTATGATGATATCTAATTCTTGGCCACTAGCCCCCCAATTAGGAAAATTTATTTTAACACCATCACCAGAAACAAACGATGGTATTTTCGTGTCTGGAGATGGAGCAAAAAATGAACAGAAAATAAAAAATATGTTAACTGATTTATGCAGACATCCAGAGAACCCAGATCCAAGGGTAATGAATTTAGATCTTCACTGGCATCCAAATTTTAACTGGTATGGTCCAGCAGGGATAGGAACATGTCGAGGCATAGATGGCTTTAGAAACTGGCACCAAATCCCATTTTTAAGAGGTATGCCAAACAGAAAAGTTGACAAATCGTCTGATAAATTTTCGGATTGGGAAGCGCATACACACTGGATTAGTGAGGGTGATTATGTTTCAGAAACTGGTTGGCCGAACATGATTATGAAATTAACCAATGATGGCTGGATGGGGATTCCGCCAGTAAACGAAGAAATTTTGTTAAGAAGTTTAGACTTTTGGCGTATTGGGAAAGATGGTCGTATAAAGGAAAATTGGGTTCTTGTAGACCTATTAGATATGTATAACCAAATAGGAGTTAACGTATTCGATAGAATGAGAGAGTTCAATAAGGCAAAAATATCTAGATCGGGGGCAACCTAAGATGAACCTTCCTCAGACCCCTAGCTTTTCGCTTGCTAATAAAAACGCATTAGTGGTAGGAGCTTCTTCTGGGATAGGTCTTGCTTGTGCCGTGGCACTTGCAGACTATGGTGCTAAGGTAACTCTTGCTGCACGAAGAACAAAAAATATTAAAGAACTCGCAGAAAAATTGAATAAAAAAGGCTGTGATGCATCTATTTTGGATTTGGATATAAGTGATTTAGAAAATATTGAGGAAAATTTACTATCAAAAGGTCCTTATGATGTTTTGGTAAATTCAGCTGGAATAGCGAAACATTCTTTATCAAAAAATACAAACGTTAGCGATTTTGATGAAGTACTAAATGTTAATTTAAAGGGGGCTTTTTTCTTAACACGGACTGTAGCTAACCAATTACTTAAAGATAAGAAATCCGGCTCGCTTATAAATATTTCATCCCAGATGGGTATTGTAGGTGGTTTAGAGAGATCTGTTTATTGTGCATCAAAGCATGCGGTAGAAGGATTTACCAAAGCAATGGCAATAGAATATGGACCATATGGAATTAGAATTAACACTATTTGCCCTACTTTTATTTTAACTGAGTTAACTCGTTCCACTTTTGAGGATGCAAAAAAAAGAAAATGGATAGAGGAAAAAATTAAACTAGGAAGAGTTGGGAAAGTTGAAGATATAATGGGTGCAGTTATTTACCTTGCGTCAGATGCCTCTTCATTAGTCACTGGTTCTGCTTTGATGGTAGATGGAGGATGGACCGCTGAATGAAAATTAATAAGATAACTTCTGCACAAGTTGCAAAATTAGCTGGAGTTTCCCAATCAGCTGTAAGTAGGGTATTTACTCCCGGAGCATCCGTCTCTATTAAGACCACCAAAAAAGTAAAAGAAGCCGCTTTAAGCCTAGGATATCGACCCAACTCAATTGCCAGAGCTATGGTATCTGGAAAAAGTCGAATGATCGGTGTAGTCGTAGCATACTTAGAAAATCAGTTCTATCCTGAGGCGCTAGAACGCCTCTCGAATTGTCTTCAGGAGAAAGGATATCATGTGTTGATTTTTATGGCGGGTAAAGACAGGCAAAGTATAGATAACGTAATCGAAGAAATTTTGGACTATCAAGTAGATGGAATAATTGCAGCATCAGTGTCAATGTCCTCTGGTCTATCCGAAAGATGCCGTGCTGCTGGTGTACCCATGGTTTTATTTAATAGAGCTCAAGACGATCCAAATATGTCAGCCATCACCTCTGATAACATAGAGGGCGGTAAAAAAATTGCAAAATTCTTAATTAGTTCTGGTCATAAGAAGATTAGTTACATAGCAGGATGGGAAGGTGCATCTACTCAAAGAGACCGCGAAGCTGGTTTTATATCTATACTCAATGATGCTGGACTATCTTTACATAGTAGGAAAGTAGGTAATTTTGTATTTGAAGATTCTAGAGAAGCTACAAGATCAATGTTCTTTAATAATACTCCTGAGGCGGTATTTGTAGCTAACGATCATATGGCCTTCGCGGTTATGGATACCCTCAGATATGAACTTGGACTAAAAATCCCTGACGATGTATCAGTTGTGGGTTACGACGACGTTCCGGCTGCATCTTGGCCCTCATATTTACTAACAACTGTCCAACAGCCAGTAAATATCATGGTTAGAGAGACTGTAGAGATACTGATTGAAAAAATAGAAAATCCCGAGGCGAGACCTCAAAAAATTAAGGTTGATGGACCGCTTATTTTAAGAAAATCAGCCAAAATTCATAAAGGAAATTAATAATGAAGGGCTTTGCAGAGAAATGGAAAGACTTACCAGAATATATATTGGGAATTACTAAAGAAATTTGGGAAGATAGGGGTATTGATACATTAAATCATTATTACACTAAAGATATTCCCATGCGGTTTCCTGAAGGTATTTCTATCGGCAATCAAAATACGATTAATGGAACCTTAGCAACTTTATCTGAATTTCCAGATAGACAATTAACCGGAGAAGATGTGATTTGGAGTGGAGATGATGAAACTGGTTTTTTATCTTCACACCGCTTATTAACGATGGGAACTCACCTGGGTAATGGCTATTTTGGTAAAGCAACTGGTAAGCGTTTTGTAATAAGAGCGATTGCAGATTGTTCCGCTATAAATAATCAGATAAATGATGAATGGTTAATCAGAGACACTGCTGGGATTGTTAAACAATTAGGAATGGACCCCAAAAAATTTGCAATAGACTTAATTGAAAGAGAGGGGGGTCCAGAAAATTGTATCAAGCCCTTTTCTCCATCAATAGATGTAGAGGGTCCTTACAGAGGCACTGGTAATGATAATGAGTGGGGCCAGAAGTTAAGTGATATCCTTTCTGGAATTATGCAAAAAAACTACTCTATTATCCACAAAGAATACGATCGAGCTGTTCAAACCGAACATCCTGGAAGCACTACAGTGCATTCCTGGGCTGATACTGAATTTTTATGGATGGGGCTGAGATCGTCTTTTCCAAATGCAACATTTAAACTAGAGCATGTTATTGGCAGGGAAGACCCTATGCTTTCGCCAAGAGCGGCTGTCCGTTGGAGTTTAAGTGGTAAACACGAAGGTTGGGGTATGTTCGACGAACCCAGTGGTGCGGAGGTATACATTATGGGATTTACCCACGCCGAATTTGGTCCTTATGGATTAAGAAAGGAATTTACTCTTTTTGATCCAGTCTCAATTTGGAAACAAATATATATGCAAAAATAAATTTTATATTGGTAAAAAAAAGGAGAACTTATGTCTCAGTTAGATATCGAAAGCAGAATTATACGTTATGGTGAACTTATTCCATGTAAAACAGCCTTTATTGACGCCCATACACCAGGATCTGACCAAAAGGAAAACTTTACTATTATAGGTGCGGGTGTTTCTGAGAGCCCAGATCAACACGTCCATCTTGCTCTTCCTCATGGATTTAATATTGGGGCTGCTGGGCAACCACCAAAATGTAGGAATTCGCTCCATAGTCACAGAACTGCTGAGGTATTTTTTGTATTGAAGGGAAGATGGCGCTTTTTTTGGGGTCGTTGGGGTACTGCGGGTGAGGTTGTTCTTCAAGAAGGAGACATTATTAATATTCCCACAGGGATTTTTAGGGGTTTTGAAAATATAGGGAATGACTATGGGATGATTATGGCAATTTTAGGGGGTGATGATGCCGGAGGAGGTGTCATTTGGGCTCCACAAGTTTTAGAGGACGCAAAAAATCATGGGCTCGTGTTGTCCGAAAAAGGTAAACTCTATGACACAAAAAAAGGTGAAAGCCTACCGGATAATATGAACCCAATGCCTTCACTAACAGAGAAAGAGTTATCTGAATTTCCAGAGCTAAAAGGGGATGATATTATTGCCAATCATGTTGCAAGATATTTAGACCTTTTATCTTTATCTAAAGATAATCCTGCTAAAGTTATTGGTGAAAAAGCTAAACTGGTAGACAAGCCAGGATTTGAAGTTGAATTTATTTCTAGAAATTCACTTTCAAACACCTCTCAAAAATCAAATAAAATAAATGTTTTGATGCCCGTTAAGGGTCATTGGAAGTTCTTTTCCAATACTTTTAAAACAGTTTTAAATCCTGGCGACACTTTTTCTGTGCCAGAAGATCTAGATTATACATTAGAACCATCAATGACCGGTGAAAGTGGTTTGTACAGGGTAATCCCTACAGACGATCCAGCTGGTGCAACATGGAGACCATAAAGTGAAAATACTAACAACACACGTAGGATCTCTTCCTAGATCTCAAAAAGTCGTAGATTTTATTTTTGCTAGAGAAAAAAATGAACCTTTTTCAATAGATGAATTTGATGACGTTATGAAGAAAGCAGTTGAAGCGACTGTAAAGAAACAGAAAGATTCTGGTATTGATATAGTCTCTGATGGAGAAACAAGTAAAATTTCCTATGCTACATATGTCAAAGATAGGTATACAGGGTTTGATGGCGATAGTCCAAGGAATGCACCTCAAGACTTGAAATTATTTCCACAATATTTAAAAAAGTTAGCCGATGAAGGTGGAACCCCCCAGTACGCTCGTCCGATGTGTGTGGGTGAGGTAAAATCAAAAGAAAATAATGAACTCCAAAAAGACATAAAAAACCTACAGTCGGCTATGAAAGTTAATAATGTTGAAAGAGGCTTTATGAACGCTGCTTCACCTGGAGTTATTTCTCTTTTTCTTCAAAATGATTACTATCCTAGTAGAGAAAAATACCTTGAGGCCTTAGCTGAGGCAATGAAACAAGAATATGATGCAATAGTTGCTGAAGGTCTCACGCTACAACTTGATTGTCCTGATTTAGCATTGTCTCGACATATGCTATTTAATGATCTATCCGATGAAAATTTTATTAAAATTGCGAACCTCCATGTGGAAGCACTGAATCATGCTTTAAGAGACATTCCTTCAGAAAAAATTAGAGTTCACATCTGTTGGGGAAACTATGAGGGTCCGCATGTTTGCGATATTTCAATGAAAAAAATGTTTGATACACTTATGTCGTCAAAAGCACAGTACTTACTTTTTGAAACCTCCAATCCAAGGCATGCCCACGAATGGCAAATTTTTCAAGAGAGAAAGAATGATATTCCAGACAACAAAATACTTGTACCTGGATGCTTAGATTCTACTACGAACTTTGTTGAGCATCCAATGCTTGTTGCAGAAAGGATAAATAAGTTCGTGAATATTGTAGGACACGACCGTGTAATTGGTGGCACGGATTGCGGTTTTGGTACATTTGCCGGATTTGGAGCTGTAGATCCAGACATCGCCTATGCAAAGCTGAAATCATTAGCAGAGGGTGCGTCATTAGTAAAATGAAGCCATTTATCGTTCTTATACCAGGAATGATGTGCAATCATGATGTTTTTTCATTTCAAATCAATGCGTTAGAACCATTTTTTAATGTTGTAGTTAAAGAGTTTAATGAATATAGTGATATTGAGTTGGGTGTTAAAAATTTAGTTTCAAATTTACCGAGCAAATTTCATCTTCTTGGGCATTCCATGGGAGGCATTGTTGCTATGGAATTTGTCAAGCAACATAGTGAAAGAGTGCTCTCTTTAGTACTTCTAAATACTAACCCCTATGAAGAAAAACAGGAGATAAAGGACAGAAGAAATATAATACTTAAAGAGTTGGATGCATTAGATTTAATTACGTTAATGAAATCTGACTATATATCTCGATACTTTCCTGATGACTGCAGAGATAAAAATATACTAATTCAAAAATGTGTTGATATGGCATCTACACTGGATAAAAAAGTGTTTTATAATCAATCTATTTCACTCAGAGACCGAAAGGATCAAACGGCCATTTTAGAAAACCTTAATTGCAAAACGCTACTTGTATGTGGTGAACGTGACAAAATGTGCCCTGTATCCTATCATTCTGATATGAATAAAATGATAAAAAGTTCTGATCTTATAATTTTGGAGGGTGTAGGTCACATGCCAACGCTTGAGTGCCCTCAAAAATTAAATAATCATTTAAAAAACTTTTTCTCCAATTAAAAATAAGTAGTGTATAGTTCAAAATAGTATTAGGGGGCTGATTTGAAGCTATTAGTTGCTGACATTGGCGGAACGAATGCACGCTTTGGATACCAGGAAAATAACAAATCCGAAATAAAGCATATTGAGTTCCTAAATTGTATTGATTTTTCAAATATCGGCAACGCTATGGCTCACTATGTTTCTAAAAATAGACTAAATATTGAGAATTTATCTTTATCTATAGCAGGGCCCTGTGGCGATAATTTCGTGAAATTTACAAACAATCACTGGTCTTTTGATAAAAGAGATCTTTTAAACGAGACTAATTGCAATAGTTTGTTAGCCATAAATGATTTTGCTGCGCAGGGATTAGGTTTTACAAACCTCTTCAGTTCTTCAAACTTTTTAGATAAAAAGATACTTGATCAGCACGAACTTACTTTATTAAACCACGGAAAATCTTTAGATGGGACAAATGTACTTATAACTGGTCCTGGGACCGGGTTAGGGGTTGGAACACTAGTTTTTATAGATAATATTCCTTTGCCAATTCAAGGAGAGGGCGGTAACGTCCACTTTTCGCCCGCGACTAACGAAGAAATAAACCTATTAGAGTGGTTATCTAAAAAGGTTGATTATGTTTCAACAGAAGAAGTTCTGAGTGGTAGAGGTCTTGTGAATATTTATAATTATCTTTGCTTTAAAGAAAATCATACCTCTGAAATGTCTTCTGCAGATCAAATTGGGCTTGCTGCAAAGGATGGTAATATATTAGCTAGAAATGCTGCTAGGCTTATGGTCGAAATTTTTGCAACGTCTATTGCAAACAATATTCTTGTAACTGGAAGTCAAAAATGCGTAATTATTTGTGGTGGAATATCAGCAAAACTATCTGAAGTCTTTAATGATAGCATGTTTCATGACAGGCTCCGTAATAAAGGAAAATACAAAAATTACGTTTCAGATGTACCTATTCTATTGTCGTTTGACGAAAACAATGGCTTGAAGGGATCAGCAGAAGCCTTCTACAGCCCATTTTTTCAAAGACAAAAAGTTTCTATTTAAGATTAGAGGAAAACTCGTACCACGACTTCTTTTTTATACGCTTCTGGGTTTCAAAATCAACATAGACAAGACCAAATCGTTTGTTATATCCAAAAGACCATTCATAATTATCCAATAAAGACCAAGCAAAGTAGCTTTTGATATTATAACCTCTATCCAAGAGCGTTTGTATTTCTTGAAGATGCAAAAAATAATAGTCGATCCTCTTCTGGTCATCAACGTTTCCATCTACATTTAAATCTTTGTTTGCCATCCCATTTTCAGTGATATGGATAGGTAGTTTCAGATTGTAGCGATTAACTTCGGTTTCAATTACTTTTTTAAGCCCCTCTGGATAAATCTCCCAATTCATATCCGTTTTATTTAAAGGCCCTTCAATATCTGTTAATTGGCATATTTTTTCTTGCTTATCAAATTTTATTAAATTTCTTGTGTAGTAATTTATTCCAAGCCAATCTATAGGCGTTCCTATTATTTTTAGGTCCTCTTCATATTTAACAGGCATATAATCTCCAAGGATATTTAGAAGATTCTCCGGATATTTAGATTTAAAAACGGCGTCACTAAACCAAGAGTTATGAATTTCTTCATATAAGTTTGCGGCTTCAATATCTTCAGGTTTATCTGAATAACTTTCTACAGCAGCTTTATTTAATACTATTCCGGCATTCTTAAATGAATAAGACCTTATTACTTCCATTCCATACCCATGCGCTAACATTATGTAGTGCATCGCTTTCGCTGTGCTTTCAATATCTTTAAGGCCTGGCGCATGGACACCTAAGTAGTGAGAAAGCCATGCGACACACCAAGGTTCGTTTATTGTAGCAACTGAATACAGTCTATCTCCATAATTTTTTATTATTACTTCAGAGTAATCAGCAAAATACTTCGCTGTATCTCTTTTTGCCCAGCCACCTAAATCTGCCAAATAAATCGGTAAATCCCAGTGGTAGAAAGTCCCAAATGGCTTTAAATCCAACTCAAGCATTTTATCGATGAGTTTATCGTAAAAGGATATTCCTTTTTGATTTAAAGACTGATTCCCATCAGGCATCAATCTTGGCCAAGAGAACGAAAATCTATAGGCGCCAAACCCCGCATCACTAACTAACTGAAGATCTTCTTCCCAATATTTAATATGGTTGCATGCTATTCGTCCATCTTGTGAGTTGAAAACCATGCCGTCAATTTTAGCAAATTGATCCCAATGGCTTTTCCCGGATTCGCCAAAACTATTCCCTTCTATTTGGTAGCTTGAAGTTGCTGTGCCAAATATAAAATCTTTTGGGAATTTTTTTATTAGAGATAAATTATTCAAATAATCAGTTCTTTTTTCGTTATCTATTTGGCTAAAATTTAGTCTATTGCTTAAAAGTTAATCAGATATAGGCGCTATTTTCCAAAATAAAAAATTGATCGCACATAATAATTACGCTAGGTTTGTAACATTGTGTAACAGTTTGAGTATACTATAACAATAATCAATTAGGGGGGATAATGAGAATAACACGTTTTTTTCTTATTGTACTATCAATAATAATATTGCCTTTTACCTCAGCGTTTGCAGGGGGGCATTACAGTGGGCCAGATCTTTCTGGTCAAAAAATTACAATTTCAGGACCGTGGTTGGCGCCACAGGATGACCAGTTTAGAAAAGTTATCAAGGCATTTACAGATGCTACTGGTGCGGTTGTCGAATATGGTGGGTCTGACTCTTTTGAACAACAGATCACCATTGACGTT
Source organism: uncultured Alphaproteobacteria bacterium (assembly GCA_902537215.1). GTDB lineage: Bacteria > Pseudomonadota > Alphaproteobacteria > Rhodobacterales > Rhodobacteraceae > CACIJG01. Next base: position 33,195 of record CACBAM010000017.1, read on the forward strand.
AAAGCAGGGAGCCCGCCAAACCTAGCGATCTTTCCTCAACCAGGGCTCGCAGCTAATATTGCAGCTATAGGTGGATTAACACCACTTGGAGCTGATACTCAAAAGTGGGTATTGGATAATTACGCGGCTGGGCAATCCTGGATTGACTTGGGAACATACCCAGATAAAAGTGGCAAAGACCAATTTTACGGCTTCTTCTACAGAGTTAATGTTAAAAGTTTAGTTTGGTATTCACCAGATAATTTTGAAGACAATGGTTATGAAGTTCCAAACACTATGGAAGAGTTAATAGCGCTTACAGAAAAGATGGCTAAAGACGGAAACACACCATGGTGCATTGGACTAGGCTCAGGTGATGCAACAGGTTGGCCTGGAACTGACTGGATGGAAGACATAATGCTAAGAACACATGCGCCTTCAGTTTACGATGCGTGGGTTACCAATGAGATGCCATTTAATGACCCAAAAGTTATTGAAGCGATGGATTTCTTTGGTTCTTTCGCACGAAATGATGCTTATGTTGATGGTGGTGCTGCCGCTGTGGCAACCACTGATTTCAGAGACAGTCCTAAGGGTCTATTTACTTCACCTCCAAAGTGTATGATGCATAGACAGGCTAGCTTTATTCCTGCATTCTTTCCGGAAGGTGTTAAAGCTGGCGAAGATTATGACTTCTTCTACTTTCCAGCTTATTCAACGAAGAAGCTAGGAAACCCTGTTTTGGGCGGTGGAACACTTTTCGCTATCACTAATGACAGCCCGGCAACAAGAGAGTTTATAAATTACCTTAAGCACCCTCAATCTAACCATATATGGATGGAAATTGAAGGTTCTGGATTTTTAAACCCCCACAAGGGCATTGATTTAGCAAAACACTCAAGCGATACATTCAGAGGTTTAAATCAAATTCTACTTAATGCGACCACTTTTAGATTTGATGGCTCAGACTTAATGCCTGGCCCAATCGGAGCTGGTTCATTTTGGACAGGAATGGTTGATTATACCGGAGGTAAATCTGCTAAGGATGTAACGGCTGAAATCCAAAAGAGCTGGGATGCGATAAAGTAAATCGCTCGTTAAAATTTTAGAGGCGGTTTTTTTAACCGCCTCTTCTTATTAATCACCAGAAAATTGACTTTTTTTAATTTTATAGTTTACGTCGTAATAGGCGTCTCAGCTGTTCTTAGCTATTTTGTGCTTGCTAACTGGGCTCACGACTATCTGGTAGGTAAGTTCAGCAAAAAAAACTTACAAGATTCTATATTTCGGCCTTGGATATTTATGGCACCAGCTCTAATAATTTTGTTAGTTTATTTAATTTATCCAGTATCAGAGACTATTCGCCTTAGCTTTTTTGATAACTATGGCCGTGAGTTTACCGGAGTGAGTAACTATGTTTGGGCTCTGAATGATAGTGATTTTCGTCAAAGCATTCTAAACAATTTTTTGTGGCTCATCGTTGTTCCAACAACTTGTACTTTTTTAGGATTAACTATAGCTACGTTGGCGGATAGGGTTTGGTGGGGCGTATTTGCAAAAACATTAATATTTATGCCTATGGCAATCTCTTTTGTAGGTGCGAGTGTTATATGGAAATTTGTTTATGAATACAGAGGGGCTGGAAATGACCAGATTGGTATTCTTAACGCAATAATTGTTTATTTTGGTGGTCATCCACATGCATGGATAGCTATCCCGTTTTGGAATAACTTCTTTTTAATGGTAATAATGATTTGGATCCAAACTGGACTCGCAATGGTTATTTTCAGCGCTGCTCTAAGGGCTATTCCTGAAGAAACACTTGAAGCTGCAAGAATAGATGGCGCAAGTGAAGTAAGAATATTTTTTTATATTATTATTCCGTTTCTTTCAGAAACAATAGTAGTTATTTGGACCACTATTACGATATTAGTGCTAAAAGTTTTTGATATTGTTTTAGCAATGACAAATGGGCAATGGGGAACAGAAGTTCTTGCAAACTTAATGTTCGATTGGATGTTCAGAGGTGGAGGGGACTCGGGCAGAGGTAGTACCATAGCGCTCTTTATAATGCTTGGCGTTATCCCAATAATGATTTGGAACCTAAGGCGGTTCAAAATGGAACAAGAAAGATGAAACACTTATCTTTTGGTAAATTTCTAGCGCATTTCTTTTTGCTAATAATTGTGTTTATTTGGGTTATTCCTACCTTCGGGTTATTGATTAGCTCTTTAAGAGACAAAGACCAAGTAGCGTTAACTGGTTGGTGGACGGCGTTAAAGCATAATGAATTTAATGAAATTGTTAGAACTGAAAAAAGCACTGTTCAATTTGAAGAGAATGGTGTTTTTGTCATAACAGGCAATTTGCTAAAAAATTCATCATCTAAATCTGTGATAAACTTTGGAATTACCAGCAAAAATCCAAAGGCATTTAAGGCTCCTTCAAAAGTAACGATGAAGAATGGGAGTACTTTTTACCTGCAAAAGGATGGGAGCTATAGATGGACGTCTGATAAAGCGTTTAAGCATAAGAAAGGGAAAAGGATTTTTCTTACTGTAAATACGCCTCCCAGCCTAACCTTAGAAAATTATAAAGAAGTTCTAGTATTCCGGGGACTAGGGCAATCTTTTATTAATTCGCTAACAGTTGCTGTGCCGTCTACAATTATACCGCTAATAATAGGAGCCTTTGCAGCCTATGCACTTTCTTGGATGAATTTTTATGGGAGAGATCTTATTTTTGCTACTATTGTGTGCCTTTTAGTTGTCCCTTTGCAAATGTCGCTTATTCCTATTTTAACTGTTTATAATCAGATAGGTAGCTTCTTTGGTGTTTCTGCAAAATCCTACGTTGGCATATGGCTAGCTCATACTGGTTTTGGGTTGCCTTTGAAAATTTTTCTGTTGAGGAATTTCATAAAAAGCCTACCGCATGAGATGTTTGAGGCTGCTAGAGTTGACGGGGCCAGCCACTATCAAATTTTTATGAAAATAATATTACCATTATCCATACCAGCTTTCGCATCAATTGGCATTTTACAGTTTTTGTGGGTCTGGAATGATTTGCTGGTCGCGTTGGTATTCCTAGATAAAATGCCCAGTGAAATAGTTTTGACCTCTCGCTTAAGAGAAATGTTAGGTGAGTTTTCTCAGAATTGGGAGATTTTGACAACAAGTGCTTTCGTTTCAATGATAGTGCCGCTATTTGTGTTTCTTTCTTTGCAAAGATATTTTATAAGGGGCTTAGTAGCAGGATCTGTGAAAGGGTAGGAATGGAGAAGATTGTTTTAATTGGTGCTGGTAGCCAAAATTTTGGATTGGGTATAATAAGCGACATCTTTAAGTCGGACACCTTGGATGGTTGTGAGATTTTTCTTCATGACATAGATAAAACAACACTTGCTAATACAAAAATAATTGCGAATGACTATAAAGAAAAGCTAGGGGTAAATGTTGATATAAAGGCCTCTATTTCAAGAAAAGAGGCTCTAAAGGGAGCAACTTTTTGTATAATCTCAATCGAGGTCGGAAAACGATTTGATCTTTGGGATCAAGATTGGAAAATACCATTACAATATGGAATAAGACAGGTGTATGGAGAAAATGGTGGGCCCGGAGGGCTATTCCACTCTTTAAGGCAAATTCCTCCAATTTTAGATATTTGCCAGGACATAAATACAATTTGTCCTGATGCTTTTGTCTTTAATTTCTCAAACCCAATGCAACGAATTTGTCATGCAGTCACAACCAAGTTTCCAGATTTAAAATTTATTGGAATGTGCCATGAAATTGCATCAATGGAGAGGCAACTACCGGATTTAATGGAAACTGACTTGTCGAACATTGAATATAGGGCAGCTGGATTAAACCATTTCAGTATATTATTAGAAGCTAAATATAAGAATACAGGTAAAGACGGCTATCCGATAATTAAGCAAAACTTTTCAACCTATTTTGCAGACTTGATTAACAAACATGATGCTAGACCCTCTAAACCTGGTGCGGAGAGAGGCGTGTTTCGTGAACTTTTTAGAATTTATGGATACCTTCCAATTACAACGGATAGTCATTTAGGAGAATACATACAGTGGGCTTACAGCGTAGCGGACCATGATGCAATTTTGGATTTTTATGATAATTATAAAGCGAAGTGTTTGGCCTTTTATGATGATAAAAGTTCATATGATCATTTCTTCGATCCTAAGAATATTGGCACACACGAAAGAGTAATTCCGATCATTGAAGGTATTTTAGGTGACTCTGGATATGAGGAAGCTGCGGTTAATATACCGAATAGGGGTTATATCGCATGCCTGCCAAGGGATATTGTAGTAGAAGTCCCTGGAAAGGTTAATAAATCCGGTGTACATGGAATTTCATTCGAAAATTATCCCAGTGCCTTTGGATCACTCCTCAATCTACAATCAGGTGTTATACAAATGACCACAGACGCCGTTCTTAATTGTTCAAAACATTCAGCTTACCTAGCACTTTTGGCTGATCCTGTTGTAAATGACTCTACTCAAGCAGCAAGACTCCTTAACAATATGGCTGAGACTCAAAGCAAGTTTTTAAATTATTTGAAGTAGGTAGCAAGCATGTCTGAAATTGTTATAAAAAACCTGAATAAATATTATGGTAAAAACCACGTTATACAAGATGTCTCTCTCAATATAGATAGCCAATCATTCACGGTTTTGGTTGGACCTAGTGGTTGTGGTAAATCCACCATTTTAAGAATGATTGCAGGACTAGAGAGTATAAACTCAGGGACAATCTCTATTGATGGAAACATTGTTAATGATTTGTCACCAAAAGACAGAAATATTGCGATGGTGTTCCAGTCTTATGCTTTATACCCACATATGACGGTTTATAACAATATGGCCTTTGGGTTAAAGTTAGAGAAACTTACTAAGGATGAAATCGATAGCAGGGTTTATGATGCTGCAAAAATTCTTCAGATAGAAGAACTTCTACAAAGAAAACCAAAACAACTTTCAGGCGGCCAAAGACAAAGGGTTGCTATTGGACGTGCAATCACTAGAAAACCTAAGGTTTTTCTATTCGACGAACCTTTATCAAACCTCGACGCCGCATTGAGAGTTCAAATGAGAGTTGAATTAGCAAAATTACATGATCAATTAGATGCAACTATGATATATGTGACCCATGATCAAACAGAAGCTATGACCATGGCTGATAAAATTGTTGTGTTAGATCAAGGTAAAATATCCCAATCTGGAAGCCCAATGGATTTATACCATAATCCCAAAAATTTATTTGTTGGAGGGTTTATTGGCTCTCCTAAAATGAATTTTATAAAAACAAGAATATTAAAAAAGAGCAGCCAAAGTATTAGTATCGATTTGCTGGGTCAAAAAAGCTTTTTATTAAAAAAAACCGGCACAAATTTAAAGACTGGGGATGAAATAACTTTAGGTATAAGACCGGAGCACTTAAAAATTAGCAAAGATTTAAAAAATGCTTGGAAAGGCAAGGTTTTTGTTGTTGAAAAACTAGGGTCTGGCACTTTTCTATATCTAGATAAGGAAGGAGAGCCACTTGTAGTAGAAACAGATGGGGACTCGAAAATAAAAGTCGGAGACACCATTAATGTGGCTTTCAATCCAGACAAATGTCATGTTTTCAATGCAAATAAGGAAGTAATATAATTTAATTTTTCAGGTTTCATGATAAAAATGAAAAAAATTGCAGTTCTAACAAGCGGAGGGGATGCTCCTGGGATGAACGCAGCTATAAGAGCAATAGTTAGGACATCACTTAATAACAAAATTGATATAATTGGTTTTAGAAATGGCTATGAAGGGTTAATCGATAATGATTTTGTAGTTTTTGATAGAAGACTAGTAGGAAATATTATTCAGAGGGGAGGTAGCATTCTGCATACCTCTCGCTCATCAAGGTTTGTAAATAAAAAATACCGAATGATTGCTGAAAATAATCTCCGCTCTCATAAAGTTGATGGATTAATAATCATTGGAGGGGAAGGATCTACGAAGGGAGCAATTGCTTTATCAAAAATTTCCAAAACAAGATGCGTTGTGGTTCCTGCAACAATTGATAAAGATATGGCTTTAGTGGGGTCTACCATTGGATTTGACACAGCAATAAATACGGCATTGACAGCAATAGATAAAATCAGAGATACCGCCACTACTGCTAATGTTACTCATATAGTCGAGGTTATGGGTAGAAATTGTGGATGGCTTGGGATACTGGCTGGAATTGGTGCTGGGGCAGAAGTTACAATAATCCCGGAGGTTAAAACTAATATTACAAAGCTTGCTCAGAAAATTAAACATCAACTAAATAGAGGCAAAAAAGGGTGTATTATTATACTAGCTGAGGGTGGATTTTCTAAAGGAGGGGCTTCACTGGCTGGTGCATTAAAAGAAAAGGGAAATTTCGACTTAAGAATTACTACTTTGGGTCATATGCAGAGAGGTGGGAATCCATCTGCAGTAGACCGAGTGCTAGCTACTGAGCTTGGAGTCAATGCTATTCTTGCTTTAAAAGACGGTTTTTCGAATGTGATCATTGCAAAACCAGTCGATACTATTAAAAAAGTTGAATTTGATAAGGTTGTTAATGCAAAGGTTAACGTAGATATGTATCTGCATGATCTTATTGAAAATACTGCTTGAGAAGGAATTAGTATGAAATTTCTAAACATAACGCTGTTTAACTCATTGACGTTTTTCTTGCTGACAGTTGCATTATTTGCTTTTTCAGTACCATCATTCACACAAGAGTACAAAGTTAAGAAAGTTGGAAAAGCTTTCTCTCATCCCTGGGGTATTTCTGTTTTTGATAATGACGAAGTTTTAATCACTGAGAGAGGAGGAAACCTGTTTAAGGTAAATATAAAAAATGGTTCAAGATTAAAAATCAGTAACTTACCAGAGGTTTTTAACGTCAGGCAAGGTGGTCTTTTAGACGTACTGGTTGATAAAGAGTCGGTGTCTGAGAGAAAGGTTTATATTTGTTACTCATCTAAGGTTTCTGGAGGCTCCTCTACCACTTTGATGGCTGGGACCTTAAAAGAAGATAAACTCATCTCAAAAAAAATACTATTTAAATCTAATAATGTTTCGGAGTCAGGAGTCCATTTCGGGTGTAGGTTAGCAATTCTGAATGACGAAATTTTTATGTCTATTGGAGATAGAGGAAATAGATACGAAGCCCAAGATGCAAACTCTCATGCTGGCTCAGTCATCAGGGTAAATAAATATGATGGTTCTACCAGGGAACAGAAGCCCCACGATAGCTGGCCCGCGGAAGTGTATACAAAGGGGCATAGAAATCCTCAAGGAATGGCAATAAATAGTAAGACCAATGAAATTTGGGTTAATGAACATGGTCCAAAAGGTGGAGATGAAATCAATGTGTTGAAGCCAGGGAAAAACTACGGTTGGCCAATCGTGACTTATGGCGAAGAATATTGGGGCGGAAAGATAGGGCAGGGGATAACTTCATTAGATGGTTTTGAGAATCCCTTATGGTATTGGGTGCCTTCAATTGCACCATCAGGCATGATATTTTATGACAAAAATATGTTTCCTGAATTCAAGAGGCACTTGTTAGTATCTTCACTTAAGTTTAAAAGCCTTTATGTAGTTAAATTAGAAAACGAGTTACCCCAAAAAGAGCTAGTGTTGTTTAAAAAACGGTTTGGTAGAATTAGGGATATTGAACAACTTAATGACGGCAGTATTCTTATTATTTCTGATGAAAAGAAGGGCGGGTTGTACAGAATATATAGATAAAAGTTACGGGTTCTTCTTTGTAATTATATCTCTTAATTCTTCAATTTGTTGCCTTAAGGAATCTATTTCTTCCACATTACTATTATCTTTTGATACACTGGAGTTAGATGGCTCTTCAGCTCTCTTTTCTTTAAATAGGGGATTGTTAAGCCAAGGCTGCATCATCTTTTCCATTATTTCAGCCTGACTTTTTTGCCACTCTTCAAAAAAAACGGCACTGTTTTCGCTAGACTTATTCTCTTTTGCCGGTGAGTTGAATGCTTTTAAAAAACTCTGTTGTTGCTGGTGAAATACTTCGAATGTTTTTGATAATATCTCAGGCATGAATTTTTGGGCTGTATTGTTATAACTTAGAATTATCTCTTTTAACACATCTTGAGGAAACACATTACCCTCTTTATTTTCGAGGTCTGATATTATCTGTAGCAAATATTGATTGGTAATATCTTTTCCAGAGTCCTTATCTATGATCTTAAAATTTTTCCCTTCGTTTATAAGCCTACAGAGATCATCTAATGTTACATATTCGCTAGAATTGGTATTGTATAAGCGTCTGCTGCTATACTTATTGATGATTATTGTATCTGAATCATTATCCATAATGTTGTATTTTATCAACTAGATGATATTTTGATAAGTTAAAAAAAATGGCCGCTAAGCGACCATTTTTAGGAGGAAATTTTTACGTAAAGTCTACTCTTTCGGAGACGAAGCTTTCTTTGTCACGTTGGTAAGCTCTTCCTGGGCATCTTTACCGGCCTTCATCATCAAATCTATTGTTTCTAGCTGGGCCTTTTTAGCCACCTCTGCAAACTCTGCTATATGCTTTGGTGTGCTTTGGGTTTGTGAGCTCACGTAATCAGTGGCAATCTTCATAAAATCTTCAGGTTTTTCAGTACT
>CACBAM010000018.1 GCA_902537215.1 uncultured Alphaproteobacteria bacterium
ACCAAAATGGTAGGCGGTGTTACCCCTGGAAAAGGCGGAGGAACTCACCTAGACCTTCCCATTTTCAATTCTGTGGAGGAAGCGAAGATAACTACCGGGGCCAATGCAAGCGCAATCTATGTACCACCTCCATTCGCTGCTGACGCAATATTAGAAGCAGTTGATGCCGAAATCGATTTAATAGTTTGCATCACAGAGGGTATTCCTATTTTAGACATGATGAGAGTAAAGTCAGTTTTATCACGATCAAAATCAATTCTAATAGGGCCAAATTGCCCAGGCGTGATAACGCCGGGGGAATGCAAGATTGGGATAATGCCGGGGCATATTCATAAAAAGGGAAAAGTAGGTGTTGTCTCACGATCTGGAACGCTAACTTATGAAGCTGTTGATCAAACGACAAAAATTGGATTAGGCCAATCGTCTTGTATTGGTATTGGAGGTGACCCTATTAAAGGAACCGAATTCATCGATGTGATTGATAAGTTTTTAAGCGATGATGAAACACAATCTATAATAATGATAGGAGAGATTGGTGGCAACGCCGAGGAAGAAACTTGTGAATATTTAGTAAAGGAGCGCAAAAAGGGAAGATCAAAACCGATTGCGGGTTTCATTGCTGGGAGAACAGCTCCCAAGGGAAGAAGAATGGGGCATGCTGGAGCTATAGTAGCAGGAGGTATGGGTGCTGCTGAAGATAAAATGGAAGCAATGAAAAAAGCTGGGGTTATTGTTTCAGATAGTCCAGCCACTTTAGGAGAAGCAGTACAAGAGGCAATTCAAAAAAATTAGACAAACATACTAGAAAATGCCCGTAAGTACTGTAATATTGGTAAACTGAAAAAGAAGTAAATAACCATGAATAAAATGGATCCTAAAAACTCAAAAAAAGCGGAAGACATCCTTAACGGCGGAAACTCTAGCTACCTTGAGTATTTACAAAATATGTATCTAAGAGACCCTAAATCGGTAGATCAATCGTGGTCATCTTTCTTTGAAACGAGCGATACCTCAGCTGAAAAAGCATCATGGTCCAGAAGCGATTGGCCCGTAGATCAAAAACAAGATTTTGGAATACAAGATAATTGCTTTTGGAGTTCACAATCTACAGAAGCATTAGAAGAAAAAATTTTAGCATATTCAGAAAAATCTAATTTCTTCAAAAGCACAGATAACTTGAAAGAAAAAGTGATAGATAGTTTAAGAGCTCTTATGATTATTAGAGCTTTCAGAATAAGAGGCCATTTAAAAGCAAAGCTTGACCCACTTAAAATCAATAGCCTGTCATATCATCCAGAATTGGATCCGAAAAATTATGGTTTTTCTGAAGAAGATATGGAGAGAGAAATATACATTGATAATGTATTGGGGTTGGAAGTTGCTTCAATGAGCGAGATTATGTCTCTACTTGAAAGAACCTACTGTGGAACCTTTGCCCTACAGTATATGCATATTTCGAACCCAGAACAGTCAGCATGGCTAAAAGAACGTATTGAGGGACTGGGCAAAGAAATACAATTCACAGAAGAGGGACGAAAAGCTATATTAAATAAGCTCATAGAAGCTGAAGGGTTTGAAAAATTTCTTCACGTTAAATACACAGGAACAAAAAGGTTTGGATTGGATGGGGGAGAATCCCTAATCCCTGCCATGGAGCAAATAATAAAGAGAGGAGGAAATTTAGGAGTTAAGGAGATTGTTATAGGTATGCCTCACAGAGGAAGATTATCAATATTAGCTAATGTGATGAGCAAACCTTTTAAAGCGATTTTTAACGAGTTTCAAGGTGGGAGCTATAAACCCGAAGATGTTGATGGCTCCGGCGATGTAAAATATCATTTGGGTGCTTCGTCTGATCGAGAGTTTGATGGTAACAAAGTGCATTTATCTCTAACCGCAAATCCTTCTCACTTAGAGGCTGTTAACCCCGTCGTATTAGGAAAAGTAAGAGCAAAGCAAGAGCAGCTCAACGATAAAGAAAGAGAAAGGGTTCTACCTGTTTTGCTGCATGGTGATGCAGCTTTTGCAGGCCAAGGTATCGTTGCTGAATGCTTTGGTCTTTCGGGTCTGAAAGGACATCGTACAGGCGGCACTATCCATATCGTCGTAAATAATCAAATTGGTTTCACGACCGCACCTCTCTATTCAAGATCATCACCATACCCAACAGACATTGCGCTGATGGTGGAAGCACCAATTTTCCATGTTAATGGCGATGATCCAGAGGCGGTAGTTCATGCTGCAAAAGTAGCCACAGAGTTCAGACAAAAATTTAAGAAAGACGTTGTGATTGATATTTTTTGCTACCGACGTTTTGGACATAATGAAGGTGATGAACCTATGTTTACCCAACCTATAATGTACAAAAAAATTAAAACCCATCCGACCGCCCTTGAATTATATTCCAGAAAGCTGGAGGCAGAAGGAATACTAGGGGATGGCGAGTTGAACAAGCTTAAATCCAATTTTCAAAGCTTTTTGAATGACGAGTTCGAGGCAGGAAAAAACTACAAACCGAATAAGGCGGACTGGCTTGATGGAAAATGGTCGGGGCTTACGAAGCGACCGGACAACTACGAAAGGGGAAAAACCTCAATAAAGAAGGATGTGTTTAAAAAAATATCGAAGGTACTGACAACCGTCCCAAATAATTTCAAGATACACAAGACAGTGTCCAGAATGATTGAAAATAAAAAGGATACGTTAAATAAGGGAGAAGGTATTGACTGGGCAACAGCCGAAGCGCTTGCATTTGGCTCTTTATTGAATGAGGGGTTTTCGGTTAGGCTATCTGGCCAAGATTCGAAAAGAGGAACTTTTTCTCAGAGGCATTCCGCAATTATAGATCAAGAGACTGAAGAACGTTTCTATCCTCTCTACAATATAACACAAAATTCCATAGAGTTTGGTGTCTCGAAGATAGGTGGCAAATTGGATATTAGTCAAAAAACCCAATTTGAGGTAATTGACTCCATGTTATCCGAGTACGCTGTCTTGGGTTATGAGTATGGATACTCTCTTGCAGAACCGAATTGCTTAACCCTGTGGGAAGCTCAGTTTGGAGATTTCGTTAATGGGGCACAGATTATGATAGATCAATTTATATCCTCGGGAGAAAAAAAATGGTTGAGAATGTCTGGGCTTGTAATGCTACTTCCTCACGGTTACGAAGGTCAAGGGCCAGAGCACTCTTCTGCTAGATTAGAAAGATTTCTTCAGGCATGTGCAGAAGAAAATTGGATAGTGGCTAATGTTTCGACTCCGGCAAACTATTTCCATATATTGAGACGACAAATGCATAGGCATTTTCGGAAACCACTTGTCATAATGACACCAAAATCATTACTGAGAAATAAACTTGCTGTAAGTTCATTGAAAGATTTTACAAATGGCTCTAGTTTCCACAGGATACTCAAAGATGACGCCGAAACATCAAGTAACTTTAAGCTTGCCAAAGACAGCAAAATTAAAAAAGTAGTTATTTGCTCGGGAAAAATTTACTACGAGCTATTTATGGAAAGAAACAAAAGAAATCTAAAAGAGTTGTATTTACTCAGACTTGAACAGTTGTATCCTTTTCCCTCACAATCAATGATTAAGGAGTTATCACGTTTTAAAAACGCGACAATAACTTGGTGCCAAGAAGAGCCACGGAACCAGGGAGGATGGTTTTTTGTAGAACCAATACTGGAGATGATTTTAGGTCATATAAGCCACTGCTCTGGCAGGGCTAATTATGCTGGACGACAGTCCGCTGCTTCGCCAGCAACTGGTTTAGCAAAGCAGCATATTGAACAGCAGGGAAAACTGATTGATCAAGCTTTAGAAGTTTAAGGCGTTACTTAGGGGGGTATAATGATAGAGTTGAAAGTTCCTACATTAGGCGAAAGTGTAACCGAGGCAACTGTTGGCACTTGGTTCAAAAAGGCCGGCGATTACGTCGCAGTTGATGAAATGATATGCGAACTCGAAACAGATAAAGTCACTATCGAAGTACCAAGTACAATAAACGGTGTTGTGTCAAAAATTATAGTAAAGGAGGGGGAGACAGTAGAGTTAAATGCAATACTGGCTATATTAGAGGAAGGTGCAGCAGCGGCAGAAAAGAATGAAACGTTAAATAATAAAACCAGCGAAGAAAAAATTGCTGAAGAAACGAAAAGTGTGAAAAATGCTCCCTCGGCAGAAAAGATCATGAAGGAAAAAAATATTGATCCGAGCTCCTTGAAAGGCTCTGGCAGAGAGGGTCGGATTATGAAAGAGGACGTAATGAGCTTGCCAAACAATCAAAATACAAAGACAAGCCTAATGCCTTCAATGGAATCAGAAGAAAAAGTAAAAATGACGAGATTAAGACAAACAATAGCTCGAAGGCTTAAAGAATCTCAAAATACCGCTGCAATGCTAACAACATACAATGAAGCAGATATGACAGCTATTCTGAAAATACGAAGTGAATTTAAAGATCAATTCTTCTCAAAACATGAGGTTAAACTAGGGTTTATGTCATTTTTTGTAAAAGCTTGCTGTAAAGCTCTAGAAGAAGTACCCGAGGTTAATGCTCAAATAGATGGGGACTACATAATATACAAGCAATACGTCAATATGGGAGTAGCAGTAGGAACAGATAACGGTTTAGTTGTACCAGTTTTAAAAAATGCTGATGCCATGAGCTTCTCTGATATAGAAAAGGAAATTAATAAGATGGGCTTACTAGCACGAGATGGTAAGCTATCTATGGCAGATATGACTGGTGGAACTTTCACTATATCTAACGGCGGTATATATGGATCTTTAATGTCCTCGCCTATTTTAAATTCACCTGAGTCAGGTATACTTGGAATGCATAAAATTCAAGAAAGACCGATGGCTATTGATGGAAAAATTGAGATACTGCCTATGATGTATCTTGCACTGAGTTATGACCATCGTATTGTAGATGGGAAGGGTGCTGTTACATTTTTAGTCAGGGTAAAAGAAAACTTGGAAGATCCACGTCGATTGTTGATTGATCTATAAATTATAAAATAAGGATTTCAAATGGAAAAATTCGATGCGATAGTTATTGGCAGTGGCCCAGGCGGATATGTGTGCGCAATAAAACTCGCGCAGCTCGGAATAAAAGTTGCTTGTGTTGAAGGGAATACTTCACTTGGGGGTACCTGTTTAAATGTAGGATGTATTCCATCAAAAGCACTACTAAATGCTTCTCACAACTATCACAACTCAGTAGAAAATTTTTCTAAAATGGGAATAGAGGTAAATCCACCGGTTGTGAACTGGGGTAAAATGCTCAGCTATAAAGAGAGTATGATTAAAGATAATACTAAGGGGATAGAGTACCTATTTAAAAAAAATAAAATTACTTTAATAAATGGTTGGGCTAGCTTTATCGATCAAAATACAATCAGTGTTGATAATAAAATTTTTAAGGCATCCTACTTCGTTATTGCTACTGGCTCCGAGGCTTCGAGTCTAAAGAACATTGAATTTGACGAACAAGTTATCGTGTCTTCAACTGGTGCATTGGAATTAAAGAAAATCCCGGAAAAAATGATAATTGTTGGTGCGGGTGTTATTGGTTTGGAAATGGGTTCAATATACAGTCGTCTTGGAACTGAAGTAACGGTTGTTGAATTCTTTGATAAAGTTTTAAATGGTATGGACCATGATATATCAAAAAACTTTAAATCTATATTGCAAAAACAAGGTTTTAAGTTCCACTTGAATAGCTCTGTTTCGATGATAACGAAAGAAAAAAAAGGTGTGAAAGTTACTTTTAAGCAAGTAAATTCTCATGATCAAAATGAATTATCTGCGGATGTTGTTTTAGTGGCTACGGGAAGAAAACCTTTTACTAAAAACCTCAACCTCGAAAACATCGGAGTGACGTTGAACTCCAAAGGACAAATTGAAACTGATAATAATTGGAGGACAACTGCAACAAATATATTTGCTTTAGGTGATGTGACATCAGGACCAATGTTAGCCCACAAAGCAGAAGAAGAAGGTATAGCCGTCGCTGAAATAATTGCGGGACAAGCTGGACATGTGAATTTTCAAGTAATACCCAGCGTTGTTTATACTGATCCTGAGGTTGCTGCTGTTGGCAAAACAGAAAATGAATTAAAAGAAGAAGGTATACAAATTAAAGTTGGAAAATTTTCATTTATGGGTAATGGTCGTGCAAAGACAGTTTTTTCTAGTAACGGTTTTGTAAAAATTATAGCCGACTCAAATAATGACAGAATTCTAGGGGCTCACATCATTGGGCCTGCTGCCGGTGATCTTATACATGAAGTATGCATAGCGATGGAATTTGGTGCGAGCACCGAAGATTTAGCAAGAACGTGCCATGCTCACCCAACTTTTTCAGAGGCGGTACGCGAGGCTGCACTTGCTTGTGGGCTGGGTGCAATTCACTCTTAATATTTTAAAACTCTGTATTTAATTTCTTGCAAATCATTTAACAAACATTTATCAACATCCAAGGCAATTAACAGCTAGGAGAGAAGTAATGGCAAAAGAAGAATGGGGGACAAAAAGAATGTGTCCCGAGACTGGTAAACGCTTTTATGATCTTAATAATAGTCCTGTGATAAGCCCTTATACCGGCAAAGAACTTATACTTGATAAATCTTCATCTGAAAAAACCAAGGTAACGAGAAAAAGCGAAGAAAATATCAATGATGCAAAGTTTGAAGAATCAGAAGAATTGTTGACTATTGAGGATGATCTTATATTAGATGAGGGGGAAGATTCATCCGAATTAGATGATAAGCTTTTAGAAGATGACGATCAGGATACAGTTCCATTGGAAGAAATTACCGATGTAGCGTCTACGGACAGCGAAGAAAACTAATTTTAAACTAATTGTTTTGGTGTTAAATTTTGAATAGAAGAAAAAGGGGCCATAGCTCAGCTGGGAGAGCGCTTGCATGGCATGCAAGAGGTCAGGGGTTCGATCCCCCTTGGCTCCACCAAGAAAAATATGAAACAAGCGCGTTTTGAAAAAGTAGAGCTCAATCAAATTTTACAACTTTATGGTGTAATGGTATCACAGGGACTATGGAAAGATTATAGTATCTCTTTTTTGAAAGACTTTGTGGTTTTTTCTGTCTACAGAAAAAATTCTGATTGGGCCCTCTTCAGTATTAAGAAAACACCAAAAAATTCAAAATACGGAAGATTGTATTCCTTAGTGGCAATGGATGGAAGAATACTGAAGTGTTCTAATGATTTAAAATCCACTCTAAGAGTATTAAAACACAAAGAACTTAAGCTGAATTTAGTCTAGGAGCACTTTATGCGAGACTTCCAAAAACCTGAACGCTCTGAAGTATTTTCATCAAATGGAATGATAGCTACTTCTCACCCCCTAGCTGCAAGAATAGGACTTGACGCTATGAGTAAAGGAGGAAACGCGATCGATGCCGCTATTACGAGTGCCCTTATGCTCGTTTTATGTGAACCACAGTCTACTGGACTTTTTGGAGATGCATTTGCAATTATTAAAACAAAAAGGTCTAAAAACATCATTGGTTTAAATGGGTCTGGCAGGGCACCGATGAATTTGTCTAGTGACACTATGCTGTCAGAAAAAATGGAAAAGATTCCTTTAAATAGCGCCCATTCTGTTACTGTTCCAGGTGCAGTATCTTTATTTGAAGAGGTCGCGAACAAATTTGGTAATTTAGGTTTAAAAGAGCTTTGTACCCAACCAATAAAATATGCTGAAGAAGGTGTAGTAGTCAGCCCCCGTGTTTCCTTTGACTGGGAGACACACAAAGAGAAGCTTATTGGATCCTCTGAGAGGTTTTATCTTAGTTCTGGGAGACCATATAGAGCTGGTTCTTTATTTAGGGCACCTATGCAGGCAGAAGTGTTAAGACAAATAGCAGCTAAGGGCTCAAAGGGTTTTTATCAGTCGGATATTACAGTTGACCTTGTAAACTCTTTACAAGAATTAGGCGGAGTACATACCCTTGCTGATTTCGAAGATGTTAGTGTTCAATATGTTGATCCAATATATGCAGATCTAAAAGATGGAAGTACATTGATCGAATTACCTCCAAACGGACAGGGTATAACCGCTATAATGATGAAAAAATTAATGGAATTATGTCATATTGAACGATTTAAAGCTGACTCCTTTGAAAGAGTTCATGTAGAGGCTGAAATAGCTAAAATAGCATATTCTGCGAGAAATAATTTCATCGGAGATCCAAATTTTTCAAAAATTAAACAAAACATATTTACAGATGAAACGTTTTTAAAACAATTGTCGAGAGAGATCTCTTTAGGAGAATTATTAAGAGATAATCTCGAAGATGACTTTTTTATGCGGAATAAAGATACTGTATTAATATGTGCAGCTGATAATGAAGGAAACGCTATATCTCTCATTTTCTCGACTTTTCATGCGTTTGGATCAGGGCTATGCTCTAGAAAATATGGACTACTTTTTCATAATCGTGGCGCTGGCTTTACTTTAAAGAAAAATCACCCAAACGAATTATTAGGTGGCAAAAGACCTCTACACACAATAATCCCTGCTATTCTCGAAGAAAAAAACGGCAGCATAATGCCATTTGGGGTTATGGGTGGTCAATACCAAGCTAATGGTCATGCAAGAATTCTGAGTAACATAAAAGACTATGGCATGGAATTTCAAGAGGCCTTAAACTTTCCGAGAAGTTTTTATTTTGACGGTGTATTAAACTTGGAGAGAGGTTACCCAAAATCTACAAGAGAAAAGTTATCCAAAATGGGTTATAAAATAGAGGAGGCAATTATCCCCATAGGCGGTGCGCAATTGGTACGATATGACTCTTCTGGTGTACTTGTAGGGGCATCAGACCCTAGAAAAGACGGCTGTGCGCTAGGATATTAGTTAGCTATCAATGCATTATATCAGATAAGAGATATCTCCCTTGAGACAAGCTACCGAACAGTTGCTTCACTTCAGGGTGCCCAATTGGTTCTCCACTGTCATCGTAGAGTAAGTTTTGTTCAGACACGTAGGCGATATAATAACTTGAATCGTTCTCAGCCAAAAGATGGTAAAATGGCTGATCCTTTTTAGGTCTATGATTTTCTGGGATAGAGTTCCACCACTCTTCCGTATTATCAAAAGTAGGATCTACATCAAATATAACTCCTCTAAAGGGGTGTATTCGATGTTTTACAACCTCGCCTATGGAAAATTTTGCATTTCTATTGAGCATTTTTTTTACCTTTTAGACCAAAACCTTTGACTTTTAAATAATCGAATTTAAAAAAGTTACAAGTAAGAAGATTAATAATAAGTTAACTAGCAATCTAAATACAATAACTTTCTATGCTAAAAAAAACTTTTTTCATTTTTATTGCTTTCAATTATCTCATTGTATCTGGCTGCATGAATGTTCCAAAGAATCAAGGGGACGCTTGCTTAATAATAAAGCAAAAGAAAAGCTGGAGATCTGCGTTAAAGAAGACCGAAAGAAAATGGGGAGTGAGCCCAGGAATGCAACTTGCGTTTATAAAAACAGAATCTAATTTCAGACCAACTGCTCGCACTCAAAGGAAATATTTTCTCGGGGTCATTCCCTCAGGTAGGATTTCATCAGCCTACGGATATTCTCAAGCACTTGATGGAACGTGGAAAGATTATAAAAAAAGCACAGGACACAAATACCATAGAAGATCTAATTTCGCACACTCTACAAACTTTATCGGATGGTATATAAACAAAACTAATAGACTATTAGGAATATCAAAAAGTAATGCATATCTTCAATATCTTGCCTATCACCAAGGTCAGGCAGGATTTAAAACAGGAGCATACAAAACTAAAAAAGCTCTGTTAGAGGTGGCAAAAAAAACGGCACTTAGCAAAAAAATATTCGATAGGCAACTTAAAAAGTGTATGTAAATCTTAAATTAGGGTTGACTAGACTCACATGTGTTTATAACGTTCACATAGTTAAAAACACGAAGAAACTTACGATGAATGAATCCTCCAAAAAAGAAAATTTGGATCAATTGGATAAAAAAATAGAGGAATTTAAGTCTAAAAAAGAGGAAAATAGACCCAAACGGCTGAAAGTTCAAAACGACGGGTGGAGAATGGTAATTGAGCTTGTCACAGGAATGGTTTTAGGGGTGAGCTTGGGAATGGCACTCGATTATATTGTAGGGAGTGAACCCATATTTTTGATAGTATTTTCTCTACTTGGCTTTATGGCTGGAGTTAAAACAATGATAGCTACAGCAAAAAAAATGAATGAAACAAACAACTGATGATGCATAAATAGATGGAAAAACAGTCAGCTTTTAATATTCACCCAATGGATCAATTCATCATCGACCCTATTCTTACAGGAGATAGCTTGGAATGGTATTCTTTTACAAACCAAGCGTTATGGATGTTAATAAGCTTGGTTTCGATCGCATTCGTCTTTATCTACGGATCGCGAAAGCATCAGCTGGTTCCTGGTCGGCTACAATCTATTGCCGAACTACTGTATTTCTTCATTAGAGATATGATCATCGATATAGCTGGACAGGAAGGGCTGAGGTACTTCCCCTACATATTTACACTTTTTATTCTAATTTTGTTTGGTAACGTTCTGGGGCTACTACCTTACAGTTTTACCTATACAAGCCACATCGCTGTAACAGGATTTCTTGCACTTTCCGTATTTATTACAGTTACAATAATCGGCTTTGTGAAGAATGGGCTAGGATTTTTAAGTCTGTTTTGGATAAGTAGTGCCCCTTTAGCTTTAAGACCAATACTTCTAATAATAGAAGTGATATCATATTTTGTAAGACCAGTGAGCCACTCTATCAGACTAGCCGGCAACATGATGGCTGGACACGCAGTGATAAAGGTATTTGCAGGCTTTGCTGGAGCCTTGGGACTAGGCGCAATAGCCCCTATATTCGCGATTACAGCAGTTTACGGTCTAGAAATGCTTGTTGTAGTAATACAGGCGTATGTGTTTACAATATTAACTTGTGTTTATTTAAACGATGCTTTGCATCCAGGTCACTAATTATAATTTTTTAAAAGGAGCAATATTATGGTTGATGGAAACTTAGTAGAAATGGGAAAGCTTATAGGAGCAGGTCTCGCCTGTACAGGGATGGGCGGGGCAGCGATAGGAGTTGGACACGTAGTAGGGAATTTCCTTTCGGGAGCACTAAGAAACCCAAGCGCAGCTTCTGGTCAGACCGCTACAATGTTTATCGGTATCGCTTTTGCAGAAGCTTTAGGAATTTTTAGCTTTCTAGTTGCATTACTACTCATGTATGCAATGTAACTAAATACTAATTCAAAAATGGCTTCCAATTCAGATAATAGCGCGGTGGGGATGCCTCAACTGGATTTCTCTACCTTCCCTAATCAAATATTTTGGTTAGTTGTTTTTTGCGTGGTTTTGTTCGCCATCGTAAAGTTTTTTATTATTCCACGGATGGAGGATATTTTTGCAAATCGAAGAAAAATTATTGATGGAAATATAGCAAAAGCTGAAGAAATTAGGCTAAGAGTGAGTGAGATAGAGAGACAGATTGAAGAGGACCTTCAAAAAGCTAAATCACAATGCGATGAAATTATGAATGCTAGTGGAAACAATATTAAAGAACAAATGGCGTTGGCATTAGAAGATAGTAAAATCGCTACTACTCAACTCATAAGTGAAGCAGAAGGAAGGTTGAAAGAGCTCAGAGATGGTTCCGAGGCTGCAATTGAAAAAATATCAAAAGAATTGGCATCCGAAATAATTAGTAAGATTTCCAAAGGGAAGTAAGTTAAAATGAAAATATTCAGACAATTGAGATTAAACATTAAAGCTTTACAAATAGCGCTTCCTGCTTTTGCCCTTTCATGTGGGGTAAGTTATGCTGCTGGCTCAAAAAAATTAATTAGTTTAGATAATACGGATTTTGTTGTTTTAATTTCCTTTTTGATATTTGTGGGCGTCTTGGTCTATTTCAAAGTACCTTCCATTGTTGGAGCTTTATTAGATAAGAGATCTAATGATATTCAGAATGAGATTGAGAAGGCTGGAGAAATATTGGAAGAAGCAAAGAAAATTCTTTCTTCGATTGAGGCCGATCATATAAGAACAAGTGAAACGATTGGACAAATGGTACAAAGTGCTAAAACTCGAGCAGGAGATGACGAAGAAAAGGCCAAAAAAAATATTGAGGAACTAATGAGAAATAAACTCATTTCTGCCGAAGGACAAGTAATGTCAAATGAAAGAAAAATTCTTGAGGAGATAGAAGGTCGCGCAATAGATTTGAGCATTGAAAAAGTGCGAAAGAAGTTATCCAAAAGCTTATCAAGCAGTGAGTATGATAACCAATTTGACTCATCCATCCAGTCAATAGAAAAAGGTTTAAAGAAAGTTTACAGTTAGAGCTATAGGGATACTTTCTAAATTTTATTTAATTCGTCCATCCTTTAAAAAGAAAATTAAAATCCTCATGATAGACACTAAAAAATACAGTGTGACAGCTATAGGAAACGCAATGCTAGATCTCGTCTGTGAGGTACCCGACCACTTTCTTAACCAAGAAGGAATTTCGAAAGGAGTTATGAATCTAGTCTCCAGGGAAAGATCAAATGATATTTTAAAATTAGTTCGACCAATCAAAGAGACTGCGGGAGGATCTGCAGCCAATACAATTTCAACTCTGGCAAAGCTAGGTTTAAAAACCGGTTATATAGGGAAAATTGCTGATGATCCAAAGGGTAAGTTATTCAAAAAAGATTTGTTGGACAACTCAATATTTTATAACACTGAATTTCTGGATAAAAGCTATACTGAATCAACTGGTAAATGCATTGTTTTGATCACGCCTGATAAAGAGAGGACAATGAACACTTATCTTGGAGCTACAGAATTTCTCACCGATATTGATATAGATGAAGAGCTTATTGCCCAAAGTGAATGGTTGTATCTTGAAGGATATCGATTTGATGGGCAAAGAAGTAAAAAGGCTTTTTATAAAGCTATTGAAATTGCAAAAAAAAATAAAACAAAAATTACGCTTACACTGTCTGATAGTTTTTGTGTTGATCGACATCGGTCTGATTTTATCTATCTCTTGAAAGAGTCCGTAGACATGGTGTTTTGTAATGAGGATGAATTAAAATCGTTATACCAAATTGATGATATTAAAAAGGCCAAGGAATTTATTGATGAATCCATAAGTTGCGTGGCCTGTACCTGTGCAGAAAGGGGTGCTTATTTATTTCAGGGGTCATCTACAAGCGAAATTTTAACAAGCAAAGTAGCTGTAGTCGATACAACAGGAGCGGGGGATAGTTTTGCTGCAGGATTTTTATATGGACTTTCAAAAAATTTTACATTTGAAAAGTGTGCTACTTTTGGAAATATTATTGCAGGTGAAGTGCTAAAAATTTACGGTCCTAGGATAGAAAAAAGTTTGAAGAATTGGTTATGAGTTAGTGGCTAATTATTCTTTGTTAATAGTCTAAAAACATCAGCTAAATCGGCTTCCTCCGTGGAGAGATCCATTATTATAATTCCCTGAGATCTTAAGCAATCAAGCAATTGATCTGTTTTAATTTCATTTCTGTCATAAGATATGGATAATTTTTGATTTTTATTTTCTTTTAAACTTGCTTTATAAGGAAGGTTTATTTTCTTCAAATTTAAATTGCTATATTTAATGTTTATAACTTTTAGATTCACTCTAGCAAGCAAATCACTTGTGTCATTACAAGCAATTAATTCACCCTTATTTAAGATAGCTATTTTTTCACAAAGAGCTTGAGCCTCTTCTAAATAATGGGTCGTCAAAATAATAGTTGTTCCATTGGCATTTAAATCTTTCATATAATCCCACAACATTTCTCTTAGCTCAATATCTACCCCGGCCGTTGGCTCATCCAAGATTACCACCTTTGGCGCGTGAACAAGAGCTTTACCAATAAGCAACCTCCTCCTCATTCCACCAGAAAGGGATCTCATATAAGCATTAGACTTTGTTTCTAAACCAAGTCTTTTTAATAACTGGTTAATATTTCTTTCTGACTTTCTTACACCGTAAAGACCTGCTTGTATATCTAGACTCTCATAGGGTGTTAAAAATGGATCAAAGTTTGTCTCTTGTGGAACTACCCCAATACTTCTCTTAAATTCTCTAACATTAATATCCTGGTCGATATTACTTATTTTTACTTTTCCAGATGTCTTAATTACTAGACCGGCCAATATATTTATCAGTGTTGACTTACCTGCGCCATTCGGTCCTAAAAGGCCAAAGAAGGCTCCTTTGTTTACTTGTAAGCTTAAATTTTTTAGGGCAACAACTGGCTCACTCCTATCATAACCTTTATATACCTTATGTAAATTTTGAACCTCCAGACCAAACTCTGTTAATTCTGTTCTCATGATATTTACTCTTCACTTTTATAGTAGTATTAGACATAAAATATGTTATTTATTTTGTCATGTCGAAAGAAGTTATAATTACGAACAAAATTGTTATATCATGTAATGGTGATGATAGCAAAGGAAGCAATCACCCTAAAGTATGGCTAAAAATAAAAGAGACAGAGAATTTTATAGACTGCCCTTACTGCGAGCGAAGATTTTCATATCAACCACCAAAGGACTAGATTGTGAATAATCTTAACTCTGGGAAGCATCTCATTTTGGTAGATGGTTCGGGATTTATATTTAGAGCTTATCATGCTCTCCCACCTCTTAAAAAGTCTGATGGAACACCTACTGGAGCAGTTTCAGGTTATTGTAATATGCTCTTTAAATTAATAAATGAGCTTAAGGAATTTAAAGCTACTCATATTGCAGTCGTATTTGACCATAAAGACAAAACATTTAGATCCAATATTTATCCAGGTTACAAAGCAAATAGACCCCCTCCTCCCGATGACTTAGTACCACAGTTTCAGTTAATAAGAGATGCTACAGAAGCATTTGGTTTTTTAGCAATTGACAAGAAGGGGTATGAAGCTGACGACATAATTGCAACAATGGCTAAGAACGCAACTGAAGAGGATGCTATTGTAACGATCTTCTCGTCAGACAAAGACTTAATGCAACTTGTTTCGGACGACATAAAAATGTACGACCCTATAAGAAATACTTTCATTGATATTGATAGGGTACGAGAAAAGTTTGGCGTTACGCCTGACAAGGTAATAGATGTACAAGCTCTTATTGGTGATAAAGTGGATAATATTCCGGGAGTGCCAGGCGTCGGCGTAAAGACTGCTTCTAGCTTGATTTCGGAGTTTCAAACTGTAGAAAACTTAGTTAAGAAATATGAAGAAATTGATAAGGATCGAATAAGGAATTTGATTTCTGACAACATCGATAAAATAATTTTGTCAAAAAAGCTCGTTACCTTACATAAAACAGTCGAAATCGATACAAACCTTCAAGATCTTGAGTTAACGACCCTAAATCTCAACAAATTGCTAGTTTTCACAAAACTAATGGAACTAAGTACATTATCAAAAAGAATAGCGTCCCAATTAGAAGAATTCAATTCATCAAATATATCCAAAGACGACCAAAGAAAACTAATACCTCCAGAAAAATATGAAATAATATCAAATGAAGATGATCTTAATAGGTGGTGCGAAGAAATATTGAAGCAAAAGTTTTTTGCAATTGATACTGAGACCACCTCCCTTGATACTATTTCCGCTGAAATCGTAGGTATTTCACTTTGTATTGGAACTGGTAAAGCGTGCTATATACCAGTAGCACATGAAGCCAATCAACCTGAACATAGAGACTTAAGAGAAAAACAACTAGATAGAGATATAGTCTTAAATAGACTCCAGCCACTTTTGGCCGATAAAAGTATATTGAAAATCGGTCACAATATAAAGTACGACATCAAGGTTTTGTACAAATATAAATGCTACGTAAATTCTTTTGATGATACGATGTTAATGTCACACTGTATAAATGGTGGACGACAAAGACACAGCTTGGACTCAATAGCCAAGGATCTTTTAAATCATGAAACAATAAAACTTAAAGATCTTATAGGATCGGGAAAGAAAGAACTTAACTTTCAGAATGTGCCCATAAGTTTAGCAGCAGATTACGCCGCTGAGGATGCTGACATGACTTTTCGAGCATGGAAAATTTTAAAAAAAGAGCTTATTAAACAATCAGTTTATAGTGTTTATCAAAATATTGATAAGCCAATGGTCCCGGTTTTAATAGATGCAGAGCTAAAAGGAATTAAGGTTGATAAGGAACAGTTGCGACGATTATCGCAATTTTTTGAAAAAAAACTGAGTGAGTTGGAAATTAAAATATTTTCAATAGTGGGAGCTGAGTTCAATATTGCATCACCAAAACAGTTGGGTGAAGTTCTTTTTGAAAAGTTAAATTTGCCAGGTGGAAAAAAAAATAAATCCGGTGGTTTTCAAACGGGAGCAGATATACTGGAAGACTTGTCAGCGAAAGGTTTTGAGATTGCATCTTATCTCCTAGAGTGGAGAAAGATGTCAAAACTGAAATCCACTTATTCTGACTCGTTAATGTTACATATAAATAATTGCACAGGTAGAGTGCACACTTCCTTTAATCTCGCTGGCACATCCACAGGTCGTCTGTCGTCCTCTGAGCCAAATCTACAAAATATACCTATAAGAGATACAGAGGGCAAAAAAATCAGAGAAACCTTTATAGCCAAAGAAGGAGCTGAACTATTAAGCCTTGATTATAACCAAATAGAACTGAGATTATTAGCTCACATAGCTGACGTAAAAGGTCTTAAAGATGCATTTAAAAATAATATTGATATTCACGCGAGTACCGCATCCCAAATATTTAAGGTCGCTCTAGAAAAAGTTGATGCGTCTCTCAGAAGGAAAGCAAAGGCGATAAATTTTGGGGTAATTTATGGCATTTCTGCATTTGGCCTATCAAGAAATCTTAGAATTACTCGTACTGAAGCCCAAGAATTTATAGATGATTATTTCAGACAATTTCCTGAAATTAGAGACTACATGAACACTACGGTGGAAACTGCAAAGAAAACTGGCTTTGTAACCACCTTGTTTAATAGAAAAATACACTTACCAAACATTGGTGCTAAGGGTCCAATTGGTGGCTTTGCTGAACGAGCCGCTATAAATGCACCAATCCAAGGTAGTGCATCAGATATAATTAAAAGAGCTATGATTAAGATACATGAGTTTCTGAAAAGTTCTGAACTAGACGCTCACCTTTTATTGCAAGTGCATGACGAACTAATATTTGAAACTAATAAAGACTTCATTGATAAAATACAAAATAGAGCTTCTAAAATTATGGAACAAGCGACATTACCATATTTGGATTTGGACGTGCCCCTGAAAGTTGAAGGAGGGCATGCAATTAATTGGTATTTGGCTCATTAAAATCTATTAAAATTTCATTAAAAATTTTATTTAGTAAAGTTATGTCAGTATGACTCAGAACTACTTCTACTCCATATACTCCTGAATTATTAAAAGGATACGACCCAATAGAAACGTCTTTGTATCTATCTGCATACTGCCAAAGTCTTTCTGAGATTTCGCTTTCCTTCTTGAATATTTTTATAGTCTTTGAAAGAATTGGTTCAATCTGATCTAGATCTAGACTTATTTCCTGTACCATTGCTTCAAAGATCTGTGGGACTCCAGCCATGACGAAAACATTTTTAATTATGAAGCCAGGAGCTCCGGAAACTTTATTTTTTATCAGCTTAGCTCCTTGAGGAATTCTTGCCATCCTTAGTCTAGCCGCATTTAGATCTTTTTTTCCATTTTTATAATTCATTGCTAGCAGCTCAACGGCATCATCTCTAACAAGCAAAGGAACATCAAAGCAACTTGCAACAGCTTCAGCGGTTATATCATCGTGGGTTGGGCCTATACCGCCACTAGTGAAGACATAATTTTTCAAAGAAGATTCTGTATTTATAACACTTTTAATAATATTATGGTCATCTGGAATAACCCTGACTTCCCGTAGCGCAATGCCTTTTTTAACTAACATTTTTGCTAAATAATTTGAATTTGTATCTTTAGTTCTACCAGAAAGAATTTCATTTCCTATGATTATAATTGAAGCTGTTCTCATCTTAGTTCCAAATTTTTTGTGAATAGTGAACTTTACTCTTTACTGAATAAAGATTGGATAATAATCATAAACTATAAATAGATTATTACTAAAAAAATGCATAAGAATAAAGATGGAATATACATATACGGTGAAGATGCTTATATGGGCATAAAAAAGGCTTGTAATTTAGCCTCAAAAACTCTCGATATGATTGGTCAATTCATTGAACCAGGCGTAACAACTGAAGAATTAGACAAAAAATGTCATGATTTTATTGTGGCTCACAATTCGGTTCCTGCAACATTGGGTTATCGAGGGTATCCAAAATCTTGTTGTATTTCTCTTAATCATGTAGTCTGCCATGGAATTCCTGGTAGAAAAAAACTTAAGAATGGTGATATTTTAAATATAGATGTTACCTGTATTCTT
This sequence comes from uncultured Alphaproteobacteria bacterium, assembly GCA_902537215.1. GTDB lineage: Bacteria > Pseudomonadota > Alphaproteobacteria > Rhodobacterales > Rhodobacteraceae > CACIJG01. Next base: position 18,531 of record CACBAM010000018.1, read on the forward strand.
GAGGGATGGTATGGGGATACTAGCAGAATGTTCACCGTAGGTGAGATTAGTTTAAAATCAAAAAGGTTAATTGAAATAACTTTTGATGCACTGCAATTGGCAATAAAGAACGTTACACCTGGCAATAGGTTTGGGGATATTGGAGCAGTAATACAAGAGTATGTAGAAAAAAATAAAATGTCTGTTGTCAGAGATTTCTGTGGGCACGGAATTGGAAGTGAATTTCATCAAGCACCAAATGTTCTTCATTATGGTAATCACGGCTCTGGGCCCAGGCTGGAAAGTGGTATGTGCTTTACAATTGAACCAATGGTAAATATTGGGCGACCAGAAACAAAAATTCTAAGTGACAACTGGACTGCGGTTACAAGGGATAAGTCGTTGTCAGCACAATTTGAACACACATTGTTTGTGAGGAAGGAAGGATGTGAAGTCCTTACTCATTCCTTCAACAACACATACTTTCCCCAAGGAGCTAAATTGCACCGCAACAGTGCTTAAACTTTTTTCCAGAGCCACACGGGCAGGGACTATTTCTTCTAACTTTCTTGTTCGGAAAGGAATTGATTTTCTCTGATATCGATTCACGATTTTTGATCTCTGAACTTGAACCCTCTTTGTCAAATGATTTTATATCTGTTCCTGAAACAAACTTTGCAAAAAAAACTACTTTTATTGTTTCTCTCTTTATTTTTTCCAACAGACTCTCAAATAATATAAATGCTTCTTGTTTATATTCATTTAAAGGATCTCGTTGAGCATATCCCCTGAAACCTATAACAGATCTCAAGTGATCTAAAGTCGAAAGATGTCGTGACCAACAGTGATCAACAACTTGAAGTAAGATTTGCTTTTTAATCATTTTAAACGCTTGTTCCCCAACCTCAGCCTTTTTGTGCTCTAAATTATTTTGAACTTCCTTTAAGATAATATCTCTTATCTCTGTTTCTAATATTCTGTCTTTTTTAACATAGCCACCCAATTGTATAGTTAAGTTAAATTGCTCTGAGAGCTTTTCCTCTAGCCCATTTACATCCCATTGATCTACAAAAGACCCCTCCGGGATGCATTCAACAATGATATCCTCCACTACATCCATGTAGATGTTTTCAAACATCTCTGAAACATCAGCTGTTTCCATTATGTTTCTTCTTTGAGAAAAAACCTCTTTTCGTTGAACATTTATTACATCATCATATTTAAGGATATTCTTTCTTAGGTCAAAATTCCTAGCTTCGACTTTTCCTTGAGCTCGCTCAAGCGCTTTACTCACCCATGGGTGTGCAATGCTTTCACCATCTTTCAAGCCTAATTTGGACAACATTCCATCAAGTTTATCTGACCCAAATATTCTTAACAAATCGTCATCTAGACTTAGGAAAAAAGTAGTCTTTCCAGGATCACCCTGCCTACCCGATCGCCCTCTTAATTGATTATCTATTCTCCTACTTTCATGCCTCTCAGTAGCCAAAACATACAACCCTCCTGCTTTGACCACTTGCTCCTTGTTCTTTAAAACTTGCTGCTCAATTTTGGTCTTCTTCTCATCGAAATTTGGATCTTCATCGTCAACCTTGCCCTTTATTTGCATTTCAACGTTACCACCAAGTTGTATATCTGTTCCTCTACCAGCCATATTTGTGGCTATCGTCACTGCTCCAGGAGTCCCAGCCAGTGATATTATCTCTGCCTCTTTTTCATGGTATCTGGCATTAAGCACGTTATGATTTATGTTTTCTTTTTTAAGAAGTTTTGAAATTTCCTCTGATTTGTCGATTGATGTAGTGCCAACCAGAATCGGTTGTCCTTTAGCATTAGATTTTTTAATCTCATTTATAACTGCTTTATACTTCTCTCCCTTAGTTCTATATACTTGATCATCTTCATCCAATCTGGAAATAGGCATATTGGTAGGGACTTCAACAACACCTAAACCATATATTTCTGCGAACTCATCAGCCTCTGTAATTGCTGTACCAGTCATTCCAGCCAATTTTTCATAAAGGCGAAAGTAATTTTGAAAAGTAACAGACGCAAGAGTAGTATTTTCCGGCTTTACTATTAATTTTTCTTTTGCCTCAATCGCTTGGTGTAAGCCATTAGATAGGCGTCTACCATCCATCATTCTTCCCGTAAACTCATCAATTAAGATAGCCTCTCCATCCCTGACGATATAGTCGCTCTCCCTTTTAAAAAGTTTATTAGCAATTAAGGCTTGATTTACGTGATGGACTAAGTCAGTGTTCTCTGGATCATATAAACTAGATTGCGGAGCAAGAAGTTGTTCTTTTTCTAGTAAGCTTTCCATCAATTGGTTTCCACTATCAGTTAAGCTTCCCGTCTTAGTTTTCTCATCCAACTCGAAGTCACTTATATTCAGTTTAGGAATAAGTGAATTTACTTTTGTATACAATTCCGACTTATCGTTAGTTGGACCTGAAATGATTAAGGGCGTTCTTGCCTCATCGATTAGTATACTGTCTACCTCATCTACAATAGCGTAATGAGGAGCTCTTTGGCATATCTCTGACAAATCCGATTTCATATTGTCACGCAAATAATCAAAGCCTAGTTCATTGTTAGTTGCATATGTCACATCAGAGTTGTAAGCGCTTATTTTCTCACTTTCTTCCATATCTGGAGTTATAACACCCACGCTAAGCTCAAGAGCAGAAAATACATTCCGCATCCACTCGGCGTCACGCTTCGCTAAATAATCATTAACCGTTACAAGATGAGCTCCCTTGCCTTTTAGAGCATTAAGATAAAGAGGCAATGTTGCCGTTAGTGTTTTACCTTCCCCAGTTTTCATCTCTGCGATGTAACCCTTATGGAGAAAATAACCTCCTATTAGTTGGACGTCAAAGGGCCGCAAACCGATTGTTCTTTCAGAAACCTCTCTTACTACCGCAAAGGTCTCAGGTAAAATTGAATCTAAATCCTCGCCATTTTCAATTCTCTGACGGAATTCAATCGTCTTCCCAGAAAGAACATTATCAGAACTATTTTTCATTTCTTTTGAAAGAGAATTAATTTTATCAACAAAAGGTTTTGCTGTTTTTAGGAGCCTATCATTTGAATTCCCAAATAATTTTTTAAAAATCGAAAAGTTTGCCATTTTTTTTCCATTAATATCAACAAGCTTTATATAGCGTTAATCAGCGCTTGGAAAGTATTACATTTTCTAGTAATTATTAACTAAATATAAATTACTATACTATTGCGCGTATATTTTGTATCAAAAAGATCAGAGTTAAAAGGTTTGAGGGAAAGATATGAAAGAAAAATACTATCAATTTGCTGCTTTAATATTGACTGCTGTGTTATTTATTCAGTCAACTCAAACAAACTACGCTCAAGAAAGTTTATCGGCAGATACTCCCTTTATCGAGGTAAATGGCAAGACAATAAAATTTGGTAGTGCTATAATTGCATTCTCAAAAATTAGACAAAATAATATAAAATTTGACGAAAAAACAATCTTCTCTCAGATAATTCAACAACTTGTTAATGAAGAATTATTATCTCAACAAGTTGACGGAGAAAACCAACTTACATTACTAGCTCTTGAACACGAAGAAAGAAGTGCGAAGGCAGCACAGATGGTTTCCAAAATACTAAAAAATTTTCCAAATGATGAACTAGTAAATTCTGCATATAATAACCTTGCAGATCAATATAAGGGATCTCTAGAGTATAACGCCTCCCATATTCTCGTAAAAGAGGAAAATAAAGCCAAGGCCATTTTAAAAGACCTTGAGGGAGGTAAAGAATTTGAAATTTTGGCAAAAGAACACTCTATAGGTCCAACAGGAAAAAATGGCGGAAACCTTAATTGGTTTGATCTAAGCTCTATGGTACCTGAGTTTTCAACTGCATTAATGGTTTTATCAGAAGGAGATATAAGTCAACCAGTCGAAACACAATTCGGCTGGCACCTAATAAAACTGAATAAAACTAGAGAAAAACAGGTTCCAGAGTTCAAAGAGATAAGAACTCAATTAGTACAAAACCTAAGACAAAGAAAAATTAATGATTATTTGAAATCGTTAACTGAAAAATCTGAAATAAATTTTGTTGGAGAAAATATCAATCCAAATGAAATCACTAATATCCAACTTCTAGAAAAGCTGGATGATTAATTCAAATAAACGATCTGATCAAGGTAGTAGATCTTTTACTCTTGCTGGTTTGAAATTTGCGACTTGTTGCTCTGGAACGAAATATAGAAATAGAGATGATCTTTTACTTATTGTACTCGATCCCGGTAGTTATATATGTGGTTGTTTTACATTATCTACAATGCCCTCGGCACCCGTTGTCTGGTCAAAAAAAAACAATAAGAAAGCTAATAACATAAAGCAAAAAAGCGTCTTACTAGTAAACGCTGGAAATGCAAATGCTTTCACCGGTGAGGAAGGGTTAATAGCTTGCAAAGAAAAAGTTAAAGCTCTGTCTGATATATTAAATTGTGATGAGAGGAATATTTTCCTAGCCTCAACGGGAGTAATAGGCGAACAACTTCCATATAAAGAAATTATAAACCAGTTCAATTTTCTCAAAAAGAACCTATCTTATAATAACTTCGAAGCAGCATCTTATGCAATATTGACAACAGATCTAAAACCAAAAACTTACGCAAAAAAATTTAAAGTTTTTAATAAATTTTTTACTATCTCAGGTTTTGCAAAAGGATCTGGAATGATATTTCCAAACATGGCAACGATGTTAGCCTTTATATTTACTGACTTTGAGATTGATAGAAATACACTTGCATCCTTTACGAAAAGAGCCGTTGACGAAAGCTTCAATAGAATATCCGTTGACGGCGACACATCTACTTCTGACTCTGTTTTTGTAGGCACAAGTAATAAGAGAAATCTTAGGATTACTACAGAAGAAAGGCTAAAAGCTTTAGATAAATTCTACACAGAGCTAAGGAAAGCGATGGTTGATCTAGCAAAAAAAATTGTCATGGATGGAGAAGGTGCAGAAAAATTTATTGAGATTACAGTTGAAAATTCAAAAAGTGTACAGCGAGCAAAAAAAATCTGCTTTTCAATTGCAAACTCACTCTTGGTAAAAACTGCTATTGCAGGAGAGGATGCGAATTGGGGACGACTTATAATGGCTATAGGAAAAACTGGAATTAATGTCCAAACTAAAAAAATCAAGGTATACATGCAGGGTTTTTTACTATGCGAAAATGGTCGAGGCGTTGAGATAGCTGATGAGACTGCTCTATCCAATTCCCTAGAAAACAAAAATATTAAAATTTTAATTGATTTGGCAGAAGGTGAAAAGGAATTCACCTCGTGGACGTCAGACCTTACTCAAGAATATATCAAGATAAATTCGGATTATAGATCATGAATACGCGAGTGATTGCTTTACTTGGTTTGATTAATGAAAAGAATGAGGTTCTGATCTCGCTCAGGGAAAATAGGGCTGACTATAATGATTATTGGGAGTATCCAGGCGGTAAAGTCGAAGATGACGAAAGTATTGAACAAGGGCTTGTTAGAGAAATTAAGGAAGAATTAAATATAGAAATTTCGAAAGCTTGTATTGCTCCTCTCACTTTTGCAGTAGATGAAAATGAAGTAGATCAAACAATACTCCTTCTATATGTATGTAGAAAGTGGGAAGGCTATCTTACTAGTTTGCTTAATCAGAAAATTAAATGGGTCAAACCAGCAGATTTAGCTCAATATAGAATGCCAGCATCAAACTATATTATGAACTCTATTCTCAGAGATTGGGTTTGAACTTATTATGTAGTGGCCTTCATTCTATGATATGCAAATATATATAGGGAAAGAAGAATAAAAAAAGTAATGACAGCATTTTCAATGTCATTATAAAAGATAATCGCCGTGATATTTGGTACTACAAAAAGTGGTAGAATTACAAAAGTTGAAAAAGAATTGGCGAAGTTCAGACTGTTTTGAAAAATCTTCCACTTTCTGATTTTATCAAAAACCAACTGATGAAAATGTTCTCTATCAGCCATTGAGGCTGACTTTTTTTTATAGATCCTCCTATATATCGAAAATACTGTCTCGACAACTGGCCAAAAAAAGATCAACAAAATGGACCATGCAGTGACCTCCGGATTTCTTACTATTAATAGGATAGCTATCCAAGAAAGACAATGTCCTTGAAAATAGGCTCCTCCATCTCCTAGGAATATTTTCCCCCATGGAAAATTTAGGAAAAAAACACCTAAAGTACTTAAAAAGAAAACTAAGCAGAGCAATATAACAAGAGTATCCGATGTTATCCAAGCAACTACCGTCAAAAAAAATGAGGTTGATAACGAAATCCCCAATGACAATCCATTTAGCCCATCTATTAGATTAAATGCATGGGATACTCCGGTAGTTGCAAATACGGTGAATATGAAAGCGAAAGGAGTTAGAAAAAAAAGCTTATCGAGATATAAAACATCTATCCTAGTTAACCATGTCTCTAATAAGAAAATAGCAAAAATGGAAGATATTGAGGCTCCTAATAGTCGATAGATTGGCTTTATTTGGAAACATAAATCATCTGCAAGGCCTAAAATTAAAACTGGTAATCCAGATATCAATATGTAACCAAGGTATTCAGCAGAAAAATTTTCTACGCTATACCAGCCATAAACACACCCTGCAAATATTGCTAAACCACCAATTCTGGGGGTCGGGTTTATATGGCTTTTTTGAACTTCAAAGTCCTGTCGACCTCTCGAAGAATATCTGAGATGAATTCGTCCTGAAATTATTATTATTAGAGACACAATAAAACTTGCAAACAGTGCATTATCGTATCCTGAAATTAGTTGCGTGACACTATTAAGCTCCACTATTTTTACCTGGTAATTTTGACATAAATAAAATAGACACTTATTCGGGTTTTTTGCAAGTATTTGTTTTGGTTTACTTAAAATTGTCGAACGCTAAAATATATAGATTACTGTACTACATTCGAGGATAAATATTGCGAATTTTTCTTCTTGATATTTCGCGAGGTGTATGTGTTTTAGCAATGATTGTGTATCATTTTTGCTGGGATTTAGGCTATTTTGGATTAATTGATCTTCAACTTATAACACAGGGATTAGGTTTATTAATTGCTCAGCTGATAGGTTTAAGTTTCATAACTATTGCGGGAATATCATCTAGGCTTTCGAGCCTGTCAAACAACTTTCGACCTAAATTTGTAAAACGCTTTCTTAAGTTGGTTTTAATCTCTTCTGTTATTTCGGTTGCTACTTTCCTGTTAGACAGAAATAGTTTTATTTTTTTTGGCATTTTACACCTTCTTGCGGTATGCTCTTTGATTAGTTTAATTCTAATCAAGATACGAAATAACTTTCAACTATTGCTAATTTGTTTGAGCGCCACTTTAATTAGTTTGAGTGGAATAACTTTAGATCTTCCATTTATTTTATCTTGGCTCGGATTCAACAAGCAACCCCCAATTACCAACGATTTTTATCCATTGTTTCCTTGGATAACTTTTTATTTTTTTGGACTTTGGTTGGGAGAAATTATCATTAAAGAAATCGATAAGAAATCAAAAATTTCTTCTGTATCCTATTCTGGTATGAGTATAGTTTTTAAGTTTTTTGAGTATACGGGTCAAAGATCATTAATTATTTATATTTTACACCAGCCAATACTTTTTTCTTTATTCTTTATATATATTCAACTAACATCTTGAAAAATTTTTGGCAGGTAGGCATGCACGTTGGCTTTATTTTAGATGGAAATGGTAGATGGGCCTCTGATAGAGGTCTGCCTAGGGCCATTGGGCATAAAAAGGGTGCAGAAAACGTAGAAGTAATTCTAAGAAATTGTATAAAATTAAATATCAGTCACGTAACCCTTTACGCGTTCTCTACTGAAAACTGGCATCGACCCGTATATGAAGTCAAAGCGCTGATGAATTTATTTAAGTATTATTTAAATAGTAAACTCACTCAACTCCACCGCGAGAATGTTAAGGTTTCAATAATTGGAGACATAAGTCCTTTTCCAAAAATTTTAAAAAAATACATGAGAAATTTGATTGAATTAACGAAAGAAAATGATGGGATGCACTTAAATTTAGCTTTAAATTATGGCGGGAGAGCTGAAATAGTTAGGGCTACGAAAAGAATAAGTAAGCTAATTTTAGAGGAGAAAATCAGTTTGTCACAAATTGATGAAAATCTTTTTGCTCTCAGTTTAGATAATGGCGGCGAACCAGACCCAGACCTAATAGTGCGAACCGCTGGCGAAAGACGTTTGTCAAACTTTCTTTTATGGCAATCGGCGTATAGTGAACTTTATTTTTCCAATAAGACTTGGCCAGATTTTTCAATTAAGGACTTGGAATTAGCATTAAACGACTATTATGGGAGAACTAGAAAATTTGGTGGCATGGTTGAGACAATTCTTTGAAAAGCCAAGTCAAAAATTTGAATTTAAAATAATGTTCTTTCTAAGGTGTTTAGTTTTAGTAAGCTTCAATTCTATACTTTTAATTTTAAATTTTATGCAATCTGTAAAGGCCAGTGAATATGAAAATACTAATTCCCTAAATACGTTTGGAATGCCTGGCGAAATTGATCTGCCTTCAGCTGTAAGCTTGCCAGACGGACAATTTTCTCCATCTTTAACTTTTTTTGGTGGAACTATAAGAACCACTTTGAGTTTCCAAATTACTAACAAGCTTACTGGAGCATTCCGATATGCCAGAATTCCTATTATAAATGGACCTTTTGATGGCTATGTCTGGGATAGAAGTTTTGACATTCATTACCTAGCAAATATTGAAAACCGGGTTGTTCCGTCGATCGCAATTGGGGTTAGAGACTTTATTGGAACAGGTTTGTACTCAGGGGAATATATTGTTGCTTCAAAGTCTATCGGAGAAAGACTTAAAATTTCGGGTGGCTTAGGATGGGGTAGGCTTGCTGGACAAAATGGTTTCAACAATATCCTAGGCCGGACCGATCGAGGGTACCGAGATGTTGGCTTTGGTGGCACTGTAATTGCTGATAAATTTTTTTCGGGTAATAATGCACCTTTTTTTTCATTGAGCTATAAGATTAATGAAAAATTGCAAATAATATCGGAATTATCTTCAGATCTTTATTACCATGAAACTTCAAATTCTAAAGGATTCACTCGTAGAAGCGATATTAATTTGGGTATAAAATATAGAGTTGATCCAACTTTATCTGTCATTGCGACTTTAATACATGGGGACGCAATAGGAATTACGGTGAACATGGGCATTAATCCAAAGAATAGTCCCCATAAGAGCGGTATTGAGCCTGCACCTATGCCCATCCTTCGAGCAAAATATCGGGTTCAAAACCCTAAATTAGAACAGGAAATATTGAGTGAAAGCCGAAGATTGCTAGAGCTTGAAGGCATTGAACTCAAAACACTTGCATTATCTGGAAGTAAGATAGAAGTTGGGATTGTTAATAGAAGGTATATCAACATATCTCAAATGATTGGGCGTGTTGCAAGAATTCTTTCACTCACTTCTCCCCCAAAAGCGAGAAAATTCAAGATAAATATAATTGATTTTAAAACAAACCTTTTTGTATCGGAAGTTATAATAGATAGAGAAATTTTTGAAAGAAATGAATTAAATTTTGATGGCCCTGAAAACTTGTGGGAGTCGGTTGCAATAAATAACTCAGATAAAATATTTTTTTCTGAATATGACAAAAATAGAGAGCGGGTGTCTTGGTCTTTTTACCCATACCTAGACGTTATGCTCTTTGACCCTGATGAGCCTATTAGATTTCATATCGGAGCAGAATTAAAGGGTAGATATGAATTATCACCTGTAACGGCAATTTCTGGTTCACTTAAACAACCAATCGCTGGAACATTTGATGATATAAAAAGGGGGCCTAAAGCAGGACTTCCCAATGTAAGATCTGATTTTATGTATTACTATAGAGATATCGGGTCAAATGTGTATATCGATTTTCTGACTCTAGATCAATATCTTAAACCTATGCCAAAAATGTATGCTGTTGTTAATATAGGTCTTTTAGAGTTAATGTATGCGGGCATAAGATCTGAAATACTGTGGAAAAACAATAAAAGGCCATTTGGTTTTGGGCTTGATGTTGCTAAAGTCAAAAAAAGGGATACCAATGGTAGCTTTAACTTAAAAAATGAGCACTACAGCACCTTCTTAGCATCAATGTATTATGATCTGCCGAATGATTGGATCGTAAAAGTTGATGCAGGAAAGTATCTTGCTGGAGACTTCGGGTCGACTTTATCTCTTAAAAGATCTTTCAATAATGGATGGGAGATTGGAGCGTATGCTACAATAACGGATGTACCTTTTTCAACTTTTGGCGAAGGCTCTTTTGAGAAAGGTCTGACTATCAAAGCCCCAATAAGTTGGATAACAGGAAGGAAGTCGAGGGCTGTCCATGAAGCCACAATAAGACCGATAACCGGTGATGGAGGAGCAAGGTTAAATTTAAACAAAGAGAAGTACCTTTATGATGTAATAAACGAATATAGTGAGAAGAACCTTTATGATAACTGGAAGAGAGTATTTAGATGAAAAAAATAATATCTATTTTATTTTTCACAGTTTTTTTAATTTCCTGCACATCGGATGATATTATTATGACGGAAAGAGAAGAATTTTATGGAATATTCAAAAGTTTAGTAACAAGAAATTTTTCGGACCCACCTAAAAGCTCGTCATCTTTTGTCAAAAGAAAAACGAGCCGCTGGCTATCCAAATTCCAGCAACCAATTATTCTTGTATCGTCAACAGATTATAAAAACCAAGCGACACTTGTAGCTTTAGGAAATAATGATGAAAAGTTGACATGGGTAAGTGCTGACGGTATTAGCATGACCTTTGACCAGGGCGTCCTAATTTCGACACGAGGCTATTCACAAGACCTATTTTCTCTTCGATACAAAAATCCTAGTAAATTATTTCTACATGATAAATTAACTTACAAAAAAATTCATAGATATCTGAATAGTGAAAATAGGTACATTGATATCACTTTTCAGTGTTTAGCAAGAAAAATCCCATCCAAAAAAATACAATTTTTGGAATATAAACTGATAGCTGACAAGTTTCTAGAGAATTGTAAAAGTGAGCAATATAATTATAAAAACGAATATGATTTACTAGCTGGCACTGGGATAGTTATATTTTCTAAGCAATGGATCAGCCCATCAAATAAATATTTCTTAACTTATAATATGTATGCTTTTCAAAAAACTTAATGCAAATTTTGATGTTGCGTAATTAACACATAAGTAAAAACAGTTTTCAAAAAAAAAATATTTTTTCAAAAATGTATTTTAAAAGCAATTTAAATGATATATAAAGATCTAAGCTAGCTAAACGTAGGAGTTAACTTAATGCGTATTTTTAAAATTTTATCAATAATCATATTCGTGGTGTCCTTAGCTGTGCCATCATTCTCTCAGTCTGCCGCGAGCGGAGCAAGTTCTTCTGCAGGTGCTGCAGGTTCGACAGCAGCAGCCTCCGGAGCAGCCGGTGCAGCAGCAGCAGTAAGCACAACAGTTGCGGTGGCCGCGGCAGCAGTAGCCGCTATAGTCGTTGCTATACAGAGCGGAACATCTACCACTGGCACATAGAGACACTGATTATAAATAGTTCAAAAGGGAGCTTTAGAGCTCCCTTTTTTTTCGAAAACTGTGTTAGACGTTTTAAAAAATATAGCTACTTATATTATACATGATTATTAAATTGTTGGAAGCATAGGACGGGCATATGCAATTAATGAAATCCCCAAATAATGTCTCTTCCTAAGGTCTTATAAGAGTTTTAATAAGGCTAATCTTCATTGTCTCCATTCCAGGATTATATCGCCATATATCGCCACTCGATCTATGATCATAGCCCAATGATATTTTAAAATCAGCGTCTATAGAATATTCCAACTCTAAGCCCGACCTAAACATTAACCATCCACCTAGATCTTCCTCACTATTTTTTAAATATAGTCCTGGAAAAAAATCAAAGTTGAAGTAAATATCTTCGCTTAATTGTACTTTTTTTATAAAACCGTAACCCACCCAGAGACCTCCCTGATCTGTTATAGATATGGATTGTCCTCTTTGTAGAGGTCCAAACTTTTTATTTTCATAAAACGAATATTGAATCTCTTTGCCAATAATTCTATTTTGAAATTCCACATTCGATAACGAATATTTTGTATAACTCTCAGCTATACTCTCTGGAAAGCCATTTTTCATAGGATTTTCAGAAGATAAAATGGTCGAAATCGAAAACAATACTGCATAGATTCCACCCCACATGCGAAGACCTCCAAAAAAGGCAATAATAACACTTTATTATTTACAAGAATACCGTCGTTTTTTAAAACTAAGAAAAAGGAGCTCATTCGTGAATAAACCCAAATTATCAATAGTAATTCCGACCTATAATGAAAAAGAAAACATTTCTAAAATATTACGGAAGCTTAACGAATTATTAAAAGATATTGCGTCTGAAATTATATTTGTTGACGACAATAGCCCTGATGGGACGAGTCAAGTAGTTGAGAGCTTTAAGAAAAAATCTAACAATATCCATCTTATACGTAGAATTGGAAGAAGAGGATTGGCAGGAGCAGTTATTGAGGGAATATTTGCTGCAAACTCTGAATTGGTCGCGGTAATGGACTGTGACCTTCAACATGACGAAACTAAGATTTTAGACATGCTCGATATGTTTTCGAATAATAATTCATTGGATATTGTTATCGGGAGTAGGTTTACAGAAACCGGAGAAATTTCTGAAAAAGCTTTCTCCAAAACTAGAGAGTTAGGCAGCAAGTTTACTACTCTTATAATTAAGAAAGTACTGAATATAGCATCTACAGATCCTTTATCCGGCTTCTTTATGGTAAAAAAAGAATCTTTTTTAAAGAGTTCAGAAAATTTACAAACTCAGGGATTTAAAGTGCTAGCAGACTTTTTAGCAACGTCGAGAAATAATATAGAAATTGAGGAGGTAGGGTATAAATTTAAAAATAGAATTGCAGGCGAAAGTAAGATGAGTTTTCTCACTGCATTTGAGCTAATTGGTCTCGTTTTGTCTCAGCTACTTAAAGGTAGAGTATCAATAAGATTTATACTTTTTTGCATGGTTGGACTTAGTGGTATTGCTGTTCAGTTATTAATTACTGGTCTTGCAATGCTGTTAATTAATCAGTTTCCTACATCTCAGACTGCAGGCATAATTGCAGCTATGACTTCCAACTATTTTTTTAATAATACCATTACGTTTCGGGAGCGACAGTTAAAATCCCTAGACTTAATTAGAGGACTATTTTCCTTTTATCTAATATGCTCTTTAGGAGCATTTGCCAATATCGCTATAGCCACTTACATTTTTGGTTTTTCATCTAATTGGCTCATTTCAAGCTTTATTGGTGCTTGCTTCGGCGCTGTTTGGAATTTTACGCTCACTTCGATTTTTACTTGGAAGTCTAAGTAAGAAAATGAAAGACAGAGCATACAATCAAACCCACTTGCTTGTATTTTTGTTCATTATTTTCTGCCTTATAAAAATCACAGTAATAAAACATCTCCCCTTGATTAACGATGAGGCTTATACCTTAACAATCAGTAGATACTTTTCACTATCGTACTTTGATCATCCCCCATTAATGATGTGGATTTCATATCCTTTACATTTACTTGAAGTTTTGCAGTCACATATTTTTCGAGTTCCTTTCATCGGTTTTGGTCTTTTAACAAGTTTTTTTCTATATAAGATCACTTCTAAATTATATTCAAAGGAGGCTGGAACCGTTTCAGCTATTCTATACTTTATTTCTCCCTTTTTCTTTTTCTCAGGTGGTCTTTTTATTGTGCCTGATGCTTCTTTAAATTTCTCTGTCGCTGGTGCGACTTATATAGCAATAAGATTGATTTTTTATAAGGAAGATAATATCTATTTATGGATTTTACTAGGCCTGCTTTTATCAATAGCATTTCTATCAAAATACCAAGCTTATCTTTTTGGCATAACTTTGCTTATGGCTTTCTTTATATGGAGAAGACATGTGCTATTCACAAAAAACTTTTATATTTCCCTATTAATTTCTATACTCGGATTGTTACCCGTATTTCTTTGGAATATGGAGAATAACTTTGATAGCTTCAATTTTCATGGAAAAAGAAGCTCATTCGGCTTTGATCTTATTCACATTATCAACTCTATATTTGCGCAACTTTTCTTGTTGCTACCAACTACTGGTTTTTTAATTATCACCAGTTTAATGAAAAATAAAAAATTAATCACTGTAAATGAAAAATTTCTCATTCTACTGTCGCTACCAACAATAATTATATTTAACATTTTAATTTTATTTTCAGATAACAGTTTTTCTCACTGGTCTATGGTTGGATGGATGTTATTGATCCCTGTTGGCTCAAACCAACTTATCTTGATGAAATCATACAAACACCATCTCGTAACTTTAAAAGTCGCTAGTGTTTTTTTTATCGTTGTCATGATCTCTGGTATTTTAATTCATGCAAAAACAGGTTTTATCACTAGAAGCTTTGACCAGAAACTACCGAGATGGGATAATACTAGGGAGCTTCTGGATTGGGAACACATTGCAGACATTCTGACGAAAACTCTTCAGAAAAAAGAGTTGGAGTCTTTAGCAACACTTAATTGGTATGATAGTGGACAACTAACCGCGGCTTTTAATTACGAGCACCTCGTTAATGTAATCGGTCCAAATGGAAATCATTTTAAATATATTGATCAGACGAGAAAAAAGTTTACTACCCTAATTGATGTTCGACTTCTTCACGGTAATAAGCATGTTGATTTATTGGAGAAAATTCAGCCATACGGCTATGATATAACAAATAAAGTTGATATACCTTTTTATAGAGGCATACGCCGATATGGAATTATCAGTATAATTTCAATAGAAAAAATTCAATAAAATTTTAAGCTTTACGATTAAATGTTAATAAGCTTCCTTTATCAATACACGTTATATTTTCTCTCCTTATTAGTATCAATATTACCTACCATTATAGTCATAGACAGATAAGAAAAACTAACTATCTAAATAGCTTTTTTTTTAATAGTAATGTATAAAAATTTATGAAAGTACCAGTAGCATAAGCGAGCTAAAAACACAGATTTCTAAATAAAGCATATGATATTGAATTTTTCAGTCGCTTGATATAAACATTAATCCATGAAAAATAAGTTAAAAACTATATGTATCATTCCCGCTAGAGGAGGGTCTAAAGGATTACCAGGAAAAAATTTGCGACTTTTTAATGGTAAACCACTGATAGCTTGGCCGATTATAGCAGCTAATAACTGTAAGAGAATAGATGCTGTAGTAGTAACTACTGATAATGAAGAAATTGCTATACAAGCAAAATTATATGGAGCTCAAGTTCCATCTTTAAGACCATCTAATTTAGCCCAAGATAATAGTACCACTGAAGCAACTTTAAGGGATGCATTAGATAAATTTGAAAAGCTTACAAAACAACAATTCGATATATGTGTTTTCCTAACCTGTACAGACATTTTTAGAGATACCAATTGGCTCACTAATGCTATAGAGAAATTAGAGAATAATAATGCTTTAGAGTCAGTTTTTGCTGCTCATCCAACTCATAAAAATTTCTGGCAAAGAAGTAAGGATGGAAAATTAAAAAGAGTTTCAGGAAAAATGAAAGTTTATTCGAGCAGACAGGAGAAAGAACCTATATATAGAGAAGATACAGGACTGGCGTGTGCTTCTAGATCTTATTTGTGGCGTAGTGGAAAGAGAATAGGGAATAACGTCGAAATAATAATTAATAATAACTTTGAAACATCAATAGATATTCATAATGAGTTTGATTTTTTCTTAGCGGAGAAAGCTCTTGAATATTTGAAAAAAAATAATCCCGAAAAGGTGAAACTATTCCTATGAATATAAATACTGAGCCTTCACCTCCTCTGGTTTCGATAATTATAAGAACAAAGAATGAGGAAAGATGGATAAACCATTGTTTGAACGCTATAGCTACGCAAAGCATAAAAGACTATGAAATCATATTGGTTGATAATAATTCTGACGACAATTCCGTAAAAATTGCAAAAAAATACACAGACAAAATTATAAATGTAGCTCAATTTTATCCAGGAAAAGCCATAAACGAAGGTATCAGAGCTTCATCTGGTAAATTTATCGTGATTATATCTGGGCATTGTATTCCAAAAAATAATATGTGGCTTCAACAATTGATTGAGCCTCTAGAAAATGATCGCACCGGTTTACTTGCTGGTGTTTACGGTCGCCAAGAGCCCTTATCTTCTACCTCGGCATTAGATAGAAGAGACCTTACTGTCGTTTTTGGGCTAGATGAACGAACTCAGAGGAAGGATAGCTTTTTTCATAATGCCAACAGTGCATTAACACGAGATATGTGGAGGAAATTTCCATTTGATGAAACTACCACCAATATCGAAGACAGATTATGGGGTTCTGAGGTTATAAAAAATGGATACCATATCTTTTACACTCCTCACGCCTGCGTTTACCACCACCACGGAATAAATCATGGAGGAAAAGTTGATAGAGCTGAAAAGATTGTAAATATAATTGAAAATTTAGAGGGGTCACCTGCCTCCCTCTCAAAGCTGATAGTAGATAAGTTAAATATAATCAGCATAGTTCCTATCAAAGGAATGCCAACTACTTTTGAAGGAAAAAACTTATTGGTCGAGAGTATAAAATATCTAAAGTCCTGTAAGCTCATTTCAGACATTTATGTATCAACAGATAACGAAGATACTGCAAAGGTAGCTAGAGATAATGGTGCATTAACTCCTTTCATAAGACCAATTGAACTTTCAGATGAAAATGTAAGTTTGCCAGATGTATTAAAATATACTATTGAGGAAATAGAGAAATTTAGGAATGTTGATTTAGTAGTCATTGCGGAAGAGAATTACCCTTTCCGACCAACAGGATTACTTACTAAATTGATAAATAATATCATCGACGGTGGATATGACACAGTGTGTGCGTCGGTTATTGAACAGAGAAGTATCTGGCTGGACACTAAGGATCAAATTAATGCAATTGGAGATAAGAAAATGATGTCTAGAAGCATTAAACCTGAAAAAATACATATAAATTTATTTGGTTTGGGAGCAGTAACGTATGTAGATAACATAAGAAACAACACAATCTTGACAAATAATGTAGGGCTTTCCCCTGTTTCAAAATATCCATACTCGTTTCAAATTGATAACCGTGACCAATCATGAATAAAGAAAAGATAAAAATAGGCATTCTTGGATGCGGCCGCGTATGCGAGCATTACATACAGAAAATCTTAATATCAGAAAGAGTTGGCACCCTTTACGAAGTCATTGCCTGTTGTGATGTGGACAAAAAGAAGAGCAAATATGTTGGAAATATATTTTCCTGTAGATCTTACAATAATATTGAAGAGTTTATTCAGCACAAAGGAATGGAAGTAGTTGTTATACTTACCAAAAGTGGCCAACACTACGAACACTCAAAAATATGCATGATGAATGGTTTAAATGTTATAGTAGAAAAACCATTATCCCTTAGAATAGAACATGCAGAGGATTTAATTAACATTTCGTCTAAAACTGGGAAGTTTTGTTCCTCAATCTTTCAGAACAGGTTAAACCCAGCGGTTGAAGTTACTAAAAATGCTTTTGAGCAAAAGAGATTTGGTAATTTAGTATCAGTATCTGTTAGATTAAGATGGTGTAGACTTCAAGAATATTATGACGATGGTTGGCACGGAACTTGGGCGCAGGATGGTGGAGTTACAAATCAGCAAGCTATTCATCATGTCGATGCTCTCACGTGGATATGTGGAAGCGCAAAATCTGTTAGTGCAATGTCAGCTAAGAGAGCAAATGATCTACAAGCCGAGGACACATTGGTAGCAGCTATTGAGTTAGAAAATGGTGGTTTAGCCACCTTAGAACTGACAACGGCCGCAAGACCAAAAGATCTTGAGGCATCCATAACTATTACTGGAACAAAAGGAGTCGTACAAATTGGTGGAGTAGCTCTTAATAAGATAGAACAGTGGAATTTTTCTGACTCTATAGATAATGAAAAAGACGTAATTGACCAATATTCTGAGGAAGTTGATAATGGTTATGGTATAAGTCATTACAGACAACTCCAAACGATATATCAAACCTTTAGCAATGGCCAAATTGATAAAGTTCCATTTCTAGCAAAAGAATGTATCCACACCCTTAGACTTATACACTCAATTTATGCTAGTGAGGAACAAGGTCGAAAAATATATTTATCAGAACAGATGAGTAGCTCAAAGCTAGGAATTGAAAATGATACAAAATAAGGCTCCTGGCAAAGATGTCTCCGCTGAAGATATGGCAGAGAAGTTCCCTTTAGCGTCAAAAAAAAATAGCACACACTTTTCCAAGTTTGACGTTGGTGGTATCCCTTTTGGAGATAGTTTAATCCCTATTATGGCTGGGCCAAACATGGTTGAAAGCGAGAAACTTATTGTTGAAACGGCAATTAATGTTAAAAAAGCGGGGGCTCATTTTTTGAGAGGTGGTGCTTTCAAACCCTTAAGCTTCCCCTATAGATCTAATAAATATACTGAAACCCGTGAAGAAGGAATAAAGTGGCTGGGTATCGCAAAAAAGGAAACTGGCCTGGGAATTATAACAGAGGTCATGGAAGAGAAGTACCTAGACTTGATTTGCGAAGTAGCCGATATACTGCAAATTGGCTCAAGAAATATGCAAAATTATCCATTGATTTCAGCTGCAGCAAAAACTAAAAAACCTTTGATGATAAAGAGACACTTTGGTGCATCACTTAGAGATTGGCTTGGTGCAGCTGAATATGCGCTTTATGAAGGTAACGAAAAAATTATTTTATGTGAGCGAGGCGTCACAGTTCCCCATACACATAGAGATTCATCGAGATTTTTATTAGACCTACAAGTTGTACCTGCTGCAAAAGAGATAACGCACTTGCCAATAGCTGTGGACCCATCCCATGCTACTTTCTGGCGTCCATGGGTTGCACCAATGTCGCTCGCTAGTGTAGCCGCTGGCGCGGACAGCATAATGCTAGAGGTTCATCCTGATCCTGAAAATTCAGCTGTTGATCCCCTTCAACCTATAGATTTCACTAGTTTTACAAAGCTAATGTATAGCATGGATAAAGTAGCTCATATTAATGGGAAACATATCTTAAATGTTTAGACATCTAAATGATATCATAGAAAATGAGATCAAGGAACCAAACCTAGACTTTTACAGTGTTATTGTTGGCACAAAACCTTCTATGGGAGCAAGATCTCCAAAATTATGGAACAAAGTTTACAAATACGAAGGAAAAAAGGTCAGAATGGTGCCACTAGATGTTGGGGAAGGGAAGATCGAACAGCTTTTCACCTACTTGAAGCAAGATAAAAATTGTTTGGGGGGTGCTGTTGCTGTTCCTTATAAAGAAACGGTATTTAATCTTATAAAAGATAATGTGAAGGAAGAGATAAAAGCTATTGGTGCTGTAAACTGTTTTTATCGTCCGCCATCTGGATCTTTGATCGATGAGTTTACAGGGACCAATACAGATGGTGAAGCCGCCTTAGAACCTATAAAAAAACAACTCACCGAAAATCAAAACCTAAATATAGGTCTTTTAGGGTATGGTGGTGCCGGCAAAGCAATATTAGCTTTTCTCTTAAGAGACTTTAAAAGAAAGCATAAAATTCATATTTTTAATAGAAGTCCAATTAATATAAAAGATTCTAAAAGATATGATTTATTTTCATATTCTCTTAATGACTTAGAGATGTTTCTTCCTCATTTTGATTTGTTGATAAATGCTACCTCTGTTGGTCACGTAGAGAGCATCGATATGACCCCTATACCAATAAAATTACTTGCAAAAGCCAAAAATACAATGGTTGTTTATGACATTATTTATGATCCGTTAAAAACCACGTTGCTAAAAAATAGTGAGAAAATAGGGTTAAGGACTGTAAATGGATTACGCATGAATCTTATCCAGGCGGTCTTAGCATATAGCTATACTAATAAAACGGTTTTAGCAAAAGAAGAAATCTATAGAATTATGAATTGATCATGTATTTGTTCCCAAAAAAACATGGTATTTCCTAACGAGTTTATTTCCTATTTGGATTTCTATATCTCTTAGAAACTCAATGCTATCAAACCTAGATAGAATCTTTTTGCCTATAGGAAAATCCTTATCAGAAATAATTAAACTGTTCGTACCAAATGAGTTTTTCTGTTCTCTCCATACATCAAACTGTGTTCTTCTTTTCTCCATAACAACATCTGCTTTAAAGTCACCCGAATAAAAAATGTATAAAGATCCTAATCTGTAGTCAGAAAAGACTACTTCTTCTATACCTTGTTGTTTTTTTTCTTCACCAATAACTTTTATTATTTTATCCCATCCAAACAAGATAGCTGTTTCGCGATCGATACTACCAAAAATCAAACCAATTGGATAAAAGCTTATGTTTATAAACAAAATTAATGATATTAAAATTCCATAAAATATGTGGAAGTACTGCCACATTTTTGTCTTTATAATGTCGTTTAAAAACGGAATGAGTGTAACTATCGCTGGAGTTAACCAATAATATAAAACATTGGTAAAAAAACATAGAAATAAACAGAAAGTTGTTGAAATTACCAAGACAAAACAACTCATTGTAAGGAAGTTTTTTATTTTAGTACTGTATATTGGGGAATAAAGAATATTTATTAAGTTAAATATGAAAATGGGAGAGAAAGCTACAAGTACCCCCGATAGGAAAGCAGCAATATTTTTTAACACGGTAGTGATATCGGTGTCATCGTCTAATCTTTCATTTAAATGAAAAGAAAAAGAACCAAAATTATTGTTTAAGTTCCAAAAAAGAACGGGCATTTGCATTATAAAGATAATAATAGTCGATATAATTATAACGCTATATGGCGGACCTTTTATTTTTTGTCTATTAAATAGAACATAGATTAAAACCCCTAAACCAAATAGAATGGCATTATACTTCGTAAGTAAAGCCAAAGAAAATACTAGGACTGCAAAATACCAATAATGAATTTCATTTTTTTCAAAATATAAAAAAAGAAAAAAAGAACTTACAAACAAAAGCATAATAAGCAAGTGATCTGGAAACGATATGGAAGAGAAAATAGAAAATATTGGGAATCCTAAAAACAAGACAATACTTCTCAAGCAAGCAATATAATCAAGTTTTCTGTGCATATATTGTTGCCACAAAATCATAGTTATTACTACAATTCCAAAGCTCACAAGTGGCAGAGCTCTTATTACAATATCTTTATCATCAAGAGAAGAAAGAAAAAAGGCCTGAGCCCAAGTCGCTAGTGGAGGATGATCAAAATATGAAAGATCGAGTTTCTTTGACCATAACCAATAATAAGCTTCATCGGGTAAAGGATAAGCATACACAACAAAGAGACCTTTAATTATTAGGAATAATAAAAGTAGAAAAAGTAAGAGCACTATTTCAGACGGCCTAATAATTTGGATATATAGAGGTTGTTTTGTCAAATCAGCTATTTTTTTCTGTCTTTTATAAGTCTTATTTTAGATATTTACAGTCATTAGAGGTATAATTAGTTAGGATTATATTCTTTACAGAATTTAAAATTCAGGCACCCATATTTCTCTTATCTCTAGATTGGCTTAAACTGCCCTTTCCAAATTAAGCTCATTCTGCAGATCTTTTCGAATAGATTCATAAACACTGTCCCAATCATTAAGTGATGTTTGACGGTAATGCTTTGATCTAGGATACCAAATACTATCCGATCTTTCTAACAGCCACCAAAAGTTTACCATAACATAGGGTAGTAAAACCCACGTCTCTTTTGCTAATGCTCCTGCCATATGGACAGTGATATTGCTCGTTGATATTACCAAATCACATACTTCAATCAGTGCTGCCAGACCATCAAGATCCTCTCTATTATCTACCGATGCGCATTGCACAACTTCTATCCCTGTTTCTTCCATAAACTCTCTTATCTCATCATCCACATCACCATACTGAAGATTAAGCAGTACAACATCCAACCCAGAAAATATATGTTCCATATCTTTCAATTGAACGCTCTTCTTTATTTGGTGTAAGGATTTAAAACTTCTCCATGAGATACCAATGACGGTCTTACCATCCAGTTGTAACTCTTTGCGTATCGCCTCTACCCGTTGAGGGTCCGCCTTCAAATACCCTGTAACTGTCCTACCAAAATCGCTGATATCATTACGGATCAAGCCAGGCAAGCTTCCCAACGGCGAATGATAATCACACTTCTCTTTCTTCAATCCTTTTTCATCTTCAACAAAATTTATCTCCGGCA
>CACBAM010000019.1 GCA_902537215.1 uncultured Alphaproteobacteria bacterium
TGGTCTGGTGTAGGCCATAACAGAGGTTTTATAAAAGGCTGATGGATAAAGGAAAAACTTCTTTCCAATCAAACGTGAGTCGAGACTTAGCAAAGTTGGAGGAAAGAAAATGTATTCAAAAATTAAACAATAGTTATTTTCCTGTCACAATAACACAGTGATATCCTTGATATACCTGATATAAATCAGTCTACATATATCAAGTATATCAGGCATATCAGAGACCATAAATCTTTATAGAATTATCTTTTAAAAAACATAGTATTGAACCTTTCAGATTTTTCTATTAATCGCCACATATAAGCTAATTATATTGCAACTTATGAACTATTTGTACCAATTACGACATTTGAAACAAATGGTCGGTGGCACCATATAATAATCAATAATTGGTGCCGCTTTAGTTAAGTTAAGTTAGAAGCATCCAGCGAGATTAGATGCCAAATTTCTAATAAGTTGTTCGTACAGTTCAGGTCCAGGTTTCAATTTGACACCTAATGGGTCAATAACTGTAGTATTTGAATTTGTTTCTTCAATAACAGCTTTTACAAGCCCTTTTTTGTACTGAGGCTCTGCCAAAACACATTCAATACCTTCATTGACAACTTTTTTTCTTACCTCTGCCAACCTCGCTGGACTTGGGTCTGAGGCATCGCCAAGCGAAATTGCACCAAATGCACTGATATCAAAATCATTTTCGAAATACTGATAAGCATCGTGAAAGACGACGAATTTCTTATCTTTTATTGGATCTAAAATCGTCTTAACTTCGACTATAAGATTATCCAAGTTTTCTATGGCAGTTTTTGCATTTGAAAAATATCTTCCTGCATTTTGTGGATCTGCTTCAGACATTTTTACCGCTATGACATTTAACCAAACTTTTGCAATATTTGGTGATAACCAGGCATGTGGGTCGTGAGCGCCGTGATCATGGCCTTCATGCCCATCGTGGCTTGCATGATCATGATGACCACCATCTGGTTCTTGTGCAATCGGTTCTATATCAGTCCCTGAGGCATCTTTTAGGAAGTGCTCATCCGTTTCAAACTCAAAAGGCATATGCTCGGTAAAAAAGGTATACTTCCCACTCTGTTCTATCTTAATTTTAAAAACAGTCATATTTTTGTTGCTGTTAAAGTTCAAAGAGAATGACTTTTCTTGCGCAACTAGTTGTTCATTATGTTTCTTTGTTTCAAATGAACTTGATTCTAAAAGCGCTTCAGCCTTTTCCTCAACAGCCTCAATATCAGAAGCTTTGAGTATAACCATTTTCATTGCTGGATCAGCATAACTGCCGTCGACCTTTGAGAATGACCAATTGTATGTTCCTTTTGCAAGCTCAAATACGCCGGCCCATTCAAAGGAATGGCCTTCATCTTCTCCATGTGCCTTATGACTACCTTTATCGTGGTCATCATGATCGTCATGCTCACTATGATCATGCGCCTCAAAAAGTGCGCCCTCTCGGAAATCAAGCAACTCTATGCCGTTTACGTCTAAAAGTGTACTCACCGACGCATTTGAAGCAAGACTAGACAAGCCCTTCTCCAACCAAGGGGTCAAATCTTTTCCTACCCAAAAAATAAGATTTGCGTTTTCTAATGACTCTGCGTTTGATGGCTTTAATTGGTAAGCGTGTGGAGATGCTTCAGCGGGAATTATGAGATCGGGGTTACCGACTCCAGTCATTACTTTTGATACCAAAGAATGTACAGGAGCGATATCAACGGCGACTTTTGGTACGTCGGCTATCCCCATACTTGTACTTAATACGAAGGCAGAAGCAGTTAAAATAAATTTGTTGGACATTAAGGTCTCCATGTATTAATTAAATATAGTAATGTTATTACGTAACATTGTTATGTTATAACATTACGTATAGTACTGCGGAATTTAAAAGGCAATAGTTAAATAACTATGATAAAAAATATGAGCTCAAATCACAGTATGTCATCATTTAAAAAACATGATCATAGCATTTGTAGCGACCGATATAAGGCATCAATTGAAAAATACTGTCATCAAAACAATTTAGAACTCACTCCCCTTAGACAGAAAGTGTTTGAGATATTGATCCGAGGTCATAAACCGCTAGGAGCATATGAGATTCTTGATGTTTTAAGTAAAGAAGGGTTTTCTTCGTCGCCTCCCATTGCCTATAGGGTCTTAGATTTTTTAATTGAAAATGGACTTGTTCACAAGATTCAAGGGTTGAATTCATTTATTGCCTGTGCTTATGCTGGCTGCGCCCATATTCCTGCATTTGTTATTTGTCGAAAATGTGACAACGTAGCGGAAATACGAGGCGAAGAAAACATCCCAAAAGCTTCCAGTTCAAGCCTAGACTTCAAAATTGAAAATGCAATGATTGAGATATCGGGTGTCTGTTCAATGTGTAGTGATGCAGGTGTTGCATAATGTTTATTGGGAGTTCAAAACCGAAAACGGACCTTAATAAAGTTCGGAAAATCAAAGAAGCTTTGGGTGAGACCCTTTCAATACAAAATAATGCAACCATAACATTAACAGAACTAACATGTTTAGAAGAGGGATGTCCTCCAGTTGAAACTGTAGTGGCTTTATTGAAAGCTGGGTCTGATCCATTACAGCACAAAATTCATAAACCAGCGGCTGAATTCAAAGCTGCTGACTTGACTGAAATTGCAATTCGATGGGGATACCCCGTCAAACCAGATTTGTTTGAACAATTTGATAAGGAGAAATAAATGAATGCACCACAAAAAGTCCCCGTAACAATTCTAACAGGGTTTCTAGGATCAGGGAAGACCACACTTTTGAATCGGATATTAAGTGAGGAACATGGAAAAAGAATCGCAGTTATTGAAAATGAGTATGGTGAAGTCGGGATTGATCAGGCTTTGGTGATCGATGCCGAAGAAGAAATTTTTGAGATGTCGAATGGATGTATTTGCTGCACAGTTAGAGGTGACTTAATACGAGTTTTAAGTAATTTAATGAAGCGCCGAGATAAGTTCGACTATGTTTTGGTTGAAACAACAGGACTTGCAGATCCAGGACCGGTGGCGCAAACTTTTTTTATGGATGAGGATATCAGTTCTGAGTATGCGCTCGATGGCATAGTCACCTTAGTTGATGCGTTTCACATAGATCAGCAATTGGGTCGTAGTGATGAAAGCACTGAGCAAATAGCTTTTGCCGATGTGGTCGTGTTAAATAAAACCGACTTAGCAAGTGGTGAGGGCCTTGATGAAATTGAAACGCGCATACGCGAAATGAACAGAATGACAAAGATCGTTAGAGCGGAAAATGCGGACGTACCTGTTGATACGGTTCTAAATTTAAGCGCCTTTAATTTGGACCAAGCACTAGAACGTCGTCCGACGTTTCTTGAGCCGGAGTATCCATTTGAATGGACAGGGGTATATTCAGTTGAACCAGGAAACTATAAAATACAATTTGACGAAGGTCCCGACCCTTCAATGTCCCTAGTTATTACGACAGATCAGGGAACAGATGACTCCGATTTACGAGACAATGCCGAAAAATGTGTTCGATACTATGCTGAAGACGAAAAAAGTATACTACCTGACGAAACTATACCAATGAACACACATGTCGAATTAAATCTTGCATCAGGTGGCAGTAAATCTTTCAATATCATTATTGATAAACCCATGCATATTGGCCTTTACGCACAACATACGGCAGAAGAATTCAATATACAATTAATCAAAAAGGGCAGTAATGCAGTTGTTCCGGCAGTCATTGAAAGAACCTGGGTTGCGCAGCACGAACATGATGATGAGGTTGGTTCTATCGCGATAGAGAAAGATGGTGATGTCGACCAAGAGAAATTAAACAAATGGCTTTCTAAAGTATTGGGTGAGAAAGGTATTGATATTTTTAGAATGAAGGGTTTTTTGAGTATATCTGGTGACTCCCGTCGTTTTGTCTTCCAAGGAGTGCATATGCTTTTTGATGCAAAACCAGATAGGTCATGGGATGATATGCCGCGAAGAAATCAACTTGTATTTATTGGCAGAAATCTTGATGAAGACGAAATGCGTAAAGGGTTCGAGGAGTGTCTAGTGTGAATGCTCAGTCTTTAGGGTCATTACGAACGGGATGGTCTGTAACCTTGGATGATTGCGCTTTGTCCGGAGGATGGACTTCAGAGGGAAACGAGTTTGCAGTTGTAGATGCAGCAGGAGGAGTGTCGGTGTTCGATGGTAAGCGTGGTGATCTTATTTGGGCAAAAAAAAATGTACATGATGGTGGAGCTCTTGCTACATCTGTTCACCCTAGCAAAAGAAAATTTGCAACCACTGGTCAAGATGGACGGCTTATAATTTGGAACTTATTGGAACCTGACACAGAGAAAGTAATAGATATTGGGACCGGATGGGCTGAGAATGTGAGTTGGTCACAAGATGGCAGTCTTATTGCGACTTCGCTTTCGAAAACCGTTAATGTATATTCTGCAAGCGGTGAAGAAGTTTGGCGAACAAGTGATCATCAAAGTACTGTGAGTACTATTGCTTGGACGAATAAAGGGGAATTAGCCACAGCTTGCTATGGACAGGTACAGTTCCTTGATGGTGTCAGTGGTAATTTGATTCAGAAGTTAGAATGGAAAGGGTCCCTCGTCTCGATAGCTCTGAGCAGTGATAGCGATATTGTAGCCTGTGGTAGCCAAGATAATTCTGTTCACTTTTGGCGCCGGTCTTCAGGCAATGACTCAAAAATGTCGGGTTATCCTTTTAAGCCTTCTGCATTATCATTTAATAATAAAGGAACTTTATTGGCGACAGGCGGTAGTGAGGCAGCCACAGTCTGGAATTTCGAGGGAGATGGTCCTGAGGGCACAAGTCCTTTGGAGTTAGACTACCACGCGGACGCTATTACATCTCTTTTGTTCTCTAATCATAGTAACAGACTTGTATCAGGATGTAGAAATGGAACTGTTGTTTTATGGGAAATTAGCCCCAATAATACTCCAACTAAATTAGGAGTTGGTCAAGTTGCAGACACTGTTGCTGAATTGTACTGGCGGCCCGATGACAGAGCAGTTGCAGCTCTAGACAGACAAGGCGGTGTAACCGTATGGCGAATTTGAGCTTAATGCAGTTTGTATATAGTTAAACGCCCTTCAAATGCACCACTAGCAACTGAAATACAGCAATAACAGTAACTTAGGTATCTCCGTGTTCATATCAATAGGCACGATTTGTTTCACAGTTTGTTTTACAGTTTAAGTGACCCCTGCCACGCATGGGACACAGAGGGGGGTATTCACGTAGTACTTTCTTGGCGTGTGCAGCAGATGGGGTGTTTAATAGCTGTATCTTAACTAATTTGAATAGCATTGCTCATTTCTCTCTAAACCTTGCCATCCTTGTAAAGTTGTATTTGCATAACCCTGAACTTTTTACCAGTTTTTTGGGTTACTACATGCTTAAACGCCATCATATCGTCATCTTCATGTAATAATTCGTTCTGATTAATTGCTTGCTTTGATGCAAACTCTTTTTCTAAATTTTTTACATGTTCTTCACGATCCATCAACGCGGTCTCTTTAATGTACATAAAGTCCTCGTGGAGCCATTCTTCCATTTCTTTCCAGTTTCATTCTGCTACGAGCCTAAGAACTTTATTGTATTTTTCCACTTAAATCTCCAAAAAGTATGCTGAATAATATTTCATTTGATTTGCAATTCCTAGTCTAATTATTTTTGATTTTGTGCTGAAGGAAGTAACTTTTGGGGTTCGTACTATTGTTGGCGTTTAGGTTCATCAGAATGTAAGTGAAAGCACTTTTGCTATTAAAAAATTTTCTGAAGCCTTTTGTGAATTTCACCAAGTATCTCTTCTGAGGTTCTATGTCTGCCCAAATTCTCCGAAAATATCTTGGTATCGAGCCATTAAACCAATAATTTCTCCTTCGTATTTGGAGTTTATTGAATATACCCGTCTACGATTATCTTTATCATCGAGGGCCTTAAAATAAAATTCTTGTGTCACCGCTTCAACCAAAATATTTTTTACTGAGGTCCTACTGACCAATTTCCTTGGTATTCGTTCCAATATATTTTCCAAAGAATATTGTTCACCATTTTTTGCTGATGCAATTAATAGGGTCACAAGAACTGTTGAACGTGATCTGTAGAAAAACTGTTTAAATCTGCTGGAGGTAGAGTTTTGAATTAAAGTTTCGAAAAGTCTTCCTGCTTTGTTTTTATAGTTCATTTTATCAACTTAAAGATAATTTAATGACAAAAAAGCTAAACATTTGACAAAAATTTACAATAAAAATTTAGTAAATAAAGAAAGTAAAAATTGGCACCAAAAACTGGTAGTAAATATTTATATTTTTTCCAACGTCATAATTTGTATTAATGGCATTGAAGAGTGTGAGAGTCCCCAATGAAGATTGTCGTTCATACAATTTTTCTAGCTGTTTTCATATTTTCCCAAGCTGTTGCCGAGGTGGATAACTCTGCAACAGCATCTATAGCGAGTGCAGCAAAAGAATTAGCACAGAGCGAAAACCAGAGTAATACCATTCGTAGTTACCTATCTCGCTATTCCTTTGGTCTTATTAATTCTAAGATTGATAAGACAGAACGACAAATAGAAAGTAGCACCAACTTCACACACTTAAATCTCAACATTGGTAGTGACAGTTTTGGTTTAAGAAACGGCTCCTCTGCTCTTACTGAGTTAATGGCAGTTTATAGACTGTATGAAACACCAAACTCCTTTTTTTTCAATCAAACCTCACTATCTAATTTTGATGGGCGTAATACTGTGAATATTGGTATTGGTGCGCGCTATATTTTCAATGCCGATACTACTATATTAGGCGCCAACACATTTTTTGACTATGAATTGGACTCCGCACACAGACGTCTTGGTTTTGGAGCCGAGCTTATTACTTCGCTGCTTGATGTAAGAGCCAATTCATATGACGCGCAATCAGGAACAATTAGTTACAAAGGAGTTGATGAAACGGCACTAGATGGTTATGACGTGAAATTTACTGGCAAAATACCCTATGCTGATATTTATTTTGAAAAGAGCTATTGGACGGACAATAGTGGTTACAAAACTAACAATGAAGAATTAGGAATTGCTGCAGAAATAGCAAAAAATCTAACACTCACTGTTGCACAACAAAAAAAGGAATCAAAGGATGCTGTGGGCGTAATTGCACTTAACTACTCTATTCCTCTTGGCGCTAAAACGTCCACTTTAGATAGTAAAGCCGATAGAGATTTTACCTTAAAGTTAAAGTCAGTTAGGTCAGAGTTATATAAACCTGTTCAGCGTGAGAATAGAATTATGAAAAAATCAATCAAACTAGGAGTAACGGTAAGTGGTTATTAATCCAAGAATTTCTCTTTTAAAGTTTATCTTTGTATTAATTTTTTTATCAGGGTTTTTCATTTTCGACAAAGGACATGCCCAACTTCTATGTAGCAATTACACAAACGCAGATGGTACTATCACTTACACGGACGACTCCAGTGGAGCATCAACCGCATGTAATCTAACGCCGGATAGTATGACTATTATTTTGCATTTTATTGGCTTATGCACCTCAGAACCAACTATTGCCAACTTTAGGACAGCGTGCTCATCCTTATTCTCATCTAGTACGGGTGAGTCAAAAAAAATTACGACTACATCATCAGCTAACCTCATGAACGATGTCACTATTACAGAAGGAAATTACACCCATGCTGCGATATTGATTAAAAACAATATCGGCTTTAGTGTGAAAAAGAAATTCTCACCAGCGAGGTCCGGTAAAACAGGAACTGGAGAGTGGTGCTGGACTTTAGATGGTGAAACGACGACCGTAGGTTTGAGTTTCGCTCAAAGATCTACGTGGATAGCCGAATGTGGTGCTGACGAACCGACAACTATAGGGACACATACTGCTAACCAAAACGCTGTGTTTAGTACTGCTAGTGGGAACCGTTTTGATAATTATGAAACAGGAACAACGGCGTCGACAACCTGGTCTGTATATCTACTTAAAGCCGACGAGACAATAAACACGGGTACACCAGGTAACTACGGTTCTTTCGGTACAGCAAGTTACTATTTGGGAATACAAAAATTCAATACTGCGGTTAGTATTACACCAAAGACGTCTAATTTAGATGTTGGGTTTAGATTGGAAGATACTTTTTCTGTGGAAACCACAAAAAATGGGGGAACTCACTATATCCCCAGATATGGTCTTGGCGGTTTCGAGTTTAAAGTATTAGCATCGGAATAATAAATTTTATTGGAAACTTTATTTATATCAGACACATGAATTGAGTTGGAATTCTGTTTGCTAAATTGCTTCACAGCGAAAAAATGTGAGACCACTATCCCTTGCATTAAGAAGGTCGAGAGTTTTGACCACCCCCCTTCATCTCTGGAAAATATTATATCTTTTTTGGTCTGAATTCATACCGATTGGGGGATGGAATAACTTACAAAAGCGTAAGTAATTGAATAATAATCAGTAATCCATATGGTGTGGCGGACAGGCCCTCTGCCACAATCCTCTGTAAGCCATTGTTATACATGTTATATTTTACCAGATAATCTCTTCACCCACAAATCTTTATACAAACTGTTTGTCGATGTGTGTTGCAATTGGTGCAAAGTGGCTTGACCAACTTCCATTAATCAAGCCAAAGATGACTATGGAAGCAAAACTGTATCAATGATGTGTATCACTCCATTGTCTGCATTAACATCTGGTACTACGACAGTGGCATCATTTATCATTACTTTTCCGCTCATTAACTTTATCGAGAGAGACTTGCCGTTTACTGTTGGCGCCTCCATATCGCCTTTTATGTCAGACGACATAACCTTACCTGCTACAACGTGATAAGTTAAAATTGCGGTAAGCTTTTCCTTATTTTCTGGTTTTAATAGATCACTCAGTGTTGCTGAGTCTATCTTTGCAAATGCCTCATCTGTTGGTGCAAATACTGTAAATGGACCTTTGCCTTTCAATGTCTCTACAAGATCAGCAGCCTCTACTGCTTTTACCAAAGTTTTGAACTTTCCACCTTTTACAGCTGTTTCAACTAAATCAGGCAAATGCCCTCCTGCATGTCCAATGCTGGTAAAGCCAGTAAATAATGACGCTACAAAAAATAAAACTATACTAAACTTTTTCATTCAATTTCCTTTCAATTATCGAAGCCAGAAATATTGTTTGTCTTACAGGTTTCAATTGAAAAAAATGCAGATTAGATATCTAAATAATGCGGTAAATTTGCGTCAAATTGTAACTTGAAAAAAATTATTTTATCTTCTCGACCTAATCTGTCTAAATTATTTTGAATTACTACTCTATGACCCTATCACAACGCACATCGCTCTTTATTTTAGTGATCACCGCTATTGAAATATTGTTACTGGTCTTGGGACCTAGCTATAGGCAAAGCGCTGTCTTTTATTTCTCATTCGCTCCATTGGATTTGACACGTCCATACAAGGAGGTATTTTTTCTCCAAAAATATCTCATGTTTATTTCTTATGGATTTATTCATTCGAATGTAATCCACTTATTAATAAATGTTATAGCTCTGTTTTTGCTAGGAAAAATTCTGAGAAAGTTAGGAAAAGACAACCTAACATTTTTGATATTTTTTCTATCCATACTTGGAGGGGCAATTTTTTACTATTTCTTCGAACCAACTAGTCCAGTGCCGTTGATAGGAGCTAACTGTGCATCTTTTGGTTTATTAGCATTTGTTCTGAGTGAAGAATTGATAAACAGATTAAGGAGGAAGCGTTCAGTTAACCAGATGGTGTATGTTTTATTAATTTTTATCTTTGCGCATATTTTATATTTTTATGCGTTCTCTGCCATAATGCCTGCATCTATTATATGGCAGGGACACTTGGGTGCTTTTTTAGTTGGGGCAGTTATAGCCATTGTAAGCCAAAAAAAGTGACAGAAAAGATTTGTGCAATATCAAATCAGCACATTGAAAACCTTATTTATTTTATAACGGATTAAAGTGTTTACAGATAGCTTAACTGTTGTGGATTGACCCTCTACCACACTTCTCTGTAAGCCATTGTTATATAGAGAGTATTTAAGCAAACAACCCTAATACCCACAAATTTACCCACAAATTGGGGTAGTATAGGATGACGCAGATTGAAATGGAATAGAGGAGACTAATCAACCAAAACTATAGTTTGCACTGCTGTTTGGCAAAGGGTGACATCAGGAAGTTAGGTTATTGGAGGAGAGACCCTCCTCACCATTTCTTTTTAATCATCTGTTTTATTTACATTTTATAAGCTAGATTTTTTTCAATCCACAAATTAGTCTACAAATCAAGTATATTGTCTAGAACTCTTACAGGTTGTGAAAACTTTGGTAAAAATAAATATATTTATTTTTTGAACTTTAGATATACCTTAGTAAATGTGAAAGGAATATAAAATGAGAGAACTATTTAAGTTTCATGATCAAAGCTCTGCCCCAGAAGAAAGCAAACAATTGCTGGAAAAAGTTAAGGCTTCTTCTGGAATGATACCCGGGCTCTATGCGGTTCTTGCCGAGTCTCCTGAAGCTCTTAAAGCATATGTGGAGTTGGGGAAAATTTTTAGTCAATCAAGTCTATCTGATGAAGAAAAGACTGTTGTATGGCAAACAATAAATGTTGAACACGAGTGTAAGTTTTGTGTTCCTGCACATACCTTGGTTGCGAAGCTTATGAAAATTGATGAAACGATAACAAACGCTCTGCGAGATAAATCTCCCCTCCCAAATGAGAAGCTTGAAAAGCTAAGAGAATTTACTCTTATTTTGGTGCGTAATCGGGGAAAAGCTACTGAAGAAGAAGTATCGGCATTTATAGAAGCTGGTTTTACCAGAAAGAATATTCTGGAGGTAATTATTGGGATATCGCAAAAAGTTCTTAGTAACTACACCAACTATCTTGCTAACACTCCATTAAACAAAGAATTTCAAGCTTTTGCTTGGTAGATTATTTATCAGTTATTTCTTACATTAATGTAACACCCCATCTGCTGCACACTCCAAGACTAGCATACGTGTTGAACCCGGTTGTCTGGTATAAAGAGCAGGCTTTTTTTTAAATAGCAAATGCTTGTTCTAGCTCCTGAGAAAAAAATATACTAATCTCCAACTAGTGGGTAAGCTATAATGGCCTCCTACTCATACCTAAATTCTAATGCCAAAATCTCTGGAATGTACATATTGAATAAGATTATTGGAGGACTTTTTCTCAATATCGTCCTTCCCTTTCATTAAGCTGAAAAACCTAAGAGCTAAGTTTGCTCTCTTAAACAAATCTAACTCCTCGTTTTTTAAAGCATCTGCAATGACTTTCTGAGAGTCCCTCCTAACCATTTCTTTTTAATCATCTGTTTTTACTACCTCTTACAGGCCAGATATTTCTCAGTCTATAACTTAGTTAACAGATAGCCAGCGCCTTATTAGTATCCAACATAGTAAAAGATTAATCTCAATCTCTTTTGAATTGGATGCTTAATTCAAACAGTAATTTTATGAAGGTCTATTTTCTCTTTTCTTCCTCTTATTGAGAATTTAGAAACCACTTCTGAGGATAGGTTTTCATTGATTTCACTCATAACTTTATCAGAAAATAAAACTTCCGCATCTATCTCTTTGCAGGCATCACATATTCTACTCGCCACATTAACAGTATCACCGATAACAGTATATTCTACCCTGTCACTACTCCCCACATTTCCAACAAAACACCCTCCAAAATGAACACCCACTCGGTGCCTTACTATTGGTAGCTTATTTTTTTCTCTTTGTTTCTCCCAATCACGCATAGAGAGTTGCATTTGTCTTACACAATTTAGAGCATTTTGTGCATCATTGCCTTTTGAAAATGGAGTTCCAAAGGTAGCCATAACACTATCTCCAATAAACTTATCTACTGTTCCCCCGTGTTCAAATACTGCGGACACCATCTTTGTTTGGTACTCCGATAATAGAGATAATACCTCTTGAGGTTTCATTCCCTCTGAGAGTTCTGTAAAATTTGATATATCGGTAAAAAGAACAGCAATTTGTTGCTCTTTTTCCTGATCTAAATCATGTTTTTCCTTATTTTTCTTAATTTCATCTCTAACCTCTGGGGAGAAATATCTTCCTAAAAGATTGTTGGACCTTTCATGATCTATTGCATCTTTAAGGTTTCTTTGCATGCTCCACGCTATTGCAATTAATGCTATGGCGCTTAACGTAACAATTGCTGCATTCTGGGAAAAAATTCCGCCATTCATTGCATAGAGGTTCGATGTTATTAATGTGGGGTCATAACTCAAAAATGTCTTCGGATGGAAGACGATGTTAGAAACGGATAGCGCCGTAATCAAATAGTAGTAGATGATAAAAAATACTGACAGGTAAAATCTTGATAAAAGTACCGCGAGTATCATGGCATAGTAAACAAACACAAAGGAATAGTCTAACATTCTACCACCGTAGGTATTAAAATAGTCAAGTACTCCATCATTTATACCGAAAATAGCACGCCTAAGCCATGGAAGAACAAGCATCCAAAGTACAAGTAAAGTCAGAAAATAGTTATAATTTTTTGCATTAACAAATACGGCAACCAATACAAATATGGTTGTTCCAGTCAATGTAAAAACGGTAAATAATTGCCCTGCAAGCGCACTTGCCCAACCTAAATTAGTTAAAATAGAGACAAAAATACTCGTGAAGTTTAATCCGGCACCGACTGTGCAAGCCAACCGTAAACCGTTAACATGTCTTTTTCTTATTAAATCTTTATCATTCATAAAAATTCACTATCGAAACTTTAGGTAGCTCCATTATAAACATAATCGCCGACACACCGGTAATCAGTATGCAGACAATTTTTGCCGTTCTAGCTCTCATGTGTACAATACATCCACTTTTTCTTATATTCTAAAAAGTTTAGTTATATCTATACCTAAATTCTAATATCAAAGTCTCTTGCATGTACATATTGAAAAAGACTATCTGAAGACTTTTTCTCAATATCATCTTTTCCCTTCATTAAGCTCAAAAACCTAAGAGCTAAATTAGCTTTCTTTAATAAATCTAAGTCCTCTTTTTTTAAAGCATCTGCAATGATTTTCTGAGAGGTTATTAATAGATTTTTATGTGTATCAACAATCTCTGTTAAAATGCGTTCCGTAGCGTTCTCTACTGCTTCATTAAATTTATCATTCTGCCTCCAACGTGATAGCGTTTCTTCTCTAATCCCTAGTTGTTTAGAAATTAGTGCCGCTTTCACACCTGAAGCTATTAAGTGAATAGCAATAAGTTGATTTTCATTGAGTTTTGTTGACATCATGTACCAATCTGATGGGTTTATGCCCTAGAAACCCTCTGTGTTTTTTTTGCTCGTTGATATATTTTTCAATTTCTCTTACATCCCACACAACCTTATTTGGTCCAAGTGGAAAAGGCTTTGGAAAACTTGAATTTGGTTTAGACCATCGTGTGACTGTAGACGGACTAATGTTTAGCATTCTCGCTACTTCTTTTTTGCTGATAAAATTGGATTTCATAAAAATGACTCCCACTAAATTTGAGTTAAATTTTGGAATCATCGTCGCTAGATTTCGTAATCTATTTCGAAGAATAGCATGTTTACATGCGCGTAATCACTCCCCAGGGTTTCTCCTCGCCGTGATTGTGGCGCACAGTAAAAGTGAGGTAACTCTACTATAACACCCTGTCTAAACCTAAGCAACCTTAAGCCACATTAGATAGAACATATTTTTCCCAATCGTTCATAATTATCTTTCTTTATTCCATTAAATTTGACCGCATATAGGCTTTTCAAGGGTGGTGGTAGGGTTTTTACTCAAAAAATCAGCCCAATCTTGCATTAATGTACGACGTTTTTCAAATAGGGATGAGCGTTGATACGGCGCTTGGGTATCATTGTATATTTTATGCGCCAAACATAGTTCCGCCACCTCAAAGGCATCCGTTACTCTTTCTGCTGCCCAGGTACGAAAGCTCGCGCGAAACCCATGCACTGTTGTATCGTAGCTTTTAAAGGACCGTTTTAAAAAGACAAGAGCGGCGTTATCAGAAAGGGGTTTATCAGGATCACGCCCATGAAACATAAAGGGGTAGTTATGCTGACGGCGTATCGTCTCAATAAGGGCTACCGCTTGATCTGATAAAGGTACGGAGTGGGGCAGACGATTCTTCATCCGTTGCCAGGGAACCTCCCAGCGCTTTCCCTCAAGATCAAATTCCTCGACACGTGCCAAACGTGCCTCTGAGGGGCGTACAACTGTGAGGAGATTAAAGTGGAGAAGGTGTGCCACCATCCAGGAATGACCATTGAGAGAGGCATAGAGTTTTGGAAGCCGTGTATAGGGGAGGGAGCGGAGATGCTGTATCTTATGATGGTTTGGTAGGCGCGAAAAATATCGCTCAAGATGGTCTCGCCAGAGAGCAGGATTTGCCCCTTTGTAATAGTCCCCCACAATGGCGAACCCAAAGATGATTTTGATGCGTCCCTGCAGTTTTTTAGCGGTATCGCGCTTTGTCTGCCATAGGGGTTTTAAGACCGCAATAATGTCGTGGGTCGTTAAGTCTGGAAAGGCTTTCTGGTCAAGAAGGGGATAGGCAAGACGCCTTAAGGATGAACGCCAATCATGGGCATGATTTTTATTTGTCCAATTGTATTCCTGTTGGGCAATACACATCTCTGCCACATGCGAAAAACGAAGGGTTGCGTAGCGGCGTTGACGTTCTTCACGGCGGTGTTTTTGTTCTAAAGGGTCTTTCCCCTCCACTAATAATTGGCGCTGTTCAAAATGGGTTTGACGCGCTTTGATGAGGGGTATCTCTGGGTAGGTGCCAAGAGCCATAACGCGCGCGCGTTTGTTAATCATGTAGCGATGCTCCCAGCGTCCTTTATTGGGGGCGGTCTTGGTAAGGCAGAGGCCTTGCCCATCTGATAATTTTTTGCCAATGGGCAGTGTTTTTATTTTTGCAAGCGTTAGTTTCATGGGTCTCTCTCCTTTCTCTTTCCACCCACAAATTTACCCACAAATGGGGTGGAATAGGCTGATATAGAGTGAATGGGAATAGGAGAGACGAATCAACCAAAACTATAACGTGCACTGGTGTTTGACACGTGGTGACACGACATAGTTATGTGTACTGGCGGACAGGATGGGATTCGAACCCACGGAGGAGTTTCCCCCTCACTCCCTTAGCAGGGGAGCGCCTTAAACCACTCGGCCACCTGTCCACGTAAAGGGTTACAATGCTATTCGTTTCTGTTCAAGGATAAAAAGCTTCTTTTCTGACATTTAATTTTTATTTATGGCCTTTGTTACAGCGGCGCGTTATCAATATAGGAATGTACAAAATTATTTTGTTTTCATTTGTTTTTCTGACTTTAGATCAAGTGTCTAAATGGTTTGTAGTTTTCTACTTGGAATTAGAACAAAAACTTTATCTTGACCTTAACAATCAGTTTATGAATTTCTACATGGCCTGGAATAAGGGTATAAATTTTGGCCTATTCGAAGGCGATAGTACCGTTCAAGCCTACATTTTGACTGGGATTTCGATTGCTATCTCTATAGTTTTTTTTATCTGGTTAAGAAGTTCGACAAGTCTTCTAATTCAAATATTAGTGTCCTTAGTCATTGGAGGTGCCTTAGGTAATGCTATAGATAGACTTATATATGGAGCGGTTGCTGACTTCATAAATGTTACCTGCTGCGGAATTAGGAACCCTTATTCTTTTAATTTAGCCGACGTATTTATATTTATTGGTCTAATAGGGCTATTAATTTTCAAATATGACGAAAAACATAACTAGATTGGTTGCCGAATCTTCTTTGATGTACTAAGAATAGTATGCTAATTTTATAACATACTAAATATTGTGGATAAAAACATATGAACCTAGAGAACCTTGGGTTATCTTCTAAAAATTTACAGCCGAGTCGCATACGCCAACTCGATATTCATACCAGCAACCAAATCGCTGCTGGTGAAGTTATTGAAAGACCTAGTTCAGCTATAAAAGAGTTAGTTGAAAATTCAATAGACGCTGGCGCAAACTTAGTAGAAATAGTTTATTCAAATGGTGGAAAGTCTTTTTTAAGCGTAAAAGATAATGGCCGTGGAATTTATAAAGAAGACTTGTCATTGGCGTTATCAAGGCATGCAACCTCTAAAATACGTACAATTGGTGATCTGATAACCATAAATAGTCTGGGGTTCAGGGGAGAAGCGCTCGCTTCTATCGGGTCGGTATCTGAGTTAACCATAAAATCAAAGTTTATCGAAGCGAGTGAGACGTTTGAGATTTCCAGTAGATATGGAGAATTAAAACAGATTAAGCCCTCGCAGTATCTCGAAGGTACTCTTATAGAAATCAAAAACATTTTTAAATCTATTCCTGCTCGATTAAAATTTTTGAAATCTGACAGAGCAGAAGGAATTTCGATTCTAGAGGTTGTGAAGAAATTAGCATTATCACACCCAGAGATTAGCTTTAGACTTTATGAAATTAAAGATGCAGGAAACCCAAGAGAAATTCTACGGCTGGAAAAATCTGCAGGCACTAATGGCTTGAGCACAAGAATACAAGAGGTGCTTAAAAATTCATTCATGGAGAATTCCCAGCAAGTTGAGTACGAAAGTGAAAATGTAAAAGTTACAGGCTTTATCGGTTCTCCCACTTTCATCTCTGGAAAAGCTAATGGTTGCTATTTTTTTATCAACGGAAGGTTTGTAAGAGACCGGTCCCTGCTAAGCTTTATAAGATTAGCGTATGGAGATTTATTGGAAAAGAGTGGTTTCCCCTCTGCAATACTTTTTCTCAATGTTCCTAGTGAGGAAATAGATGTAAATGTCCACCCTTCAAAAATGGAAATCAAGTTCAAAAAACCCGATCTTATTAGAACATGTCTTAAAACAGCAGTGCGCAATACTCTGAATGTCGAGAGATTTAGTGCAAGAAGCCACTTAAGCAAACAGGCCTACTCTTATTTCAGAAAAGATTCGAGTTTTAAAAATCATCAGAGAACTGATTTTTCCAGCAACAGAAGAGAAAGCCTTGATCTCGGAGAAACTTTGAATTTAGCCACAAGTGTTGATCCAAAAGATGATATTGCTCACAAGATTAAACATGCGCAAAGTCTCGAAAATAATAGACTAGGTACACCTAAAGCACATTTATTTAAAAATTTTATAGTTGCACAGAATGATAACGAGTTAGTTATAGTTGATCAGCATGCAGCACATGAAAGAATTCTTTATGAAAAACTTAAGTCACAGAAATACGATCAAGGGATAGCGACCCAAGAGTTATTAGTTCCTGAAATAGTAGAATTTACCAGTGTTGAAGTGGATGCCATTATTGAAAAAAAGAGCATTATGAAGCAACTAGGTTTAGAAATAGAAAGGTTTGGGCCAGCATCGATATGTATAAGAGGAATACCTGCGGTGTTAGGAGATATTTGCCCAAGAACACTGCTTATCAATCTCTTGGATGATTTGGAAAATTTTGATTCTCCTGAGAGTTTAGAAAACAAAATTGATAAAGTTTTTTCTAGTATGGCGTGTCATGGGTCAGTAAGATCTGGCAGAATACTTAAATACGAGGAAATGGATACTCTACTGAGAGAAATGGAAAATACGCCAAATAGTGATCAATGTAATCATGGCAGACCTACTTATTTAAAATTGGACCTAGAGAAAATAAATAAATTATTTGGGCGAACGTAATGAGTAGTATTGACCCACTATTATTTATTGCGTTATCAAGCGCCCTATTTTTTGTAGTTGGCTTTTTAGTATTTAAGCAATTTCGACCTTCAGATAAGAGTGGGCAATACAATAGTCAGGCCCTTAAAGAGGCTTTGAGAGATCTATCAGTGAATCAACAGCAGATTGTAGGCAGTATAAAGGTGATTACAGATACACAAACAACTTCGCAAGCAGCCATTATTAAACACGTTGAGAGTAGATTGGAGGATATACAGAAATCAATATCCTCTTCGTTGTCGGGAAGTTCTGTAAAAACTGCGCAGACTTTAGGGGAGTTACAGCAGAGACTACAAACTATAGATAAGGCGCAAACAAATATTGAAAAATTGTCGGGTGAGGTTTTGGGCTTGCAGGAAATTTTGTCCAATAAGCAGGCTAGAGGTGTTTTTGGTGAAATACAGCTTAAGGATATTGTTAGTAAAGCTCTTCCGTCAGATGCTTATGATTTTCAAGTCACTTTGTCTAACAGTAAAAGAGCTGATTGTATAATTTACCTTCCGAAACCTCAAGGCAATATAGTTATTGATAGTAAGTTTCCTCTAGAGGCATACAACGCTATGATATCAAATACAAACGAAGTTGATAAGAGCAAAAATATACAATTATTCCAAAGCTCAATAAAAACTCATATAAAAGACATCTCTGAAAAATATATTATTGAAGGAGAGACTGCAGATGGAGCAATTCTATTTTTACCTTCCGAAGCAATTTATGCTGAGGTTCATGCAAATTTTTCAAATTTGGTAAATGAAGGATTTGAGTCGCGTGTTTGGATTGTTTCACCTACTACCTTAATGGCAACGTTAAATACTATGAGGGCCATTTTGAAAGACGAGAGATTGCGTCGTCACGCTAGTCGCATTAGAGCAGAGTTAGACTTACTACATAAAGATGTGCTGCGATTGGAGGGACGGATAAATAACTTAGATAAACATTTTACGCTAGCATCAAAAGATGTAGACGAAATAAAAATTTCAGCAAAAAAAGCATCTAAGCGGGTATTTAACATCGAGCGTTTTGAGTTTGAAGAGTTATCGCAGTCTGACACAAGAGATAAAACAGATTCGTCTGACGTTGAAAAAATATTAGATGACGAAGACTCAAAAAAAATAAAATTAATTTAAACAAAAAATGGGAGTAAAAAATGAAAAAACTAGTGATATGTGGTTTGTTTTTTGCCATTCTATGTCTGGCTAGCTGCGGTACCGTTGGTGGAGCAATAAGCGGCTTGGGTGCTGACCTCGACATGGTAGGGGGTGCTATTGCAGGCTATTAAAACTTATGAAAAGTGGGAGATATGCTAAAAACGCATGAATGATATG
This sequence comes from uncultured Alphaproteobacteria bacterium, assembly GCA_902537215.1. Classification (GTDB taxonomy): domain Bacteria; phylum Pseudomonadota; class Alphaproteobacteria; order Rhodobacterales; family Rhodobacteraceae; genus CACIJG01. Next base: position 19,150 of record CACBAM010000019.1, read on the forward strand.
CATGTTGTGCTATTCAAAAATAGTCAAGTTACCCTTATGGTGTCTTGTTGAAAGGGCAATAAAATGACTAATATGCAAAAAGGTTATCAATCTTTAACTTCCAAGGCAATGAAAGCCGAGATGTTAGAGCCGGACGTAGAACTTGATTTAGCAAGAAATTGGCATCGGAACGGATGCGAGAAATCGCTACATAGATTAGTAAACGCATACATGAGATTAGCGGTTTCTATGGCATCAAAGTATGTAAAATATGGTGTTGATACTAATGAATTAATTCAAGAGGCAGGGATAGGGCTAATGAAAGCCGCTGAAAAATTTGATCCCGAAAGGGGTGTGCGCTTTTCTACCTATGCTACCTGGTGGATTAAAGCATCTATACAAGACTTTGTACTAAGAAATTGGTCCTTGGTAAGGACAGGTTCAACAGCGTCCCAAAAATCCTTGTTCTTCAACTTGAAGCGGGTCAGATCTCAAATAGAACGTGAGTTCGATGACTCAGGCGCCTCTGTGGATTATGGCTCTCTAAACAAAATGGTGGCAGAAAAGATGGGGGTATCGCTCCGAGACGTAGAAATGATGGATACAAGACTTTCAGGCGGTGACTTTTCTCTAAACTCACTCCAACAGGGAGAAGAAGGTAGAGAGTGGATTGAGACGATTGAAGACGAAAATTCTTATGGAGCTCACAGGGTTGAGAAAAATAAGGATGATGGAACAGTGAGATCCTGGATTGCAGAAGCGATAGAAACTTTAAATGAGAGAGAAAAAACTATTGTCGTAGAGCGTAAACTTCGCGATAAACCTAGGACGTTAGATTCAATCGGTGGTGAACTGGGGGTATCTAAAGAAAGGGTAAGACAACTCGAAGCTGAAGCTTTGAAGAAGCTTAGAAAACACTTCGAAACCCGTAAAGGTATTAGGTCGGCATCAATTATTTAGACACAAAAGATTGAATACTATACATTTTCCGCTTAACTTAGTTTTAATATATGAAAAAGCGTATAGATGGAAAAAGTATTACTGGTAATATCAGGAGGAATAGCCGCCTATAAGTCGTTAGAGTTGATACGGCTTTTTAAAAAAGCTGGTAAGCAGGTAAAATGCGTTGCTACTGAGAACGCCATGACGTTTATCACGTCTGCGTCTGTCGAGTACTTATCTGGCAACTCATTGAGAACAAGCCTTGAGGATCGTGAGCAAGAAATGAAAATGGGTCATATAGAATTAGCAAGATGGCCCGATTTAGTTTTGGTGGCTCCAGCAACCGCAAACATAATTTCTTCCGTCGCTAATGGACTAGCAGCCGATCTTGCACAAACACTCTTGATGGCAACCACTAAGCAGATAGTTTTTGCACCCTCAATGAATGTTAGAATGTGGGAAAATAAATTATTTCAAAAAAATATTGATACTTTGATATTGAATGGATACAAATTTTTGGGTCCTACTGAAGGTGAAATGGCCTGTGGCGAGTTTGGTATGGGTCGAATGATGGAACCACAACAAATTTTTCAATCCTTAGTTACAAAGTAGTAATAAGTGTTGAAATCAAAAAAAATTCTAGTTACAGCTGGGCCTACTCATGAATACTTAGATGATATAAGGTTTATCGGAAATAGAAGCTCTGGTAAACAGGGAGCCGAAATTGCAAAGTGTCTGCAGAAGCTTGAAGCGGACGTTACGTTGGTAATAGGTCCGGTAAATCTGGAGCTGGCTGGCTTAAGCAAGGTTATTAGAGTGGAAAGTGCTGAGCAGATGAATAACGCTGTTATTGAAACTGGACCATTTGATATTGCAATATGTGCAGCGGCAGTTAGCGATTGGCGACCAAAAGAGAAGGCAAAAAAAAAAATAAAGAAAAGCTCGATAGGTAAACCACAATTTTTGGAATTAGTAGAGAATCCCGATATTTTAAAAAACATATGTATCGCAGAAAATAGGCCCAATCTCGTTATTGGCTTCGCAGCTGAGACTAATGATTTGTTAACTAATGCTAGATTGAAGTTGAAAAATAAAGGATGTGATTGGATTGTGGCTAATAAAGTAACCGCTGAAAGTAATAATATGGGTGGTGGGGAGAATGAAGTGATTATAATAAAAAAAAACGAGGAAATTAAATTTACGAGACAAAGTAAAGAAGGGATCGCTAAGCTAATATGTAAAAAAATAGTCGAGGAATTTTCAGGTTAGAATTTTTCATATGGTATGGGCAAAATAAACTTTGTTATTTTCAGACAAATTTCATCTAGGGTTAAATTGTTGAGAAATTATAAATGGATAATCAAATAGATAATGAATATTTTGAACGCTACAAAAGGCATATTTTAATAAAGAATATTGGTGGTCAAGGCCAGCGAAAATTGGGACAAGCTAAAGTACTTCTTATTGGTTTAGGAGGAATAGGTTCCACTGTTATTCAACATTTAGCGGCTGCGGGAATTGGTAAAATTGGCTTAGTTGATAAAGATACTGTCGCACTATCTAATTTACAGAGGCAGACAATTTATAAATATGAAGATATTGGAAGAAAGAAAGTTAGTGTTGCATCGAATTTTGTTAAAAAACTGAATAAAAATGTTGAAATAATTGAGTATAACTTTTTTTTAAGTGGAGACGACACTACAAAAATAATTGGTGAATACGATGTAGTTTTGGATGGTACTGACAATTTTGAGACTAGAAAACTCATTAATAAGCACTGCATTGAGGAAGGTAAACCTCTCATATTTGGAGGGGTATCTGGTTGGGAAGGTCTGGTGAGTTTGTTTGTTTATAAGAATAGTGCGTGCTTTGATTGCGTCTTTACAAGTTCCGAAATAAGGTCTTCTTTTTTTGATTGTAGCTCGGAGGGTGTTCTGGGCGTAACTACCTCTTTGGTGGGAACCCTCATGGTAGCAGAGACCATTAAGCTAATATGCAAGACAGGGCAACTGCTAACAAATAAGCTTCTAATTTGTGATGCTCTAAATGGAGCGACAGAGATTTTATATACAAAAAAAAGAGAAAAATGTAGTGCTTGTCAAAACGTCGTTTAGTTACAGCATGCTTGGCACTATTTGATCAGGAGGGCGATGACCATCCAAAAATGTTTTTATATTAATTATCACTTTTTCTCCCATCTCGATTCTTCCCTCTAATGTAGAAGAACCCATATGAGGCAAAAGGAAAACGTTTTTCAAACTTTTAAAGTCAGAACCTATTACTTCTTCGCTATCATAAACATCTAATCCAGCTCCTCCTAATCGTCCATCCTTCAGTTGCCTTACTAAAGCTTTCTGATCTATGATCTCTCCTCTAGAAATATTTACTAAGTATGCGCTACGCTTCATTTTCCCAAGACATTTTGCATTTAACAAATATAGAGAAGATGAATTTAGTGAGGCGCTGACAACTAAAATATCAACAGCTGAAAGCATTTCTTCTAAATTTTCCCAGTATGTTGCTGATAAGCTTTTTTCAATGTTTTTGTGTAGACGCCTCCTGTTATGGTAGTTAATATTCAGATCAAAAGCTCTTGCTCTCTTTGCGATTGCCTGGCCAATTCTACCCATGCCTAAAATTCCCAGTTTTTTTCCTGTAATCCTCATGCCAATCATTGCGGATGGGCTCCAGCCTTTCCAGTTGCCGGACTGCATCTCTTCGTGACCTTCTCTTAATTTTCTAGGAATTGCCAAAATTAGTGCCATTGTCATATCAGCTGTGTCAGTGGTTAAAACACTAGGGGTGTTGGTAACAATAATACCTCTTTGTATAGCAGTTTTTATATCAATATGATCATAGCCTGCTCCATAGTTTGCAATTAGCTTTAGTTTAGAACTTGCTGCGCTCAAAATACTAGCGTCTATTTTATCACCAATAGTGGGCACAAGAATTTCTGCATCTTTTACAGCTGACAATAGTTCTTGCTTACTTATTGGATATTCTGCACTAGAGAGATCAACATTGAATAGCTCTTTCATTCTCCTTTCGACCCGGTCTTGTAACCTCCTTGTAATTATCACTTTGGGTTTATTCATTGCTGTATTGCTGTTGATTATGTGATCTTTTTTGGTATTTTTTTTATTATGTGTATAACAAGTAATAGAGATATAGTATCTAATATCAAAACGTTTTCAAAAATATTTCTTATAATACTGTTAATTAATTTATTTCTCGTAGTCAACGTTATGTCTGCAATTAGCGCGTCTACAATTAGCAAAAAAACAGGACTTCCACTACCTCGGTTTGTATCACTGAAAGGCAATAAAGTAAATTTGAGAAGAGGGCCCAGTTTAGATTATAAAATTGATTGGGTTTACCAAAGAAAACACTTGCCAGTTATGATTGTTAGTGAGTTTGGTCACTGGAGAAAAGTGATAGATTTTGAAGGCTACACAGGCTGGATATATAAAGACCTACTTTCTGGATCAAGATATATTATCGTAAACAAGGAAGAAACTCTTTTAAGAAACAAAGCAGGTTTTGATTCTTTAGGTAAAGCAATTTTGAAAAGAGAAGTGATTGGAAAGTTAATCAATTGTGAGGGTTTATGGTGTTTCATTCGAATAAAAAATATGCGAGGGTATGTGCTTGCCGAGCATATTTGGGGAACCAGTAAACGTAAATGATACCGATTTATGGAAGAAAACGATAGCCTCTGCCTCTGATGGTCTTTAGATGTCGAGGGTTTGTTGGATCTGGTTCTATTTTTTTGCGTAGTCTTGTAATTTGTACATCAACATTTCTTTCATTAAGATCTTGTTTTCCCTGACTTAAATCTAAGCTATTGATCACCATTTCTCTGCTAATTATTTTTTCGGGATTAAGTGCAAATAAATTTAAAAGGCTAGCTTCAAGGTTCGTCAGCTTTATTAAATGATTTTCGTGGTAGAGTTCTAATCTTTGCAAGTCAAATATTTTATTTCCAATCTCAATACTCTTTCCAAATTTCTTGGAACCTTCTCTTTCATTTCTTATCAACAATCTTTCCAATCTAAGCAAGAGTTCTTTTGGCTCAAAGGGTTTCGACAGATAATCATCGGCACCTATTTCTAAGCCAGAAATTTTGTCTTTAGACTCTCCTTTTGCTGATAAAAAAATAGCTGGGACATTTTTATGTTTTCTAATGCTCTCCAACAAATCAAGGCCACTTTCTCCTGGCATCATTATGTCTATTACCAATAAATCAAATTCAAAGTAATCTAAAAGACATCTAGCCTCTGTAGAATTCCGTGCACTTGATATTAGAAACTCATTTTTGCTCAAATAAGCACTTAGTAAGGATAAAATACGTTTATCATCATCAACGAGCAATAAATGTGCTTTGTTGCGAGGCAAATTAATCCTCCTTCGATTAACTTGGAGTGTCTTTATCTTTTTACCAATATCACTATAATAACATCAATGCACAGAAAAGTTTTCATGGCCTCAGAATCAATTTCTGGAAAAATCAAGAAATTTTCGGTATGCAGTGTTAAGTAAAATAGTGAGGTAACTTTTTATGGTTGATTCTTATGAAAATTTAAAGGGAAAAATTTGGATTGATGGGAAGCTAGTGGAATGGCAAGAAGCGAAATTCCATTTACTGACTCACGCTCTTCATTATGGTTCATCTGTATTTGAAGGCGAAAGAGCTTACGGGGGAAAAATATATAAAAGTTACGAGCATTCGGTTAGGTTGAGAAAGTCTGCAGAGTATGTCGATATGGAAATCCCTTACAGTGCTGATGAACTTGAAATAGCCAAAAACCAAGTTCTTAAGGCAAATCGACAAAAAGATGCTTATGTACGGGCTGTGGCATGGCGGGGGTCCGGCCCCGATATGGGCGTAGCATCTTCTAGAAACCCTGTCAGGGTCGCAGTTGCGTCATGGGAATGGGGAGCTTATTATGGAGATGCCAAAATGAAAGGCGCAAAGCTTGATATTTCAGATTGGAAAAGGCCAAGTCCTGAGACAATCCCTTGCTTTGCAAAAGCGTCTGGACTGTATATGATTTGCACAATGTCGAAGCATGCAGCGGAGGCCAAAGGGTGCTCTGACTCGTTAATGTTGGACTATAGAGGTTACGTAGCAGAAGCAACGGGCGCAAATATATTTTTTGTAAAAGACAATAAAGTACACACTCCGAAGCCAGATTGCTTTTTAAATGGGATCACTAGACAAACAGTTATCGGAATTCTTGAAAAGGCTGGGGTCGAAGTTATTGAAAGACATATTGAACTCTCTGAGCTGGAGGGTTTTGAGCAGTGCTGGTTAACCGGGACTGCAGCTGAGGTAACACCGGTTGGACAAATAGATCGATTTAATTTTGAGGTCGGCGAATTAGCTAAGCAAGTTGCTAATAAATATGAAAAAGAAGTGAGATGTTAGGGGAAATTGCCTGTAGTTTGGAACAATTGATTTGAGGAAAATAATAATTGATACCGATCCTGGTCAAGATGATGCATTAGCAATGATGACTGCTTTCGGTGCGAAGGAAGATCTAAATATCTTGGGTGTGACATGTGTGGCAGGAAATGTGCCACTAGACTTGACGTCTGTAAATGCACTCAAAATATGCGAACTAAGCGGTTTTTTTAGTGTCCCGGTGTTTAGGGGCAGTGCAGCTCCACTTAAAAGAAAATTAATAACTGCTGAGCATGTGCATGGAAAAACAGGGCTTGATGGAACCGATCTTTCAGTTAAAAAAAAACAACTTGAGCGGACAGATGCAGTGGAGTTTATAATTGAGTGCACAGAAAAATATAAAGATGAAAAAATTACTATTTG
>CACBAM010000020.1 GCA_902537215.1 uncultured Alphaproteobacteria bacterium
TTTAACAAAGCTTGGAGTAAAGCCAAAGCAACAGCCAAGGCTTGTCAGGGTGAAGGCGAAAAATGCCTAAATTAATATTGCAATAAAGTGAAAAATGGTTAGAAAATTGATGAAAAGAACTACGTAATTCATAGGAGATTGAGCATGTCAAACTTGACCGCCATCAAAGCAGTTAGTAGCAATAAAATTACCGTTTTTTTTCTTGGTATAATCTTACTGGCTATATCAAGTAAAATTGCCATTCCTTTCTACCCTGTGCCGATGACACTTCAAACTTTAGTGATTTATTTGATTGCAGGCTCTATGGGAATAATAGGCTTTTACTCAACAACTTCATACCTAGTTATAGGGTTGCTTGGTGCACCGATTTTTGCTGCTGGAGGTGGCCCAGCCTACATAGCATCTCCGACATTTGGGTTTCTTTACGGGATGGTCATATCTTCTTTCTTCATAGCATTTCTTTTAAACAATATCCTCAAAAAAGATATATTTGGCATCACGCTTTCAGTTATTATAGGTGCCATCATAATATTTGTTTGTGGAGTTGTGCATCTTTCTGCTTTTATAGGGCTTGAAAAAGCAATGCAAGCAGGTTTGTTTCCTTTTATTTACAGTGAGGGTTTGAAAATTTTAATAGCAATTTGTGCTATATATCTTTTGCAAAACAGAAAGATATTTATTAGAGACAAATAACTTTTTTTTAAACACCCCATCTGCTGCACACTCCAAGAATATACTACCTGCACACCCCCAGTGGTCTGGCATAGGGGTAGACAAATATGTGCGTTGGGAGACCGACCAGAGTGGCCAAGATTAAATCATCCTACTTATTTAATTATAGAATTCTCTCATAAATTTGACAAATTAGAGTTTTTTGTGGATAATTAACTTGGAACCAGTCTGTGAGAATGTTGTACCAGTTGGGGAGGAAAATTCCACAGAAACACAATTTCTATACATTATTCTGAAAATAAAACAGGCTGTTCCTTTTTTTTAAAAAAAGGGCCACACTTTGTATGGCCCAGTGGGGAGGAAATGTCCGATTAGGACAATAGTTTTACATTAAACTTAATAATTTAATTAGCAAGCATAACGTGACGTTAACGTAAGCGAAAATTTTATTTTTTAATTTTTGCTTGGAATAAAGAACAAATAATACTTTAGTTTATCATTAAACTACTTAGTCTAAGTTGAAATAAACCTTTGATTTATACCTTATTTGCTGCACACCCCAAGAAACTAAAACGAGTTAGCACTACTTAACACATTTTGGAAACTCTATCCACACAGAACCATAAATTCTATCATTTAGTTCTAACCAAATATCAGTAACATCATTATTACTTGGACTAAACTATTGTTAGACTTGATTTAAGACTCACTGAGTCCTCTTCTCTAACTATTCTGTAGTTGTTTATGAGCTGTAAGAACAGGCTCTGTATGGGCTAATTTGAAGCTCTCAGAGGATATATTGCTTCCATCAAATGGCATATGGTTCTCCTATGCTACTAGCTTTCTGTGAATGGTTCGCTTTGTTACGTTGAATTTGTTAGCAATGTCTTTGACAGAAACACCATCTGCCTTTAATTGTTGAACTACAGACGCATCTACTCGCTCTTTACGTCCTTTATACTTGCCCAACTCTTTAGCTCTTTGTATGCCCTCTAGTTGTCGCTCTTTCCTTAGATTTGTTTCTAGCTCTGCAAATACAGACAGCATAGATATGAACGCTTTAGATGTTGCATCTTTGGTGCTTATGGGCTGTTCAGTTGCAGACAGCGAAACTCCTTTACTTGTTAGCTCTTTAACAATTATTTCTAGGTCTAATACGTTCCTACAAATTCTATCTATTCTTGTTATTACAAGTTCATCGCCATCTCTTACAAAGTCTTAGCACTCTTGTAGCTTTTCTCTGCCTAGAGTTGTTGTCCCACTTCTCTTCTCTTGATATATTTTATCACAGCCATATTCTTCCGAAGCCTCTATTTGTATGGCTAAATCTTGGTCTGCACTACTTACTCTCGCATATCCTACTCTCATCTAACTCTCCATTATAAAGTTAAAGCCCATATCATTTAAAAACTTGTAAAGTCGTTTGAATGATTGAGGTTGTCCTAGATAAGAGGTATCAACTCCACTTTGCTCCCAACCTCCTAAATACTTAGCCTCTGAGTCTACTAAGCCTCTATCTCTGCATTTATTTCTAAACGTCTTTCTAAGCCCATGATTTGTTAATCTATCGTAGTCAGCACTCTGCAATCTCTCGTAAATTCTAATGAGCTTTTTTGATGAGCTAGTAGACATCTTTCCATCAGGGTCTAATGTAAACTTACATCTAGCAAATAGCTTTGATTCAGGCTCAATCTCCTCATCTGTAAGCGTTTGAGAAAAACTATCTAGCTCCATTTTCAATACTTTAGCTATAGGAACTCTACGTCTGCTTTGTTCATTCTTAAGAACATTGTTAACTCTGAAGAGGTCTATTAGTGGTATCTGCTCTTCATTGTGTTGAATGTCCCTCCACTCTAATAAACATGCCTCTTCTAGCCTAACTCCTGTACAGATAAGCACCTTAAACAACATTAAAAAATGATTAGGCATATCAATTTTAACTAAATCTTTTAGCTGACTATCTAGCCACAAAGCTCTAGGTTTTGACTTCTTCCCTCTGCCTCTGAGTTCTACTCCCAGCCATTGATTCTGTTCAATTAAACCTTGCCGTCTTGCATGAGTTAATACTTGGTTTACTGCTGTTATTCTATCTCTAATAGTCTTGTATGGTCGTTGTTCATTTTGCTCCATATGAGTTACATAATCTTCGCACAGTTGAGCATTGAACTGAGTCAGGTCTAAATCGCCACCCCACTCCATAAACTTTCGTTGACCTAGCTTATACTTGTTGAGCGTCTTAATCCTACCTACGTTGGGCTTTATAGCTTTGTTGTACACCTCACAAGCCTCTGAGAAACTAACGTTTATGTTTCCTTTGCCTGTAGTCTTTTTGTAGTTTTCATCTTCTAATTCTTTGTACGCCTTTAATATTTCATCATATCTATTTTTATTAAAAGCTGTGTAGCCAAGCTCTTTAAATATTCCTAAATCCTTTAAGTGATTCAATACTTTAGCATCGTCCCAATCTTTCATTTTTGGGTCGTTGTTTCTATATCTTCTAATAACATCATGCGTATAACCAACCATACCTACATCGTGGTAAAATGGTTTGTGTTTCTCTTTTGCATATTCTATCTGATAGTCTAAATCATGCTCTAGTTCTGTTGGCACAGGCTCTCCATCTTTATCAAGCTCACGCTTTTTATCTTCCAAGTGACTAACATCAATCTCATTAAACATCGCATCATCTGTTGGCTCATAGTTCGCAATCTGCAAATATACTTGCCTCAATCCATTAATTAGCCTGTTATACTCTGCTAACTCTTCATCTGTTTCTCTTGCTCTCAAACTATCTAAGTCATTGATATCAATATTTATTTTATCAAAGTTCCATTCTTGGCGACTTAGTTGTCTATCGCTATCATCAAAAGCCTCGCAGATTTTTTCTAGTAGTATCTCAGCCTTACGCACAATGGGGTCATGCTTTGCTAATCTATTTGCTAGGTCTTGTTCTACATCTCGCTTTACATCAGGCAAGTTCCTAAGAGCATCTTGGTACGTCCCCTCTTTGCCTGTTAGGTACTTATCAAACTGTTCCTTCGTACCCCCTTTTTCTTTTGGATATAAATCACGCAACTCAGGAGGAACACCAACTCTTATGTAGAATCTACCTTTTGAGTCAGTCCTAATCCCTTTGCCATTGCCATAATCTTTAGGAAATCTTAAGCCCTTTTTTATCATCATAAGACCAAAGTAGTGTGCAAAATAGTGTGCATTATAGCCTCGCTTATCTCTCAAAGCCCTTATTTTTAGCATATTATGATAAAGTCAAGAAATGGCGGAGAGACAGTCTTCCAAACCAATATCTATTGAAGTCTAAAGCAGTGCTATTTTATCCATATTTTATTAGGATTATTTGTATTCTGTGTCTAGTAAGGTCTAGAGATTTACATTAAAATCTGTTACTATGTTGTGGGTACAGTTGTGGGTAGGAGATATCTAATGCCATTCCTTAGTTCAGCGAAAAGTGTTCAATCAGTTATTGCCATAGGCTATCACAGATGTGGGGATGGCTTGTATCTGCAAGTATCAAATAAAGGCACTAAATCGTGGCTTTACAGGTTTAAAAGCCCGGTGACTAAGAAACAACGTGAAATGGGTCTTGGTTCCTATAAATTTGTTGATCTCGCTATGGCACGACAACAGGCTCTAGAAAACAAACAACTAGTTATAAATGGCAGAGACCCAATCGAAGAACGTAAGGCAAACAACATAAAGGCGCAAATTGAAAAGTCTAGAGATTTGACTTTCAAAGAAATAGCCGAGGCATGCATAACTTCAAAATCTCATGAATGGAAGAACGCAAAACATGCTCAGGATTGGAAAAATACGCTAATAAACCATGCATTCCCAGTAATTGGCCATATACCAATGTCAGAGATTTCTACTGACATGATAATTAAAGTCTTAGAACCTATATGGATATCAACAGCAGAAACAGCTAGCCGTGTTCGCCAACGTATAGCAACAGTCTGGGATTATGGAAAAGCCAGAGGCTATGTCGTAGGTGAAAATCCTGCTCGGTTAAAAGGTCATTTGGATAAAATTCTTCCCAAGACATCCAAAGTAAAAAGAGTTCGCCATTTCCCTGCCCTACCCTACAAGCAGATTGGGGTCTTTATTAAAAAGCTCAGGAATCAATCTGGTTACTCAGCTCTAGCGTTGGAATTTAAAATTCTTACAGCTGTTAGAACAGGTGAAATTATTGGGGCAAAATGGGGTGAAATTGACATAAAGCAGGCTACTTGGACTATACCTTCAGAACGTATGAAAGCAGGACGAGAACATCGTGTACCACTCTCTTCAAGAACAATTGAAATTATTGAAAGCATCAAATCAAATCGAAACCCAGACGAGCACGTTTTCAAAGGATGGAAACAAAATACTGGCTTGAGCAACGGTGCATTTTTAGCTTTGATTAAAAAAATGAAAATAACTGATGTAACTCCGCACGGTTTTAGAAGTACCTTTAGGGACTGGGCATCTGAGGAAGCGCTTCAGGTTCCGAACGAAACTATTGAGCTAGCCCTTGCTCATACAATTAAAAACAAAACAGAAGCGGCTTACCGCCGAGGAGATCAGCTTGAGCGTCGTCGGCAACTTATGGCGTTGTGGGAGCAATTCATTAATTCAAAAATAGCTAAAACAGGTGAAGTGATATGAGCGTACGTGACGGACAGGCTAGACTAAGAAAAATTAGTAAAGATATAGGGAATGATCTACCCCTACCCAAAAAAGACAAAGACTTTTTGTGCTCAGCATTAATGCAGATTGCCTCTGGAGAAGACGCCGAATTAGCTTTGGATGTAAAGGCAAAAAAAGGTGAAAGAAAATCTGAGCATTCCCAACAAATAAAAACACAACTGAAGTTCTTTATGCCCTGGATTGCATCGGCTATAGAGCCAGAAGAAGAAGGTGGCTTTGGTTATACAGTAAAAGAAGCAATATCGGTTGCCAAACGGCACTTCCGAAATTTGCCCTCAGAAGAAACACTACGACGTTACTGGGCAGACTACCAAAGAACTGGAACAGCGATCTTTACATTAGAAAGAGATTTAAATGGCGATTTAAGTCCTTAGGAAAAAGTTCGTATCGTTATTAACATCTCCTCTATTAAAACTTTATAGGAGATAATTGGACATGACAGAACATGGATCATCACTAAGGGTAATAAGAATGAAGGAGCTCGTATCAAAAATTGGATACGCTCGTTCTACAATTCATGCATTAATTAAAGAGGGACGGTTCCCAGAACCTTTTAAATTGGTTCCAAATGGTAGAGCGAATGGTTGGCTTGAAGAGACTATCGACAAGTGGATGCAAGATCGTGCGAATGAAACAACACGATCAGTAACTCATCATAGGGGTGATAATTAGATGGAGAAGTACCTTAAGAAAAAAGGCAGGGACGCTAACATTCAACACGCAAGGATTCCCTTTGCTATATTGGACTCAGATGCTTTCCGTGCTCTAAAGCCTGCCTCTGTGTTCGTTTATTTAAGATTATTTCGAAGGTTTCATGGCTATAACAATGGCTATATACCGTTTGGCTGTCGAGAGGCCGCTATTGAGTGCAACATAGGTAAAATGACGGCTCAGAGAGCCTTTAAACAATTGGAGGAGGTTGGCTTAATTGAGTGCACAGTTCCTTCAAGTTTTAATTCACGTAAAAAATTGTCTAGGGAATGGGCATTTACTCACCGAGGGATTGGAGATCAACCTGCGTCTGGGAAATGGAGAAACTTTAAGTCTAAACCCAGTACCAAAATGAAAAGCTTTGGTATCAATAGGAATACCCATGTGTTCGATCTTAAGAATTACATCACTCGTTAGTACCAAATAGGATACTGTTTCAGAATTTTTGGCTAATCATAGGTATCACAAGGAGTACACTATATATATACCATATGTATGTATGGCATACCATGTAGTTATGAAGATAAAGGTTTAACCATTATTGGTGTAGCCAAGTTAAACCATGTTAACCATTTACATTATAGGTATTGTAATCATGGCACTGAATGACCAAATATATTGGTATAAAAGAACAATTTAAGGTGTAAACATCAAAAAAGAAAGAACTGTGTTTCAAAGAGAATTCTATGATCCCGAAAAAGACCACTTTTCCGTCATTGACCAGCTAGAACAACAAAATAGTCCACTGACAGAAAGCATCATTAATTAACAAAAACTTCATATAATTTTTTTGATAACATCACCAACATTTTGACTATTGAGCTCAATAGGATTTCCACCACAACTTGGGTCCTTTAGAGCTTCCTCTGTTAGTTTTTTTATATCTACGTTTGTTACGCCTAATCCGCTTAGATTTTCCGGTATCTTTAGAGAGGTATTGAATTCTCTCACAAAAGCACAAAAACCGCTAAATCCATCTTTAATGCCTAGGTAACTTGAGACTTGATTAAAGCGATCACTAATTTTGTCTGCGTTCATATCTAAAACAGCAGGCATGCAAACTGCGTTTGTTGTCCCGTGGTGCGTATTGTAAATCGCTCCAATTGGATGGCTGAGTGCATGTATTGCCCCCAAGCCCTTCTGAAATGCGGTAGCTCCCATCATTGCGGCAGACATCATATGTGATCTTGCTTCAATGTTGCCAGGATCATTATAAGCTATCGGCAGGTTTTGTATAACCAACTTCATCCCTTCAACAGCTATTCCCTGACTCATTGGATGATAGTGAGGGGAACTAAAAGCCTCAACACAATGAGCAAAGGCATCAAGTCCCGTTCCAGCAGTTATGAACGATGGCATTCCTACAGTTAATTCAGGATCACAAATTACTGCTGAAGGTAAAACTTTTGGATGAAAAATAATCTTTTTTTCATGTGTTTCTGAGTTTGTAATCACACTTGCTCTACCAACTTCGGACCCTGTTCCCGCTGTCGTTGGCACTGCTACAATCGGAGCTATTACATTGCTATCTGCACGGGTCCACCAGTCACCGATATCTTCAAAATCCCAAATTGGTCTAGTCTGACCAGCCATGAAGGCAATCATTTTTCCCAGATCAATTCCTGAACCGCCACCGAAGGCAATGACTCCATCATGGTTTCCTTTTTGGTAGTCAATAATACCTGCCTCCAGATTAATTTCATTTGGATTAGGGTCTACATCACTAAAGACTCTTCCCTGAAACCCCGAAGATTTTAAAATATTCACGGCATTTTCAGTAATCTCGAGGCCCGCCAGACCCTTATCTGTAACCAGCAAAGGGTTTTTAATGTTTAATGCCAGACAAACTTCTCCTAATTCTTGGATACGGCCTGGGCCAAATTTGATATTTGTTGGATAAGACCAGTTTACTGAAATCGTCATGATTATGTGACCTTTTTTAAATGATACGATTTGGGTCGGGTGAGATTATGGAAGCCTATCTCAGAAAGGCTCCCACCGCGGCCTGTATTTTTACAACCAGTCCAACATAACGACGGATCTAGATAATCTGCTCGGTTCAGAAAAACAGTGCCCGTTTCAATCGCATCACCTATTTTAATTGCTCTTTGCAAATCACTGGTCCACAAACTCGCTGTAAGGCCAAACTCACTATCATTCATTAATCGAATAGCTTCATGATCATCTTTAACAGGCATTATTCCAACGACTGGACCAAAACTTTCCTCTGTCATGATTTTCATACTATGGTCGACATTTGTCAAAATTTGAGGTGTTAAATAAACGCCACCATTATCCTCTTGAAAAGTTTTAATGTGCGCAATAGCGCCTTTTTTCTGAGCATCAGAAATTTGATCTCTGACATGATTGGCAAACCTTATATTTGCCATTGGCCCCAAAGTAGTAGCCATATCTAACGGATTTCCTAGTTTATAATTGCTTACAATGGAAATTGCCTTTTTCAAAAAATCATCGAAAAGGCTCTCCTGCACGTATATACGTTCAATTCCACAGCAACACTGACCAGAGTTAAACATTGCGCCGTCTATCAAAGTTTCGACTGCCGCCTCAAGATCAGCATCTTCCATAACATAGCCAGGATCTTTTCCCCCTAGTTCCGTGCCAACTCCTGTGAACGTCCCAGCTGCTGCTTTTTCAATTGATGCACCTGCTGGAACTGAGCCAGTAAAATTTATAAAGTCAAAAGAATTTTCAGCTATCAGCTGCGTTGTGGTTTCATGATCTAGAAAAACATTTTGGAAAACATCTTTTGGCACACCTGCAGAATGAAAAGCATTGGCTAGCCTTTCACCAACCAATAAAGTCTGCGTTGAGTGTTTCAAAATTACAGTATTTCCAGCTATCAATGCAGGCGCTATTGTATTGATGGCGGTCATGTATGGATAATTCCAAGGAGCAATGACAAAAACCACACCATGCGGGACACGCCGAATATATCTTTTAAAGTCTACATCTTCTCCCGCATCAATGGCTTTTAACGATTGTGATGCAATCTTTGCCATATATTGGGCTCGTTCCTCAAATCCTTTAAACTCCCCACCATATCGCACAGGGCGGCCCATCATTTTTGCCAACTCTGGAACAACATCATCGTTCATTCGTCCCATTTCAGCTACGCCCGCCAAAACTAAATCAATTCTCTCTTCAATTGGTCGTTGAGACCACACTGGCTGAGATTTTCTTGAGGTTTCTATAACTTCTTGAGACTTGGATATTGATAAAGCTTCTCTTTTTGCAAAAACTTTTCCATCGATTGGCGAAACACAGGTAAGCATCGTCATGCTTTCTCAAACCCTCTCATGATCTCGTAATCAGTTACAACTTTATTAAACTCTTCAATTTCCCACTCTGCTGCCCTCGCATAGTGTTGTACAGTTTCCTCGCCAAAAGCCTCATTTAGCATCTTTGATGACATCAAAGCGTCTCTAGCGTCCCGTAAAGTCTTTGGGATTTGATTATCTGTATCATTTTCATAAGCGTCGCCAGAATAAGCAGGAGGTAACTTTAGTTTTTCTTCAATGCCTTTTAAACCAGCAGCTAGCATTGCTGCCATACATAGGTAGGGATTCATATCAGATCCAGGTATTCGGCACTCAATACGTACAGACTTACTGCCTTCGCCAACCAATCTAAAAGCGGCTGTCCGGTTATCGACGGACCAAACTGTGCGGGTTGGCGCAAAAGTACCTTTGGCAAATCGCTTATAACTATTAACATAAGGGGCCATAAATACAGTGATGTCTGACGCATATTTCAGCAAGCCTGCCATATAATGGTCCATTACTGTTGACTTAGATAAAGGCTTTTTAGCGTCAAAAAAGACATTTGAACCGTTACTAAAGAGAGACTGGTGAACGTGAGAAGCAGAACCAACCCGGTCTTGATGCCATTTAGGGATAAAAGTTGCGGCATAACCTCTTTGGTGAGCTATTTCCTTTATTCCATGCTTAGCGAGTGTATGATGGTCGGCTGTTGCCAAGGCGTCAGCATATTTTATATTCAACTCTTCCTGACCTGCCTCCGCCTCTCCTTTTGAACCCTCAACTGGGATACCCATTTCTCTAAGAAAGTTGCGGATAGGCCTCATCACGTGCTCTTCTTTGGACGTCTGAAAAATATGGTAATCTTCATTATAGTTTGAAATTGGCTTTAGCTCTTTAAAACCATTTGATGCTATTTCATCATGAGTTCCTTGGAATATAAAAAACTCCAGCTCTGTGGCCATGACGGCTGAAAATCCCAGTTGTTCCGCCCTTTTAATCTGAGCCTTTAAAACTTGCCGGGGAGAAAATTCTACCGGCTTGTTGGTATGATGATCCAAAATATCGCAAAGGCATAAAGCCGTTCCATCAAGCCATGGTACCATTCGTAAGGTGCTTAAATCAGGTTGCATAACGTAGTCACCGTATCCAGCAGACCAGCTTGTTGATGCATAACCATCTGGGGTTGCCATCTCCAAATCTGTGGCGAGCAAATAATTACAGCAATGCGTTTCACTTTCCGCTATTTCTAGAAAGGCTTCCGCATGAAACCTTTTACCCATCAATCGGCCCTGCATATCGACCATGCAAACCAAAACTGTATCGACTTCTTTTTTAGAAATCTTTGCCTTAAGTTCATTGTAGGTCATTGTTAGTCCCCAGTTATTTACTATCCTAAAACTCAATCCCTAAACAGGTACATCACTTATTAAGCAGTAAAAGCATTAGTGTTCATTTTTTTTAGGCTTTCAAGTAAATTCATTAACAAAACTCATTAAATTAAAATGTCAAATAGCAAACGTCAGCGTTTCAACTGAGCAACGTTTGACAATTTTTTAAGGATCCTCTGTGGTAAATCATAAAATAGTGATTTACAAGAAAAATTTTTTGGAACTTTTTTGCTCTCTACTTCTCTACCTTAAGTAAGGATTTAAAATAGGAGAAAATCATGGAAGATAGTGTTAATGCAACCAAAAATGAAGCACTTGAGGGGGCAAAGGAATTAGAACAACATCTGGATTTGTTGGCAACTTTTACACCAGCTGCCTTAGGCATCTTAGCGACAGCGTCCGGAATATATACTTATTTGGGCGTTACGACACTTCTAGATAATACTGGGGCTCTGAGTGTGATAGCAGCTATAGCCTACTCGACAGCAGTGTCAGTGGGTATATTTGTATTTTGGAGCTATATCTTAAGACTACTTCCCTCTATGAGATCAAGTCACGGATATCTTGGCCTTTCATTCGCTTGTGTAGTTGGGTGCCTAGCTATTGTAGCAATGTCTAGTTGGTTAAACGCAACCGCTTTAGCAGGCGCTGCAGCTATTGAACAACATCTTGGAAAAACTATAGAAAACTATGAAGAGGAATTACAAAAGACATATGACACAGTTATGGAAGCTCAAAATCTAGAGTCACATATTCAAAGATCGGCAGATGATTTTTCGAAATATGCAAAGCTAGAAGCATCAGGAACTGGTCCTTCGAGAAAGGGAGGAGAAGGATCTATTTATGCGGTACTTTCAATGAAAAAAAGTGAACTGCAAAATATTGTTAAGAGCATAGCTTCTAAAAAAGATTTTATTGAAGAAGAACGTAAAAAGGGTTTCAAACTAATTACTAAAATGCAGACTCTTAAATCAGGTGCAGGCTCTATTGAGAGACGCGCTGTAAAATTTTCAGAGCATTCTATAAACCTATCTGCAGTTATAACAAATCTTAGACAGGCATCTTCTGCTCCTATGGTCTATAGAGCAATGGACGATCTCAGCAGAGTTATAAAACCAAAAATGGATGGTAAAACTGAAGAGGTTCAAAAGACCCAAGAAGAAGTTATTGATGAGGTTATACAAAAAATACGTGATGTAGCGAATGGTTTAAAAGTAGAGGCTCAAAAAATTATTGAAAAAGAAAAACCTCAAAAGGCTTCCTACACATCTATATCCAGTGCAGATGCTGTTATAAGGTACGCTGACAACTTCTATCCCCAATGGGCCGGTGCTATTGCAATTGATCTACTTCCGGCGGTTTTGGTCTTTATTTTAGCAATAACACAGTCTGTTATTAGGAATGGTCGGTTGGGGGCTAGATTGGAAGAAACAATGACACTCTCAGAATTAAAGGTCGCTATGAAGGCTATTGAAAGTGTGAAGGGTAACCTTAAAAATGCATAGCTTAATTACAAGTGACACCCCTTATCATAAAAAAAATTCAAAGAGCAATATGATGTGGGTATTGGAAAAGCTTCCGTCAGCAAAAACAGTAATTCTGTTTATTTTTTGGATACAGCTAACTTCAGCATTAATGGTTTTCTTTCTATCTCAGGAAAGTCTCTTTCAAACAAGAAAAGGTATAGAATATACTATTGAAGAAATTGATAGTTCCCCATCTGAATTGAGGACTAGAAAATTCACAAGAACGACGATTCCAACTCTTAAGAAAGATAACACCCAAAGGCCGAGTGTAACTCTCCCCTCTAAGATTTCAGATCAGTTAGATTTTTCGGTAGTGAAAATTAGAGGTTTTGGAAAAGGTGTTTTGCTTTCAGGGGAAATTGCCGATGGAGATGCACAAAAATTTGTTGAATTTATTAAAAACGTGAAGGGTCTCCCAATAGAATTTGTTGCCTTGCATAGTCCTGGGGGCTCAGTAATGGAGGCAATGATTATTGGTGAAGAAATAAGAGAAAGGGCTCTTAAAACAATGCTACCTGGACATTCCTACTGTTACAGTGCATGTCCGTATATAATGGCCGGGGGTATAGAAAGAATTTTCAGTTCGTACTCTCTTCTGGGGGTACATCAACACTTTTTTCCAGACAATATGTTGATACCAGTGTATTTCGCAGTTCAAAGTGTTCAAGAAGGTCAAGCTAAAACCTTTAGACATTTGAAGCAAATGGGAATTAACACAGAAATTATGGAACATATTTTGTCAACGCCTCCTGAAGAAATTTATGTATTAAGCACAGAGGAACTTGAAAAATATAATTTTGCGACAGAATTAATTGGACCAGCTTAGAAGCAACCCAGTTAAAATCTCACAAATGGTCTACACAAAAATAAGGCATTTCCTAACTAGTATAATGTTAACATACTATTTTTGGAGTTCACTATAAATGTACCTTGTGAATTTCAAAACTTCTGACTTGCTGGATATTTCAATATCAACCCTAATGCCTTTTCCATCCTGCAATAAGATACCCTTGCCCTTATCTTCAGGAAATATCAGAATCTCGCCTGCACTAACGTTTTTTCGTTGAAAAAAGACATCGCCTTTAACCGTATCTTCAGGATTGTCACCGGACATTGTATTTATAAAAATTGCTACATCACCATCCATTGGGGCAACCGTTTGCATAAAAAAGCGTCTTCCCAGCGGCACATTTGTTAAATAATCATTATCCGCAGAAAAGTTATTTTTCTTTAAAGTTATCACATCAGTAATTACTTTTTCATAGAAGACTTCACTATTAGAAAGATCACGCATTATGTAGACATTATTGTTATCTTCAGATGAAATTTTATCCACACTGTTAAAAAGATATGGAGAAAGAATAAATCCAAAACAGGCAGCAGCTGCCATCGGTATGAGCTTATCAACAGTAATATTGATGTAACTCAAAAATCCCTTTCTTTCATTAAATTTGTCTTGGTTTTTTTTGAAAGAAACGATGTTTTCTTGATTTTGAACAGTTGTCGAAAAAAGCGCATCGATATCTGATTCAACTTGTTTAGAATAGGTCTCATTGTCCGTTGAAAAATAAGTATCAAGCATTTTTCTGGTATTAATGTTGGACTCATACTGCTTTTTTACATTGGGATCACTTTTAATTTGTATTTCCATTTCTAATGTTGCACTTGGCGAAAGTAACCCGTCGATAAAGTCATCCATTTTTTGGGCGCTAATTTTATTTTTTTCATTTTTTTTCATTGGAGAGCACTCGACATTTTTCCTTTGAATGCCTCACGGCAGCGAGACAGTTTGCTTCTAACGGTATTTAGTTTTATACCAGTTGTTTCCTGTATTTCTTCGTATGAATAACCTAGAGCAATGAGTGATAAAACTTCCCGACAGACATCAGAAATTGAAAAAAGGGCTTGGTTGATTTTTCTCTTCAAAAGAGGATCTGACCTTTCCATATCATCCGTAGAGGATAAAAATGGCTCAAAATCATCTGTGGGAACAAACCTTTTTTTAAATTTCATTGAAGCACCAAAACTCGTTTTGATAGATTTAATCATGTATGCCTCTGAATTATCCGGCAATTCATTTGTTTTATGGACAATTTCAAAGGTGCCCTTTACAGCGTCCATCACAAGATCATGGGCATCAGATTTATTTCCTGATAGGTGAAGTGCAAATTTGAATAGTTTTGGATAAGCGCTTTTTACTTCCGCATTCAATACTGAAAGTTTCTCTGTCATGTCCTTTAGTAAAATAGAAAATTTCTTTAAAGGCAAAAACAAATAGCAGGAAGAATAATAAAAATTTAACATTTATGATAGGAGGATTGGCAGAGCACCTTAAACAGGCGCTCTGCTAAAGCCAATTTAGTCATATGAACTGAAGAAGTTTCCAGAGGAGTCAATACCGAAAATAGAGTTTCCAGTTTGTGTCATACTCCAAGAATTTCCATTGCCAGCAATGCCAGAGTGATAAGTGGAACCTCCGATTGTGGTTGAATTTTGAGACCAAGAGCTACCAGTGTTCATGTTGAAACCTGACATATAAGTGGAGTTGCCAATTCTGGAAACAGAGTAGCTATTTCCTGAGCTATCATAGCAGCTGGAAAAGCCATAACTTCCATAACAGGCTGCAGAAGCAATATTGGGTGAGGCTATAGCGATTAAACCTGCGCTCAGAACTGATAATATTTTATTTCGTTTTGTCATTTTTTTCTCCGTTTTTTTGGTTGCTTTACCTAGTAGAGAAATGAGGCAGAAAAAAGTTCCAAAAAAAAATATTTTTTTTTAATAAATTTTTCGTGTACTAACTATGGCTTGAGATGTAGAGAAAATTTTGTACCATTAATTCACATTAATTGAATAATTCAGTGGTCAGAAATTAAATTGTCAAAGATAGGTTTTTTATATTTAAGCGTTTCACTTATTTTGCAATTACTAGTCTCTGGCAATCATTCCTTTGCCAGCAGTATAGAAGAATGCATACGAGTGACCAAATACTCGGCTAATTTTGCTTATAATGTCGCGCTCAATGATATTGATCCTGAAACTGCTAAGCCTTTATGTCTTGAAGCGCTTAAATTAGATAAAGCAAATAAAGATGTTTTAATGGGCTTAGGAAGGATTAAAGAAAAAGAAAGGAAATATATTGAGGCGAAAGAATTTTACAATCAAGCTTTTAAATTAGGTAGTGGTGCTGCTGCTCAACACATAGCGGTTCTGTACTATTGGAAAGATTTGCCTGCGGATGATAGATGGGCCACAACATTCAGCTGGAACAAAAAAGCGGAGGAACTTGGATCCGCAAAAGCTTTTTTTAATTTGGGGATACATTATGAATACGGGTACTACGTAAAAGCGGATTTTAAAAAGGCTTTAGAATATTATAAAAAGGCCGCAGATAATAACTCGAGTGATGGTAATATAGCACTAGCAGGAACATATCATTATGGGGATTTGGGCTTAGATATTAACTTAGAGTTAGCAAAAAAATATTATAAAAAAGAGCATAACATTGGAAACCCAGACGGAACAATTGGTCTTGCTGAAATAGCAATTGAAAATCCTAACGATGACCTCGATATAATCAATGCTATGTCTGTCTTTTCAAAAATAGCTGAAACTGGGTCTATTGATGCGATGGCATCATTTGTATATTACAACTTAGTTCCTTCAGATATTGAGGCTATCCGCGAAACTTGGCCAGAATATCAACCAGACCCAACAAAGGCGCTGGACTATCTTCTTGCAATATTAGACGATGAAGTTGGAGCAATTAACGCTACATACGCACTTGATAGCAATATCTATCAATACTTATCTAAAGAGCAGCGAAACACTTTACTTGATAAACTAAAATCAATTATCGAAAATGAGGGTTCAATTAATAGTTATGTTATCTCAGAAATAGCATACTCTCTAGCGTATATTTATTCTGAAGGTCTAACCGGACCCGAAGATAGTGAAATGGCTCTCCCTTTTTATAAGAAAGCCGCAGAACTCGGTAATCAAAATGCGATGATAGATCTTGGATGGCTTTTTTTTGCCGATCCAAAACTACAAAACTATAAGGAGGCTATAAAATATACGTCCAAAGTGGCTAAGCAAAAAGATGACAATTATAACTCCGCGTGGGCATACAATAACCTAGGTGTCATATACGAAACGAATGGAGAATATGAATTAGCTGCGAAGAATTATAAGAAGGCAGTAAATTTAATGAACGATAGCGACTATAACGGATCTTATTCAGCAGGAAATTTAGCAAGGCTATTTATAACTGGAAGACTGAAAGGAGGCATCGACCCCGAACTGGCAAAGAAATATGCAAAGATAGCGAGTGACCAAGGAGAGACGTTTCTTTACTCTTTTTTAAATCGTTATAACCTAAAGGCATCAACCTCTATCAAGGAGATACAAGCTTGGTTCGAGGAGATGGCATTAGAAGGAAAAACCGAGGGCTTGATTGAAATTGCTTGGCTTTATCAAAAGTCAGGTGATGCTAAAGCGGCTATAAAATGGTTTACCTTGTGTACTTTCTTATGTGAGGAAGAAAACAATATTATCTTAAGCAATGAGGGTTTGAGTAGGTTAAAAAAAGATACCTCAGGGGCAGTCTATAGATCTGGTGAGAGAAATGCCAGGGAATGGCAAAAAGTTGTCTGGAGTAAAAGAACTGGCCAAGATGTTTTAGACGATAATTTGCAAAAGAAAAAAACACCTTCCAATACCTCACAAGATAAATACTTTGCATTGTTAATCGGTATTAATGAATATAGTGACTTATCTCCATTGCAAACACCGCTAAGGGACGTTACACGGATTGCCAGTATTCTTGAAGAAAATTATGGGTTTAAAAATACAGTTCTTGAAAACCCTAGTAGACAAGAAATTTTGAATGAGCTTAACAATTTTAAAAAGTTTCTTTCCGAAAATGACAATTTATTGATTTACTATGCGGGGCACGGCGTGCTTGATGAAGGCGAGGGATTTTGGTTGCCTAAGGATGCATCAAGAGCAAATGACATAAATTGGATATCTAATTCTTATTTAAAGCGTAAGTTAAAGAGTTATGCGGCAAAAAATGTTCTTATTATTGCAGACTCTTGTTTTTCAGGATCTCTTACTCGTGATATTAAAATTGTGGACATTGAAGATACTGAGAAGGATACGCTTAAGTTATTCATGCAAACAAAATCAAGAGTTGCAATTTCATCAGGTGGAAATGAACCTGTTTTTGATGGTGGGGGTGATGGGTTCTCTTTATTTGCAAAAATTTTCATCTCACATTTAGAAAATTATAATCAATCTTTCACTGCAATGGATCTATATTCAAAATTAAGACCCGATGTTGTGGATTTGTCGATGACTAAAGGTAATCCCCAAACGCCATACTATGGAGAGTTAATAGACGCCGGTCATGAAGGGCCAGACTTTGTTTTCGTTAAAAAGGATTGATTATTTTTAATCACTCATAAATCGCTCTTAAATTTATATTTCAGTTCTCAGAACCCCAAAAGAGCCAACAAAAAAAAGTTAAAATAAAACTTTTTATATCTTGGTAAAAATTTTACCAAAAATCATAGAAGCAGTCGCTGAATATTGTAATTTAGATTTTTATGCACACCTGTAAATTATGTATTGATGATAAGTTTTAAGGTGTGAACATCGAAAAAAAAATTGTAGTTCAAAGAGAATTTTATGACCCTAAAAGGGGCACTCCAGTTCGTGTGTATAATCAAAATGGTTTTTTACTGGAGTCTGGTTTTTTAAGGGATGGAATGAAGCATGGCACTTGGTATACTTACAGAGAAAATGTTAACGACTTAGACATATGGTTATGTCTCTGGAAAAAAGAAAGTTTCTTGAATGGAAAGAGAGAAGGTATATCGATAAGATATAATGGAGATCAAAGCGAGGCAGGAATTGCTCTTTACAAAAACAACATATTAATTGCAGGTCATGGGTGTGCCCGAGGATTCGATTGAAGAGTTAGATACACTTATTTTTAAAAAAAAGGCTAATGCTTAATGACAGAACTTTTATTTGAGACGAAATACGGAAAGCTGACCGGATATGAAGTTTTTGTTAAATATTGTGAAACTCGTGACTGGGAATTGATGGATCAAGCACTTCACGATGAATATATGTGTGTCGATGAGCTTGCTGTTCTTGATAAAGAAGAAATGAGGCAGCGCGCTATCGATGATAAAAGCAGAGGCTTTGAGCTTATTGATGGGAAAGAAATATTTGATAGCGAAGATGTTTTGATCTTTTCCCATCTAATGAAAGGTGACTGGGGTGCATATACAGCAGGTGAAAAGTATGACGAGATTATTCATGTCTGTCTTAAGAAAGACAAAAAAGTCTGGAGAGAAATGATAAAAATTAAGAAAGCCGAATAGGAAAGATTTTGGATAGGTTGATCGAAATAGTTCGCAGACTACTTCTGGCAGTCATCTGGTTTTTCGGTGCTGGATTTGCGTTAGTTATAGTCACCCTTAGTTTAAATGAGGGTAACCCTCCGTTTTACCTTGCCATCTTGATCGCCTTTGGTTTTTTTGTGTTAAGTTATATTTCTCACACGCTTTTAA
>CACBAM010000021.1 GCA_902537215.1 uncultured Alphaproteobacteria bacterium
CTCAAAAGCCGAAATCAAAGAAGTCGAATTTAACCAGGAGCTTTCAGCTGTCGTTGTCAGAACAAGCAAACAAACCCTGTTTGAGTCGCAAAATGTCAAGAGAATAAAAACATCTGGATGTGCGATGGGAACAGTCTTCGGAGACATGTTTAATAAGGTTAAACCGATTCCTAAACAAAACTCAAAAAAATATTCAATAAACGATATAAGAAACTTAGTAAAAGAAATCATAGGCCTGCCTAGTTTATATATGGAGGCTGGAGCGATCCATGGAAGTGTACTTTGTGATAGAGATCGAATTTTAGTATATATGGAGGATGTCGGCAGGCATAATGCTATTGACAAGATAAGCGGGTGGATTGTGCTAGAAGAAATTGATCCAACTGATAAGATTTTATATACAACAGGTCGACTTACATCTGAAATGGTATTAAAAGCAATAAGTATGGGGGTACCAATATTAGTTTCGCGCTCTGGTTTTACTAAGTCTGCGGTGCATCTTGCGAGAAGGTTTAACCTTTCTATGCTTGGGAGGTTCAAAGGAAAAAGATTTATGTGTGTAAGTGGGTTCGAGAGAGTTTTGCTTTAACACCTAGAAATAAGGTTACTGTTATGTGCGATATTAATCTTCCTAGCGTTATTTTAGCAGGGGGGCGATCACAAAGAATGAAGCGCAAAGACAAATCGTTTCTTGAAGTGGGTGAAAAAACACTTTTAGATATGACTATTGAAAGGCTTCAGTTACAGTCTCGCAGGGTAGCAATAAATACTAATTCATACTCACTAAAATATAAAAGATACGGTTTGCCAATACTTCATGATCAATTGGGGGGGATACTTCGGTCCTTTGGCAGGAATATTAACTGCTATGAAGTGGGCGGGAGATATAGGTTATGAAAAGGTAATTACTGTTGCAGTTGACACACCATTATTCCCAGAAAACTTGTTAAAGGAGCTCTACAAAAAGATGGAAGAGAGTAAATCAGACATTGTTTTTGCAGCATCCTCAAAAGACCATAAGCGAAGGAAGGATTTGCATCCAGTTTTTGGTTTATGGAAAACATATCTCCATAATGATCTAAAAAAGGAGTTAGAAAGAGGTGTGAGAAAAGTAACAATTTGGAGCGAAAAACACAAAACTGCCAACGTTTGTTTTACAAACAAGTCAATAGACCCATTCTTTAACATCAATACTCCAGACGATATTAAGCTGTTTAAGGAGTATCTTATAAAAAAATGAAGATTATTGGAGTAGTTGGTTGGAAAGATACAGGAAAAACAACTTTAATTGAAAAATTGATAAAGGAGTTTAATCTAAGAAATTTGAGAGTATCTACAATTAAGCATTCCCACCACAATGTTTCTCTAGATCGGCAGGGCACAGACTCCTTCAGGCACTTTAATGCAGGTGCAAAAGAAACAATACTCGCGTCTGACACAAAATGGATCAAATTTTCTAAAGCAATTTCTGAGCATGAAACTAGTCTTGATTATCTTATTAAACAGATCACTCCAGTTGATATAGTTATAGTAGAAGGATTTAAAGTGAGCTGTCATAAAAAAGTTGAAGTTGTTAATAATATTAGTGAGAGAAAGCCACTATATGAAACTGACAAAACCATTTATGGACTGATATTTAATCAACATAAAATCGAGAATACACAATTGCCACAATTTGAAAGAGACAATATTAAGAAGATTTGTGACTTCATTATTAAAACTTTGGAAGGTGAATAAAGAGTGAGCTCCCCTAATTTTAAATTAACTTCCCTAAGTAAATTGTTTCTGGATCTGAAGGCTGAATTGAAAGCCGTTTCAGGGGAAACAAGCGTCAGCGTCGATAATTGTGTTAATAGAATATTGTCAAAAGATATTTTTGCCAAATATGATAATCCACCTTTTGATAATTCAGCTATAGATGGTTTTGCCTTAAATGAAGACATTAATGCAACTATTGACAACTTCTCACTTTTAGAGGGTTTGGTGAAACCCGGTTGTAAAGCTACTGTCGCTTTACAAAAAAACGAGGGAATTAAGATTTTAACTGGTGCGCCTATACCATCTGGAGCAACCAGAATTATTTTTAAGGAGAACACGAAACAACAAGATCAAAAGATTTATTTTGTCCAGAATGATGTTAAAGAAAATAATATAAGATTGCAGGGAGAGGATTTTAAAAAAGGTGATCTTTTATTTAAAAAAGGTAATCAAATAAGAATAACGGATCTAGCTGCGCTAATTGGCTCAGGAAATTCATCCGTACCAATAATCAAACCACTAAAAGTTGGGCTAATAACCACTGGAAATGAACTCAAATCGAACATAGAAAGGCAAAGTAGTAGTAGCTTTATATTTGATACAAATTTCGTTCCATTGAATAGGGTATTAAAAAGTTGGGGTCATTCTGTAGTAAGTATAGGTTCGGTGGGAGATAACTTAGATCTATTGAGAGATAAAATCCATGATAACTTAGAACGTGTTGATGTTTTTGTGACGACAGGTGGTGTTTCAACAGGAAAAGAAGATTTTGTTGCACAATTTCTTAATAGAGAGGCGCAAGTAATTAATTGGAGGATTGCAATTAAACCTGGAAGGCCGTTTATTTGTGCGAAGTTAGGAAATAAGTATATATTTGGATTACCAGGAAACCCAGTAGCGGCATTTATTTGCGCACTTATTATATTACGTCCTTCGCTCGGTAGAATTGGGGGAGAAAAAACTTGGTTTAAACCCCTGTCTTTTAAAACCAAGGCAAATTTTGTAAAGCAAAAGAGGTCAGGCAGATCAGAGTTTTTGAGAGCTAACCTTAATCAAGAAGACGGCTCCGTTTCAATTTATCCATTTGAGGGATCGAGTAGACTTTCTAGTCTATCTTGGTCAAACGGCATAATTAAGCTTAATGACGATGAGCAAAACATAGAAAAGGGAGATCTTATAGACTTTATTCCGTATCAATCATTCTTTTAAGTGGCATTTAATTGCTTAAAAATATTGTTAACAATTACATTGAATAGTTCTTTGCCTTCAGGATTTTGTAAAACATACGGCGTTCCCTTATCTGCGCATTCCATTATGTCTTGTGAAAGGGGTATACTCCCCAAATGGGGTAGATTTTTGTTTTTAGTAACTTTTTTTACACCACCGCTACTGAATATATTATGCCTCTCTCCACATTTTGGACATTCAAAATATGACATGTTCTCAATTAAGCCTAAAATTTTAGTATTTGTCTTATTATAAAGCGCAATTGCTTTTTTTGCATCGATCAAAGAGATATCTTGAGGCGTCGATATTATAACCGCTCCAGATACTAACACCTTTTGTGCCAGCGTTATATGTATATCGCCCGTTCCAGGGGGTAGATCGACTAGAAAATAATCTTGATTGTCCCATGCAACATCAAGAAGCAATTGTTGTATCCCCTTCATTAGCATAGGCCCTCGCCATATAATGGCTTCATGCTCTGGAAATAACATTCCCATGGACATTATGCTCAAATTACCTATTTTCTTTGGGGTTATTTTTTTGTTTTTTATTTCAACTTTAGATTTATTTAGTCCCAACATTTTTGGTTGACTAGGCCCATAGATGTCCGCATCCATTAGTCCCACTTTAAATCCCATCTCCGCTATTTGTGCGGCTATATTACTTGAGATGGTGGACTTTCCTACACCTCCCTTGCCCGAGGCAATAAATATTATTTTCCCCAGGTGAGATAAATTAAATTTATTCAAAAACTGTTGGTTTTTTGAAGGCATATTTTGTTTTAGGTTTGGAGTCCTGTGCCTCGTGTAAATTACAGAACAACTTTTAATTTTATTATCTTTTTCAATTAAAGACTGCCATAGGTGCGTTAATTTTTCTGTACTGCTCGTAAATTCTGAATTTACAATTATTTTAACGTTATGTTCATAAACATTTATGGATTCTATCTTTTCGGTAAGATCAATATTTCCAGGATAATCAATTTTTTTGATAATGTTGAGAATGTATTCTTTATTTATGAAGTGGGACATGAAATCAGCTAATCTTTTTTGTAGTAATTATAAATGGAGGCGACGACCGGATTCGAACCGGTGTCCACGGATTTGCAGTCCGCTGCGTAACCACTCCGCCACGTCGCCCATTCATTAGAAAATACCAATATTAAATAATTTAATTCATTGCAAGAACATATAATATTATGTAAATCTTTCTGTGTTACTTTATCTTCATATATCATTGGTTGGTTTCATCAGATGTTTGACTACAAAAAAGCACGAAAGAATATGGTGGATAACTTAATTCGGCCAGCTAATGTGACTGATCCAAAGCTTTTGTCAGCTTTGGAAGATGTTCAACGAGATAAGTTTTTGCCGAGTAACCTAGCCAATTTGTCTTATAGTGAAACTGAGTTGCTAATACAAAACGATAGAACATCAATCAGTCCTTGGCTGCTCGCTAAAATGATCCAATTTTTAGACCTGAACTCCGCGGATAATGTTCTAAGTCTTGCCGCGGGATACGGCTACAGTTGTGCCTTAATGTCGTCGTTGGCAAATTTTATAGTTGCTGTTGAAACACAAGACCTTGCACAAGAAGCTCAAGCTAGATTAATTGAAAATGGCTGCGATAATATTTTAGTTCGAGAGGGAAATATTAAAGAAGGCGCCGAGGAAGAGGGTCCCTATGATGCAATTTTAATTGAGGGTTCTGTTGAGTATATAAATGAGGAAATCATAAATCAGCTTAAACTAGAGGGTAGGATCATAGCAGTATTTAAAGAAAAAATTTTAGGTCAATGCAGGCTAGGTATAAAAACAAAATCTGGAGTGCAATGGAGAAATCTTTTTGAAGCAAATTGTATTTTGTTGAATGATTTTAAATTAAAAAGGGAATTTACCTTGTGAATAGGTAGAAAATTTAATGAATATTAAAACTTTTATTATATTAACTTCGGTAATCTTTTGTTTTTGCAAAGAGGCTTTCACACAGAGCATAAAGGAGTCTGTACAAACGGCATTGAATAATAACGAGAGCTTAAAGAGCCAAAAAGTATTGCTTGATAATAGCTATCAGAATTTCCTGATTCAAAAAGGAATTACGTTACCAAGTCTTTCTTTAAGTGGCACAGGGGCTCGCTCATCAAATTTTGATACAAACCAGGATACAGATAGCTACAGCATTTCGTTGAATTCTTCTTATACATTATTTGACTTTGGATCACTGAAAGAAAAAACGAGATCATCTATACATTTGAATGAGGCCTCAATACTTTCGTTTAAGAAGTTTGAAAATGAGCTGATATTGAGCGTAGTCAAAGTTCACTTTGAACTTTTTAAGGCGATAAAAATTGTGGATCTTTATGAAAGTAGCCTAGAGATAAGGAAGCAACAATACTTGGCAGTAAAGAATAGGTTTGATTTAGGAGAGGCAACACGTTCAGACCTTTTGAGATCCAAAGCTTCAATTTCCGGTGCTGAGGCACAACTAAAAGTGGGGCAAGCAAACGTTAAAAAGCTAAGAGAAAGTTATAAGACTTTGGTAGGAAAAGTTTCTGATAAACCGATGCTTCCAGAGACGAAAATAAAAGAACCTTCTACATTAGAGATTAGTGTTAGAGAAGGAATAGAGAATGACATTGCTTTGAAAATTCTTACGCTTGAGGAGCGAGCGCTTAAAGCTGAATTAAGTTCCATAGAAAAATCCCAGTTACCAAATCTAAGCCTTTCTGGAAGTTTTTCTTATGGTGATAGCCAGACCTTAGGAAATAATATTAGTTCAGGACGGATCTCTTTAAGCTCCAGCCTGATTCTGTATAGTGGTGGTCAAAAAAAAGCTCGAGTTAAAATTGCCTCAAATAAACTGGCGGCAAAAGCGATTGATATTGCGGTAAGAATAAAAATGTTGCAAAGAGATATTACAACAAAATGGTTGGATTTAATGGCTTTAAAGTCCTCAGTTATCGCTAAGCAAGAAGAAACCAACGCTTTGAATGAGTTGTATGAGAGCGTATTTGAAGAATGGAAACTTGGAGGAAAGACATCACTAGATACTGATCAAGCGTATCAAAATTTCCTAAATTCTGAAGTCGAATTAGTTACTAGCACTACAGACATATTAATTGCAAAATTTGACTTGTTAGCCGAGATAGGTACTCTGAGAACTAAGCTAAAGCTGCGACAATAGATTGATTGCTATAAGGAATGTTTAATGGCTAAAAAAATGACTGCAAAAAAAGAGAAAAAAGAAAATGGCAAAGTCGATCTCAAAGAAATTCTTGGCGACATTAAAACTGTTGTTTCAGGGGAGAAAGAAACACTATTTAAGTTAAATGAATATAAGACTATTAATCTAAAAAAGGAGAATTTGGTAGCCGCAGGTGTAACAACACACTCCCATCAATCTATTGATCTAAATGATAGGAAACTGGAGAGTTTAATAAGAAAAATTGTAAGAAGTGAACTTGAGAATTTTCAGTTAAATAATAAATCGAGTAGTTTAAAGTCGGAAAAAAGAAAAACAAATGTAGGAATAAAGAGCAATTCTGGCTTAAGCTTGTTAACAAAGGCCGATCTTCTTTCATTATCAAAAAAAAATAAATTAAGTTTGAGCAATAAACATACTAAGGAAGAAATAATAAATGAGCTTAAAAAAAATAAAGTCAAATGTCCATAGCTCAGTAGAAAGAAGTTTAATCTATAATGCCATTGAAGATTTTGATTGATCAGCATGTGTCATTAACGCACCGTTTAAGAAAAAATTCTTATTCTAAAGTCAAGCTAGCTTTTGTAGCCATATGTAGCACTCAGTAGGATACAAGTTAAGATGAACCTTCCAAATAAATTCAATCCTGATGAGGCTGAAAAAAAAATAAATGATCGTTGGGTAGAGGCAGACGCTTTTAGGTCAGGCAAAAATAGCGAAAAAGGCAAACCACCATTTTCTATAATGATCCCTCCACCCAATGTTACGGGCAGCTTACACATTGGCCATGCCTTTAATAATACAATCCAGGATGTTTTGGTGAGGTATCATAGAATGAACGGCTATGATGTTTTATGGCAACCTGGTCAGGACCATGCTGGAATTGCAACTCAAATGGTAGTTGAAAGAGAGTTAGAGAAAAAGAATAAAAACCGACAACAAATGGGTCGAGAAAAATTTCTTGAAGAGGTTTGGAATTGGAAGGAAAAATCTGGAAATACTATAATTGATCAGTTGAAGAGGTTAGGAGCATCCTGCGATTGGAGCCGAAATAGATTTACTATGGATCCTGAGTTCCATAAAGCTGTCATAAAAGTTTTTGTAAATTTTTACAACGAAGGATTGATTTATAAGGGTAAAAAATTAGTAAATTGGGACCCCAAATTTCAAAGTGCCATTTCAGATTTAGAAGTTGAACAAATTGAGGTTCAAGGGAAAATATGGGAGTTAAAGTATTTCTTAGAGCAAGGTACATTCAACTTTGGGGTTAAAACTGATGAAAAAGGGGTGGTTATAGAGCGGCAACCTTTGGACCATGTAGTTGTTGCGACCACAAGGCCTGAAACACTTCTTGGAGACACGGCAGTTATTGTGAACCCAACTGATGAACGATACAGAGATTTAATTGGGAAAACGGTTATTTTACCATTGGTTGGAAGAAAGCTTCCTGTAATAGCTGATGATTACGCAGATCCTTTAAAAGGAACGGGCGCTGTTAAGATTACTCCTGCTCATGACTTTAATGACTGGGAGGTTGGTGAAAGGCACAATTTAAAAGCGATCAATATTTTTGATACCAGTGCAAATATTAAAATTAAAGATAATGAAGACTTTTCAAATGGAATAAAACCATCCGTAGATGTGTTCCAGTTCAATGGAGTTGAAAGGTTTGAGGCAAGAAAGCGTATTTTAAAGGTATTGAACGAGGAAGGTTTTCTGAAAGCAGAGAAGGAGGATGTGCACTTTGTTCCCCACGGTGACAGATCAAAAGTGGTAGTTGAGCCTTTTTTAACCACTCAGTGGTTTGTAGATTCAAAAAAAATTGTTCAAGAGGCTATTGATGTTGTAAGGAAGAACGAGATAGAGATTATTCCTGAGAGAGACAAGAAAGTTTATTTTAATTGGCTTGAAAATATTGAGCCCTGGTGTATTTCTAGGCAATTATGGTGGGGGCACCAGATACCAGTCTGGTATGATAATGATGGAAATGAGTATTGTGCGGAAACTTTAAAGGAAGCAGAAAAGTTAGCGGGACATAAAAATATCTACCAAGATCCTGATGTACTAGATACCTGGTTTTCTTCTGGCATATGGCCAATTGGAACGCTTGGATGGCCAGAAGAAAATCGCTTTATTGACAGATACTATCCGACAAGTGTCTTGGTGACAGGTTTTGATATTATTTTTTTCTGGGTTGCAAGAATGATAATGATGCAACTAGCGACGGTAAAGAAAATTCCTTTCAGAAAGGTTTATGTTCATGCTTTAGTAAGAGATGAAAATGGAAAAAAGATGTCGAAATCTCTTGGCAATGTTCTGGATCCACTCGACCTCATTGATAAATATGGAGCCGACCCTCTCAGATTTACTCTAACAGCCATGGCAGTCACCGGAAGAGATTTAAAGTTATCGGAATCAAGAATTGAGGGGTATAGAAATTTTGTTACTAAGATTTGGAATGCAGCAAGATTTTTGGAAATTAATGATTGTCAATTTGATCCTGAATTTGATATTTCCAGCGTAAAGGCGGCACCAAATAAATGGATAATTGGTAAAACTCAAAGCACTCTGGAGTTGACTAATAAAAGCTACAGTAAATTCCGTTTTAACGATACTGCTAATAATCTTTATAATCATACATGGGGTGTTTTCTGTGATTGGTATATTGAGTTCTCTAAATCACTATTGAAAGATGAGAACGAGAATACTGCTCAGGAAACAAAAAAAACATTAGCTTGGGCTTTTGAGGTCTGCTTGAAGATGCTTCACCCTATAATGCCATTTGTGACAGAGGAGCTTTGGGGACATTTTAGAAAGGGTCAGGGACTTCTATCTAATAGCAATTGGCCTGAAGTAAATAGTAACTCCATAGACAAAGATGAGTTAAAAAATATAGAAAACGTAATATCCTTTGTTGAAGATATCAGGTCTACTAAATCCGACTTTAACTTACTTTCTGGTGAAAAAACAAAATTGTTCGTAATGGATCTAAAGACGGAAAAACTTGCATTTATCAAGGAAAATAAAAAAATTATTTGCAGATTAGCTAGGCTATCAGAAATTAAAAACGTAGAGAATAAACCTAAAAATGTAATAGCAATTTCAGGTGGGAAAGTGGAGGCATTTGTTTCCGTGCAATCGAGTTTTAATTTAGAGCTTGAAAAAGAAAAAGTAAGCTCAGCATTAAAAAAATTGAGAACCGAAACTGCAAAACTATCAGAAAAATTAAACAACCAAAGTTTTAGGAATAAAGCACCAAAAAGGGTTATAGAGAAATTTGAAGCTGATTATGAAGACCTTATAATTCAAGTAAATAAGCAGAAAGTGTTGTTAGAAAACTTGGAGAGAATAGACAATTGAAGCCTAAATTTACTAAAATAGCTAATCACTTACCAGCATCAGTCCCTTTTGTCGGACCTGAAAGCCAGGAGAGACAAAACTCATTCATCTTTGATGCTAGATTAGGAGCTAATGAAAGCGTATTTGGCCCATCCAAATTGGTTATAGATGCGATTAAGGCGCAAGCTGAAGCAGTCTGGCAATATGGAGATCCGGAGAGTTTTGATCTCATACATAAACTATCAGACTTTTATGATCTACCAAAAGATAACTTTATAATTGGTGAGGGTATTGATGGGCTGCTAGGAAATCTAGTAAGGTTATTTGTAGAACCAGGGGATAATGTTGTTTCTTCACTAGGAGCATATCCGACTTTTAAATACCATGTCGATGGATTTGGGGGTAATATTTCTCTTGTTCCCTATAATAAATATTATGAAGATCTCGATGCTCTAGTAATTGCCGCAAAAAAGAGCAAAGCAAAAATCGTATACTTGTCTAATCCAGATAATCCAATGGGAACGTTTCATTCTAAGAATGATATACAAGATTTTATAGATAATATTCCCGATGAAACCATATTATGCCTTGATGAAGCATACTCGGACTTTGTAGATAAATCTGATTTAGTGTCGATCAATGTTGAAAGAGAAAACATAATTAGGTTTAGAACTTTTTCCAAGGCCTATGGCTTAGCTGGGTTAAGGGTAGGTTATGGAATAGGAAACAATAAATTAGTGAAAGCCTTCAATAAAGTAAGAAATCACTTTGGAGTAAATAAACTTGGCCAGATCGCTGCAAAAGTCGCTTTAGAGGATCAAAAACATTTAAAGAATGTTTTGAAAAAAGTTGAACAATCAAAAAATGATATTGCAGTGATTTTTAAGAAATTTGGGTTTACATCATTAGTGTCTAGGACAAATTTCGTTCCTATAAATAGCGGTGGTGACGGTAACCTGGCGGCCAAGTTAATGACAGGCTTGATTCAAGAAAAAATTTTTGTGCGCATGCCTAGCGTTAGCCCATTAAATTCTTTTATAAGAATTACCGCAGGAACAAATGATGACTTGCTGGTTTTAGAAGAAGCTATGAATAAAATAATCAAAAAATTTAAACTACGTCATTTATAGAGTTTGCTAAGTAATCAATAGCATTGTCTAAACCACCTTTTTTAAATGGTATTTTTGTAGCAATAAGACCCATCTCCAAGGAAGATAGTACGCCGAGAAGCATATGTGGATTAAGATGGCCCATATGCGCAATTCTGAATGCAGAATTCCCATTACAGTACTCTGGGCCCTCAAACCCTAATCCAATGCCTAATTCAACCCCAGTGTTTTTTTCTATCCAGCTTTTGAAGGGAAAAAGATCGAAATTTTTTGCAACAAGTGTCGTCACTGCGTGAGACCTGTATTCCTTTTTTGTAACATTAAATTTTAAAACCCCCTCTTGACTCCAGACATCAATGGCTTTCCAGACTGTATTAGCTAAAATTTCATGCCTCTTGATAATGTTATTTTTACCTTCTTTATTCATTATTTTTAGTGCTGCTTTTTGAGCAAAAAGTAGGTGTGTTGGAGCCGTTCCAAAGTAAATTTCATAAAAATTTGTTGGATCAAGTCTCGGACCCCAGTCCCAGTAGGCAGACCTTTTTACTACTTTTTTTGCTTGCCTTTCAGCTCTTTCTCCAATTACTAAATATCCCAAGCCAGGAGGAGTCATAAGTCCTTTTTGTGATGCTGTCAAAAGTAGATCAACGCCCCATTCATCCATTTTCATGTCATCACAACCAAAACAAGCGATGCTGTCTACCAATAATAACGCTGGATGATCCAAGCTCTGTTTCAATTTGTTTATTTCATTTATGTTTAGAAGCATAGAAGAAGCGGTATCGGTTTGAACAACTAAAATACCTCTGATACTTTTATCTTTGTCTTCAGATAGCACTTTTTCAAGATCACCGATTTCAAAAACTCTATCCATTCCGTATTCTAAATTAACTACTTCAATTCCAAGCTTTGAAGCAATATTACCCCAGTGCTTACCAAAAACACCATTTGAAATAGTTACGATTTTTTCATTTTCATTAAAGAGGTTTGATAAGGCTGCTTCCCAAACTCCGTGTCCATTTGAAATATATAGAGCTACTCTGCCTTTGCTCTCGGCAAATTTAGAAATATCTGATAATATATTCATTGTAATCTCTTCGAGCTCACCTCCATAAATGTTGGGAGCTGGTCTTTGCATAGCTTGAAGTACTTCATCAGGTATTATTGATGGCCCAGGGAGAGCTCTATGTATGCGTCCATTAGAAAAATTCATTATAATTTCACCGATTTGGTTTACCTAAGTAACCTATAAACAAAAGTTATGGCTATTTGCAATCAAAAAGTCTTGCTGGTTTGGTATTGATGTAATACTAATTTTCGGAGAGGATGATCAAATTGTTTTACTTAAAGCAAAAGTTTGAAAAATTCGACGAAAACTGGAGAGTTGATTTAGAAACATCTTTTTCCTCCTCCAATAAAAAGTCTGCTGAAAAACATGCCTTTTGGATAGATCATGAATTTCTCAGGATTCTATACCATAACAATTTTGAAATAGCTCCTGGAGTATTCAGATCTAATCAGCCCTCTGAGAAGCGAATATTGGAATGGCAAAAAGAAAAAGGTATTCGGTCAATTATTAATTTTAGAGGAGAGTCTAATCAAGGAGCCTTTTTTATCGAAAAAAATATATGTGAGGAGGTCGGGATTAACTTAATTAATATCAGGTTATACTCATCAAAATTACCTGAAAAAGAAAAAATTTTTCAAATAGATGAAGTTTTTAAGAGCATAAAAAAACCATTTTTGATGCACTGTAAGTCGGGGTCAGATCGAGCAGGTTTGGGATCAGCTCTTTACTTTTTGCTCGTTCTAAATACTCCAGTCGAGATTGCTCAAAAGCAATTATCCTTTAAGTTTTTGCACCTAGGCGGTTGGACTGCAGGCATTTTAGACTTTATGCTGATGGAATATCGACATGCCTTTGAAAGAGACAGAATTAAGTTTTTGGACTGGATAGAAAAAAACTATCATAGAGAAGAGATGACAAAAAGGTACAGTGATTTTAGAAAAAATTCTCATTGGTTCAAAATTCCCAGATAAAATTATTAATATGAATATTGAAGATAACAAAACACCTCTTTTTAAATGGTTCTGGAGTTTATATGTAAGAGAGCATTTCGCTCTCCTATTTATAGCATTGATTTTTATGTCAATAGAGGGCTCGATGTTGGGGTTACTTTCTTATTCAATTAAATTTTTATTTGATAATGTTTTGGTTTCTAAAGACACATCGAGCATTTTAGTTGTAGCGGTTGTAATCTTTTCCATTTTTTCAATCAGGGCCATAGCGGGATTTGTTCACAGAATTTTGACAGTAAATGTTTGCCAGAAAATTATTAAAGTTATTCAGGATCGAATGGTAGCACATCTTTTAAATATGGATGTTGGGTTCCATCATAAAAACTCACCAGGTATTCTTATGGATAGGGTAAGAGCTGACAGCAAAGCTTTATCTGAGTCAGTTGGAGAGGCCTTTATGACGGTTGGAAGAGACGGATTTTCATTAATCTCTTTGCTAGCTGTCGTTTTTTTTATTGATTGGAAATGGTCGTTAATTGCCTTTATGGGAATTCCATTTTTAGTGTTACCAATTTTGCTTCTACAAGGCTTAGTCAGATCCAGAGCAGGAGAAAATAGGGACTATGAGTCGAAAGCGAACCTACGGTTGGATGAGATATTCCACGGCATAACGGATATCAAGCTTAACCGAGCTGAAGGGCATGAACGCAACAAATTTTTTGATATCCTTCAGCTTACACATAAAGTAAGACTTCGACTCGAAGCTGGAATGGCGGGTATCCCGGCCATGATTGATGTCATAGCAGCTATTGGGTTTTTAGCTGTAATGGTTTTTGGAGCTATCGATATCACATCAGGGTCTAAGACTATAGGAGAGTTCATGAGTTTTTTCACCGCTATGGCACTAATTTTTGAACCTCTCAGAAGATTAAGTAATGTCTCAGGTAATATTCAGGTTGCCATGGCTAGCTTGGAAAGAGTGTTTAAAATTTTTGAGGAAAAATCATCTATAGTTTTTCCAACATTGTCTAGCGTTGAAAAAAAATTTGATAAGATCGGAATTGAGTTCGATAGCGTATATTTTTCTTATGAAGACAAAAAAGTTCTTGAAGACATAACTTTCGAGATGGAAGAGGGCACATCAAATGCGATTGTTGGCTATTCGGGTAGTGGGAAAACAACTTTATTTAATCTCATTACAAGGTTGATAGTTCCAAATAGTGGGCTTATTAAGCTTAATGGAATTAATGTTAAAGACCTCTGCTTAAACGATCTACGTTCCCTTATTTCTGTTGTCCGTCAAGATAGCATGGTATTTGACGAAACGATACTCGAAAATATTAGATTTGGAAAGCCAACAGCTTCTGATGTAGAGATCAGAGAAGCAGCTAAAATGGCTTATGTTGACGAATTTACTAATGAGTTAAAAGATGGTTTAAATACAGTCGTTGGCCCAAGAGGATCAACTCTGTCAGGGGGGCAACGCCAAAGAATATCTATAGCGCGTGCCTTCCTTAGGGCTAGTCCCCTTCTTCTTTTAGATGAACCAACTTCGGCCTTGGACAGTAAGTCAGAGGAATTGATTCAAAAATCCCTTAGTAATCTTGCAAAGTATTCAACGACAATTACAATAGCTCATAGATTATCTACGATTGTTGATAGCGACAAAGTACTGGTTTTGGACAGTGGGAAAATTGTGGGACAGGGTAAGCATAGAAAATTATTGTTGGAGAATTCTCTTTATTCTAATTTATTCAAATCACAAGTAGAAAAGAAAAACGATGATTAAAACTGGTATTGCTGATTTTTTCTTTGTTGACAAAAATAGAGCTACTCTAGCCATAGAAGGAGAGGATAAAATTGATTTTCTGCAAGCACTAACCACGAACAATATTGAGAAAGTATCGAAGGAAGGTATTATTTACACTGCTATTTTGTCTCCCCAAGGCAAATATTTGTTCGATTTTTTTGTTTTTTCTTTGGGTAATAAGGAAATTTTTATCGATATCCATGATTCTAGAGCTGTAGCAATCAAAAAATTTTTGGAATTTTACAAACTCAATTCCGATGTGACTATTTTTGATAAAGAATGTCAGGTTGTGCTGAGTTCTGTGCAGCAAGATACTTGTTCTTTTCCTGACCCAAGAGCGAATATTTTGGGCTGGCGTTGTTATGGTTTTAAAGAGGAGTTTGGAAATGAGATAAGAGGGTTTGAGGAGTTCGAGACTAACAGAATAAAAAGTCTTATTCCGGAAACAGGGATAGAATTGATACCCGAGAAATCATATATTTTAGAGTTGAACTTTGAGAAAATTAAAGGCGTGGACTTCAAAAAAGGTTGTTATATAGGCCAAGAAGTGACTGCACGAATGAAACATAAGGCGAAGTTAAAAAATAAGCTTTATTGTGGACATATTACCACCAACCCTGAAAATAAAGATGACAAAAAAGTTTATTTTAACAATAAGATTGTAGGAGAAATCTACAGTATCTTCAATAATTACTGTTTGATTAAAATAAAAGAAGATTTCAAAGAAGAGAAATTAACTGTTTTTGGACAACCGCTCACTCTAGTGGATTGAAGATCTAATCATTTCAGAAAATTTTTTAAAGACTGTCTCCTGATTGTTTGAGCAAATAATATTTCCGGTTTCCAAGGGGGTGTGGTTTGGTTCTATACTTTCTAAAATACCTCCCGCCTCTTTCACAAGAATTATTCCCGCTGCCATATCCCAGGGAGATAAATTTTGTTCCCAAAAGCCATCAAATCTTCCAGCCGCAACGTATGCTAAATCCAGTGCAGCTGCGCCATTTCTTCTTATCCCTGAACAACTAGGCATAAGATTGCTAATACATGAAAGAGAATTTTGAAGATTATCATTTTGACCGAAAGGAATACCTGTGGAAAATAACATTTCCTGGAAGGTAGTTCTATTGGATACTCTTAATCTTTGTTCATTTAACCAAGACCCACCGCCCTTCTGCGCAGAAAACAATTCATCTTTAATAGGATCATAAATTATTCCTGCAACGATTTCCTTTTTG
The DNA here is from genome assembly GCA_902537215.1 of uncultured Alphaproteobacteria bacterium. Taxonomy (GTDB): domain Bacteria; phylum Pseudomonadota; class Alphaproteobacteria; order Rhodobacterales; family Rhodobacteraceae; genus CACIJG01. The sequence continues at coordinate 15,699 of CACBAM010000021.1, forward strand.
TGTTCCAGAGCGATAGATATAGCCCAATGAGGAATACCATGCAAAAAATTGGTTGTTCCATCTAATGGATCCACTATCCATCTTCTCGTGGGATCTTCTCCCTCTATTTTCTGACTTTCTTCAGCGCACCAACCGTAACTTGGTCGCGCAGAAAGTAATTCCTCTTTGATAATCTTTTCTGCTCTCAAATCAGCCTTTGATACGAAGTCACCTGCTTTTTTTGAAACAACCTGAAGTTTCTCGATCTCGTTAAAATCTCTAATAAGTGATTTAGAAGCTTTCCTGGCAGCTTTTATCATTATGTTCAAATTGGCAGTATTGTCTTGCATAAGATACCTTTTAAATGCTTAAGATCTCTCAAGATATTCGGATGTTTCAGTGGAAACTATTATTGCTTCCCCTTCGGCAATAAACTGGGGAACCATAATTCGCAAACCGTTATCGAGTATTGCTGGTTTAGAGCTGTTTGCAGCAGTTTGTCCCTTAATTGTAGGTTCAGTTTCTCTAACAATACAAGACAATTTTTCGGGCAACGTAACATTTAAAGCTTCATTTTCAAAAAACTCAATTTGAACTACTAATCCTTCTGTAAGAAAATTGGTGACCACGTTTAAGGCATCTTCCTTTATGGTGATTTGTTCGAAGGTTTCATTATCCATAAATATAAAGTCTACATCACTTTTATATAAAAATTGGTAGTCCTTTTGTTCAAGTCTTACTCTTTCGACTTTATCAGCTGACCTAAACCGTTCATTTAATTTAGAGTTTGTTCTAATATTTTTTAATTCTACCTGAGCAAAAGCACCACCTTTACCTGGCTTAACATGAGATGTTTTCACTGCAATCCATAAACCATTCTTATGCTCGATAACATTTCCTTTTCTTATTTCATTTCCATTTATTTTGACCATATTGTGTACTTATTTTTCGAGATTGGTACCGATGGTTGGATTCGAACCAACGACCCCTAGATCCACAATCTAGTGCTCTAACCAACTGAGCTACATCGGCATAACTTTCATTCGTAATTAGTAAGTTAAAAAAGAAAAAATTAACAGCTTTTTTTGTATGACACAAAGTTATTTTAGAATATTACTGTGCTAGCTGGATATACATGCGTCATTCCACATTAAAGGCCTATGAGACCTATGAAAATTGCTAGTTTAAATATTTGTTTAAATTTTTTTTTAGATTATATATGGTCGTGTTTGTGAGTTCTGGCTTTCTTGTAAAAGTTTAATCCTAGTGGCCTTAAAATCTCGAAAGGGAGTTGGCTCTGTCAAGGTCGTGGCCTCTGATAACCGATGCCCACCTGTTAATTCAGGCTCTCGAGGATAAAACAATTACGGTTTTGCTGGTTCTCACCTTTTTATAGAGGTGGTTTGTTGTTTGAAATTGATAAAGTACAACATAGAAAAATTGCGATTAGTAAAAGAAGGAAAATCTATGACTCTTTGCACCATGAGGAATATGCCAAAAGAATTACCCACTTTTTCCATGAATGGATTTCAGGTCAAAAGTCAGTTTTTGTTGTAGCTTTATATCATCCCATAAATAGCGAAATAAATCCCCTGTCGTTGATAGAGTACCTTGATATTAAAGATAAAACCATTTGCTTGCCGTTGGTTGTAAATAAAAGACAAGCTTTAATATTCAAGCCTTGGCGCCCAGGAAAGAAAATGGTTATTGGACATTACGGAATATCCGTACCCGATAATGACCAGACCTCAATTCCTGACCTAATTATTTGTCCTCTTCTAGCTTATGATTCTAAGGGAGTGAGGCTAGGTTATGGTGGAGGCTTCTATGATAGAACAATAAAATATTTAAGAAGAGATAAACAGGTGAAATATATCGGACTTGCGTTTTCAGGACAAAAAAGTTATCACGATTTACCATCGGAGATTCATGATGTTCCCCTAGACGCAGTTTTAACTGAAAGAGGAATGGATTATTTCCAAAAATTATAAATGAAGAAACCTAAAACATGAAAGTAGCTTTTTTCGGTGATATTGTTGGGAAAACAGGAAGGCAAAAATTAGAGAGTAGTCTTCATCAATTTGTTTCTTCTGAAAAGATTGATTTT
>CACBAM010000022.1 GCA_902537215.1 uncultured Alphaproteobacteria bacterium
GAGATTACTCAGCTTTAACTTAAGTTTTTTAAATCCTTTTTTTGTGGCCTAAGTCTCTTATTGATGCGAAGAGGACGAACCAATAAAATCTAATTTTTGCGGAGATGCCTTTTCGTGATTTGAGCAAATCGTATTTTTCTAGTCCACATTTTGTTTTTATAAAATAATTCATAAAAGTTGCATTCATTATTTATTTTCGTAAAGTTCACGTTCATACATTTCTATAATGTCGTTTTCTTTTTTTATTTCACAGTTTAATCCTGTCTGATCTTCAATCATTTCATAAAGCGTGGGTATGGGTCTGCTATCAGGCCAGCTTTCAGGCTTCCATAGACTTGATCGAAGTAGTGCTTTGCCGCAATGCAGAAATACTTTTGTTGGTTTAATAACTGTAACTGTCTTTGGCAAATTGGATTTTAATTTATGTTTTTCAAGAACTTTTGGGTCATTTGATATCGTAGCTTTCCCTTGAACTCTAAGTGTTTCTGCTACCCTTGGAATGAAAAATATTAGGGATACTGTTGCGTTTTTAGAAATATTTAGAAGCCCGTCAATCCTATTGTTTCCAGGTCTGTCAGCTATTTCGATGCGATCATCAGATATCACTTTAACAAAACCTTTTGGATCACCTTTGGGTGAGAGATCAATATCTTCACCGTCAAAAGTCCCCATGACCAGAAAATTTGATGCATTTATGAAACTGACACTATGTGGATCCAAGCTTTTCATAATCTTCGCAGATGCTTTCTCAGTAGCAGGACCATAAAGATTTCTTAATTGAATTTCATCCATCGTGCATCTTTTGTAGTTGAAACAGTTTGATAATAAACTATTTTGAAATAAGCAATACAAAAAACAAGAGGTATGAAAAATGAGCGTCGAACTTTATTATATCTGTCTATATGGACTTCTAATCATAGCAACTACCCTTGTCCAACAGCTCACCAGCTTGGCAAACGTTGGAATTATGCCCGTGTTTAGTAGTCGAGAAGGCGTAAATTTTTCAGGTATGACCGGACGATTAGAGCGTGCTATTCTAAATTGTGTGATAGCATTCGCGATGATAGGTCCAGCAATCCTCGCACTTGCAATGACCGAAACCAGCAGTGCAAATACTAAACTGGCTGTTCAAGTTTTCTTTTGGTCACGCATCGTTTATGTAATCGCATACGGATTCAATATCATTGGGTTAAGATCTGCAGGTTGGGTTGCAAGTTTATTAAGCATCCTCTATTTGTATTGGTCAGCAATGTCGATCAGCTAACTTTTGGAAATGGACAACAATCTTATTAGAAAATAGAGAGCTTTATGGAAGCTATAGATCAGCTGATCAATTACAATAGAACGACTGATTTACTCCAATCCGTAGCGGGTAGAAATGCTTGGGATCAGGAGACAATGATGCCATCTAAGAGTGGAAATTCTCGAGCGATGGAGATGGGTGCACTTGAAGAAGTTATCCACGATAGAAAAAAAAATTCAATAGTCAGAAAGTTATTGGAACAAGCCGAACCTAAAACACCTTTTCAAAAAAGAGCTTACACACTAATAAAGAGAGCCTTTGACAGAGCAGAAGCTATACCAAGCAAACTCGCATCGGATTTGGCTGCAACCACATCCTTAGCTCAAATGGCCTGGCAAAAGGCTAGACAAAATAACGATTTTTCTGAGTTTTCACCTCACTTAAGGAGGGTAATTGATTTAAAAAGAGAAGAAGCTTCCCTTCTATCTCCCAGTGGAGATTTATACGATGGGTTAATAAATGATTACGAATTTGGAATGACAAAAAAAGAGACCTCGAGTATTTTTGAAGAAATGAAGCCAAGACTTTTAGATTTGCGGCAGAGAATAAGTGAAGCAAAACTTTCCAAACCTGTATTAGAAGGTGACTTCAATACTGAAAAACAATTAAAACTCGCCCATGAAATAGCAAAGACATTTTTCTATGACTTTGATAGAGGAAGGATTGATATTGTAGCGCATCCTTTTTGTTCAGGTGGTGGGGATGATGTACGAATTACTACCCGAGTCGATAATAATGACCCATTTAACTGTTTATACAGTACTATTCACGAAGTGGGGCACGCTTGCTATGAACAAAACGTCTCTTCAGACTTTTTACACTCGCCTCTCGGTTCTGGCGTATCTTTAGGCATTCACGAAAGTCAGTCTAGGATATTTGAGAACCAAATAGGAAGATCTAGGCAATTTACTAGGTGGCTGTTTAAGAAAATGAAAAGCTATTTTGGAGAATTTGGCATTAGAGATGAAGAAGAATTCTACCGTTTGGTTAATAAGGTTGAAACCGGTTTTATTAGAACTGAAGCAGACGAAGTTCACTACAATCTACATATTATGCTTCGCTTTGAGCTCGAATTAGAGGTAATTGGAAAAAATTTGGAAGTTCCGGATTTGCCCGAGGCCTGGAATGCAAAATTCAAGGAATATTTTGACCGTGACGTTGAAAAAGCCTCTGATGGAATTCTCCAGGACGTTCATTGGTCAATCGGTGCATTTGGGTATTTTCCAACCTACACTTTAGGTAACTTAAATGCCGGTTGTTTATTTGAAAAGATGCAAAAAGATATTCCTGGTCTTGCAGACGGATTTGAGAAGGGTGATGTGTCATTAGCAACCACTTGGTTAGCAGAGAACATACATCAGCATGGAAGCCTATACGAGCCTGCTGACCTGATCAAAAAAGCTACAGGAAAGGCTTTTACGCCTGAGCCCTTTTTGAATTATTTAGATGAAAAGTTTTCAGATATATACGAGGTCTAATCTCTAAAATTTATAAATTGTAAAGGAAGAGGTAAATCGAGCTTTTTTGCTAACGAAATAACTTCCTGAAGACTATCTTTCTTTTGCCCTGAAACCCTAAGCTCATTACCTTGTATTTTTACCTGCACTTTTAACTTACTCTGCTTGACAGAAGAAATAATTTTCTTTGATGTGTCTTGTTCAATCCCCTCCAGCAAATCATAGTTTTGCCTTACTCGATTACCTGAAGCGCTTTCCGTTGATTTAACTTTGAGGGCTTTGGGGTCTATACCTCTTTTAACAAAATGGCCTATTAAAAGTTCGTTAACTTGCTTTGCTTTCAAGTCATCTTCTGTTTCTACAGTTAACGAGTTCTCATTTCTCTCAATATCGGTCTTAGAACCTTTAAAATCATATCGCTGGTTGATCTCTTTACTAGCATTAAAAATCGCATTCTCAACTTCCTGCATATCCAATTTACTAACAATATCAAAACTAGGCATTTCCTCTAAACTCCCTTGACCATAAAAAAATTGCTTTGTTGTCATTTTACAATAAATAAACCCTAAATTTAACTCATATTTAGATTCAGAAAAATTACAATATTTTTAAGTCTCACAATGATGTATGATAAAAACTTCGAGTAGAGCCGGATAATTTATAATGGAAAAGCAAAATAAAAAATCAGAGCCTAGCTTTTATGTAAATTTTAAGAAAGTTTACGCACGTAATATAGACAGCAATATAAGCTTGCTAAATTTTTTGAGGCATAATTGTAAATTTACTGGGACAAAAGAGGGGTGCTCAGAGGGAGACTGTGGTGCATGCTCTGTATTGATTTTTGATGAAAAAGGATCCTTAGCACCTGTAAACTCTTGTATTTTAAAGGTGGGACAAATAATTGATAAAAATATAGTAACAATTGAAGGTGCTAGCAAATTAAGCTCTGCTAAACCTTTAATTCAAGCACTGAACTCCGAGGCGGCGTCGCAATGTGGGTTTTGCACACCTGGCTTTGTAATGGCAGCGCTTGCATTAAAAGAAAAACATAAAAGCCCTTCTGAGAGCATCATCCATGACTCTCTATCTGGAAACTTATGTCGCTGTACAGGGTATAGACCAATAGTGAACGGGATCCAATCTCTCAAAGAAAAAATAAGGTTGCCAATGCCCATAAATAGTAAAGGCCCAAAATTAAAGACCGCAATTTTTGGAAAGACAACTTACATCTACCCAGATTCTAAAAAAGAACTAATTGAATTTATATCAAAGGAAGAAAATTATACTGTTTTATCTGGAGGTACAGACTGGAACCTTGAAGCGGAAGACTCCAATTTTAAACAACAGAAAATATTATTTCTGAATAATATTAAAGAAATGTCTACAATTAAGACCAAGACTTCATCATTTGAAATAGGAGCTTGTGTTACACTATCTAAATTCGAAGCGTTATGCCGTGAATTTTTCTCCCCCTTTCTGGATACAATTATTAGGTTTGGTTCTCCACAGATTAGAACAGCCGCAACAGTTGGAGGGAATCTTGGGACATCGAGCCCTATTGGTGACCTAGCTCCCCTATTTTTCGTATTGGAGGCTCAATTGTCTCTACTCGGTCCAAAAGGAGAAAGAACTATTCCGATTAAAGATTTTTTTAAGGGATATAGAAAAAACGCTCTAAAACGCAATGAGCTTATATACAAGGTCAAGATACCAAAAACAAAAAAGGAAGATTCAATTTTTTCTTGGAAGCTATCAAAAAGGTATGATCAAGATATATCAACTTTATCGCTGGCAGCCAAATTTAAGATGGATAAAAACCACACTATAGAAAATATTATTTTATCTGCAGGGGGCGTAGGACCCACGCCTTTGTTATTAGATAAAACGAGTAAGTTATTAAAGGATAGTAATCTACGCTTTAACCAAAACTCTCTAATAACTGCTTTAAGTCATGATATTTCTCCAATAAGTGATCTTAGAGGGACAGCAAAATATCGATCGGCTGCAATGGTTGGATTGATAAAAAAAATGCAAAGGTCCGCCATAAGTGGTGAGAAACAACATTCGATAATGAGTATTTGATGGCGTTAGATAACAAAAATAATATGTCAGTTGGAAAGTCGCACTACCAAGACTCGTCTTTTAGACAACTTACGGGAAGAGCCGAGTACATAGATGATATTCCATTGTCAGAAAATACTTTGCATGGAGCTCTTATCCTCTCAGAAATACCATCCGGTATGATAACTTCTATTGAGACCGAAAAAGCAAAAAAATTTGATCCAAGCATTACAGTTATTACAGCAAAAGACATACCTGGTAGGAATGATATAGCGCCTATTTTTGCAGATGAGCCAATCTTTGCAGAAAAAGAGGTGACTTATGTAGGCCAACCTATCGGGCTCATTGTTGCTTCATCAATGGAGAGAGCAAGGGCAGCCGTAAATGAAGTGAAGATTGTCTATAAAAAAGATAAAACACCGATATTAGACTTGGATTTAGCATTCAAGAAAAAAAACTTCTTTTTAAAACCAATTCACTTTGAGAGGGGTAAGGCAAACGAACAGATTAGGCAGGCACCCCATAAACTTGAGGGTTCATTTTCTATGGGAGGTCAAGATCACTTTTATTTGGAGACACATATTGCTCTTGCCATTCCGCATGAAAACTCTGAGTTCACAATCTGGTCAAGCACACAACACCCAACTGAAGTCCAGCATGGTGTATCCAACGTTTTAAATATTCCAGCGGCCAAGATCTCTAGTAAGGTCAGGAGACTTGGCGGTGGCTTTGGAGGTAAAGAAAGCCAGTCAACAATATACGCCGCCATAGCAGCTCTAGGAGCATACATTTTGGATAAGCCTGTTAAGCTTCGTCTTAATCGCAAAGATGACATGGCATCATCTGGAAAACGTCATGACTTTGAAGTTAAATACTCCGTAGGTTTCAACAAAAAAGGAAAAATTAAGGGATTAGACATAACATTGCTTAGCAATGCAGGTAATGTCTGCGATCTGTCAGCGCCTGTAATGTCGAGGGCATTGACCCATCTAGATAATTGTTACTCTTTTAAAGATTTTACCGCACGAGGCTATATATGTAAAACAAACACCGTTTCTAACACGGCGTTTAGAGGCTTTGGTGGCCCTCAAGGAATGCTTGCAATTGAGACTATTCTAGAAAGAGTTTCTCGATTTCTAGAAATCGATTTAGATGAACTTAGACATGAAAATTATTATTCCCTTAAAAATGGAATTAAAACACCGTATGGGCAAATAGTTAAAAATATTAAAATTGAAAAAATGATAAATGAGATGGAAACTTTCGCAGGTCTAGAAAAGAGAAAGCTTCTTGTAGAAAAGTTTAACAGGTCGCAAATTAATAAAAATCAGCCTTACAGGAAAGGAATTGCCTTCATGCCTGCCAAGTTTGGGATATCTTTTAATAAAGTATCCTTAAATCAAGCAGGTGCTCTAGTCCATGTATACACAGATGGTTCGGTGAGACTCAATCATGGTGGAACAGAGATGGGACAAGGCCTATTTATTAAGGTGGCTCAGGTTGTCTCAGAATGTTTCAACATTCCTATCGACTATGTACATATTTCTGGAACAAATACGGATGAGGTCCCAAACACCTCAGCTACAGCTGCATCGTCTGGCTCCGATATTAATGGTATGGCTGCGTGGAAAGCAGCTACTGTTATTAAACGGAGAATGCTTAAACATGCGAGCAAAGTTTTTCAAAAGCCGCCCTCTTCTATTGAATTTAAGAACGGTCTGATACTAAGCGGAAATAAAAGTATGACCTTTAAGGAATTAGCGTTTTCCTGCTGGGAAAATCGCATATCTCTTTCATCAACGGGCTTTTATAAAACACCAAAAATCTCATGGGATCAGGAAAAATTTAAGGGAAGCCCCTATTTTTATTTCACATGGGGAGCGGCAGTATCCGAAGCAATTATAGATATTGATACAGGAGAAAGTCGAATACTTAGGGCAGACATCATTCAAGACTGTGGGAGCTCTCTCAACCCCCTAATTGATAGAGGGCAGATAGAAGGAGGTTTCATCCAGGGTATAGGATGGCTAACGTGTGAAGAACTATATTATAGTCCAGACGGCAAACTTTTAACTCTTGGCCCCTCAACGTATAAAATACCTGGAAGCCGAGATGTGCCACCTGAATTTAATATTAAACTATTAGAGAATACTCCTAATGAAGAGAAGACAATATTTAGATCTAAAGCCGTCGGTGAGCCCCCTTTATTACTATCGATTTCTCACTTTTTGGCTTTGAAAAATGCCATCTCAATGGCTAGCGAAACATCAAATGCAGATTTATTAAATGCTCCCGCAACACCTTCAAAAATTTTAGCTGCGGTGCATAATGATCACTCTATGTAAATCTCATTACCATTACGTTGAAAAAAAAACTCTCTTAAATTTTCTTTGCCTGCATCCAATGCTGATGATCTATCGATAACCAAAAAATCTTGAGCTGTATTAACAAGCAGTGGAAAATGCCAAACTTTTGGATTGTAATTTATACCTACATCACCTGGCACTTCGAAATACTTGATTGAAGAAAGATCTGGGGATCCGTCCTTATCATTTGCCACGACTACTTGCCAATCTATTTTTTGTATTGGCATAAAAGCTTGAGACGCCAGAGGGTGCATCTCCAGATAATCAATTTTTATTGGTCTTTTTCTAGGAGTAGCAGAAAATATTGAAATGATTGGATTAGCTTTTCTGTCAAGTACTTGTACCGTCGCTACCTCATCAAACCTCTCACAATATCCCTGATTTATCAGAAATTTATTATTTTCCATCCCTTTTGAAATTACATCACCAAAAGGTTCGAATAACTTCTGGCTTACGGTCAGCTTTTCTAAATTTAAATGCATTTTAGCTTACTGGTTGACCAAAAATTCGAAATCTCGAAACTCCCCCATCAGGATAGATGTTTAATCTCACGTGGGAGACCGTTTTTTCGTGTAAGAAATCAATTTTTCCAAAGTTATGAATAAAGTCTGGTTTGCATTTTTTCTCATCTAAAAAAAATTCCCAGTTACTAGAAGCCTCAAATGCTTTTATTTTGTCTTTTTCATTTTTTAAATCAATTGTTTGAATTGAAGCTCTATCTGGAAAATTACCCTTGAAGTGACAGGTATCTATTTCTACATTCGAAATCAGCCCAGGTGTTCCTAACTCAATGATTATAAAATCATTTCCAGGGACACGTCTACGCCGAGTCTCCCACCCGTCACCCATTGTATTTCCTCTACCTTCAGACAGGAGAGCGTTTACGTTGCCATAGTGTGCGTTATTATACCCAACAATTTTGCCCCCATTTTTTAGAGCAGATAATTCTAAATCTTTGGACATATCCTGAGAAAAGGGAATAAGATCTCCAAAAAGTCTTAGCCGCGCTACACCTCCATCTGGGAAAATATTTAATCTTACATAGGTTACATGTTCATTTTTTAAGAGCTTAAATTCATTTATATGATCTCCTTTTAAAATCTGTTTTTCAAGGAGTGTATGCCAGTCCAAAGATCCTGGTTCATAACTATGGTTAGATGAGAAATCCAGCGAGGCGGCTGGCGGATAGTTACCAGTAAAGTGACTAGTATCAATTATTGCATCCTCTATAGAACACCTGCCTCCTAAGCCAATAATAGCCCAGTCGTTTCCCTCCACTCTTTTTCTACGGCTTTCCCAACCATCCATCCATTTCCCATGATCATCATATTTATCATCAATGAAAATGGGATCAGTGTCATTTAACATTCGATCACATTTTGCAAAAAAGTCGTCAGACACATCAATGATTTTTGCCCCTGCTTTAGGTGATGCCAAATTAACCTTTTTTGACATTATTAATTTGTCTTCATTTTTCATGTGGTAGCACCTTTCTCCAATGCCTCGCAATTCCTATTCTGGTTGCAAACCAGACATCACTGAATGACTGAATGTAATCAACAAACTTTTTTAGTGCCGGGAACCTTCCCGGTTTTCCAATTATACGGCAATGAAGTCCAATGTTCATAATCTTAGAACCTTCATGCCTTTCTTCGTATAGACAGTCAAAACTATCCTTAAGATAATTAAAAAAATGCTCGCCATTATGAAATCCTTGCGGGGTTAGAAATCTCATGTCGTTAGTATCAAGAGTGTAAGGTATAATTAAGTGCGGTTTTTTTGTCATTTTAGACCAAAATGGTAAGTCATCACTATAGTCATCTGAGTCATAAAGAAAGCCTCCTTCTTCACAAACCAAATCCCTTGTATTCTCTGAGGTACGACCTGTGTACCAACCCATAGGCCTTTCTCCACAAATTCTTTTTTGAATCTCTATTGCTTTTTGCATGTGCTCTTTTTCAGTGGCTCTGGGCACATCTTTGTAATTTATCCATCTTAGTCCATGTGAACAAATCTCATGATTATCTTTTAAAATTTGATCTACAATTCTTGGATTCTCTTCCAAAGCTTGTGCTACAGCAAAAATTGTTATCGGGATTTGTCTTTCTCTGAAGAGTTTTAAAATTCGCCAAACACCAGCTCTAGTACCATATTCATATAAACTTTCCATCGACATATGTCGTTGACCAAAAAATGGCTCGGCACCTATGATCTCTGAAAGGAAAGTCTCGGAATGCTTATCTCCGTAGATGATTGAATTTTCACCACCTTCTTCTAAGTTCAAAACAAATTGAACCGCCAACTTTCTACCCCCTGGCCAGCTAAAGTGGGGAATTTCGTCATGGTAACCTTCTAGATCCCTGAGTTTTGTTTCCATGCTGCTCACTACTCTTCTCTTAATATTTCCTCTATCTTATGAAAAAGGTTTGCGTACAATAATCGCTCTTCGTCTTCTAAAAAAGTAATATTGCCAGGTGGCATCGCCCTTGATGCTGCAACCTGCTTATAAATAGTTTCATAGTTATTAATCAAGTGACTGAATTCGCTCAAATAAACTCCCTTAGGAGGTTTTTTCATTCCTTCCCAAGATGGCTCCATAACATGGCAAGTGGAACATTTATAAGCCGTCACTTCCATTATATTATCTTTGAATTCTTTTGAAAATGAGCTTTCGATTAGGCTTAGTTTTTCTGGCGACAGTTGATCCAAACTGGGTTCGTCAACTTCAGACAACATTAGAGAACCCCATGATAGGATTACAATTGGAACGGCAACCCAATAAGGGGTCCTATTACCAGCGTGTCTTTCATTAAAAAAATGTCTAACAAGGCCTCCTATAATGATGGTCAATACAATTATTACCCAAGAATAGGAGGTAGCGTAGGCGGTAGGATAATGATTGCCGATCATTATAAAGATTACAGGAAGTGTCAAATAGTTATTGTGAAGAGATCTTTGTTTTGCACGGATACCAAATTCAGGGCTCGGTGTCTTCTTGGCGATTAATTGTGCTACAACTTTTTTCTGACCTGGAATAATTACCATCAGAACATTTGCTACCATTATCGTACCCAGAGTTACTCCCATCTGCATAAAAGCCCCTCTCGAGCTTAGTGTTGAATAGGATGCCCAAGACAGAAATGCAAAAAATATTAGAAGGACAATTGATAATACTAAATTAGATTTTCCAACCAGTAATCTGCATATTAGATCGTAAATCACCCATCCAAATATAACACCGGCTATTGATATCAAAACAGCAGCAGTTTTGGATAATTCAATTTTTTCATAATCAATTAGATATAGTTCAGCACCAAGATAGTAGACGAGTATGAATAGCGCTGCACCAGTAATCCATGTAGCATAAGCCTCCCACTTAAACCAAGTTAAGTGGTCGGGTAGATGATTTGGAGCCACGAGATATTTTACCAAATTATAAAAACCACCTCCATGAACTTGCCAAGCCTCTCCATGTGCCTCTTTAGGCAATGAGGATGATTTTCTTAGACTTAGGTCGAGCGCAATAAAATAAAAGCTAGATCCTATCCATGCAATTCCAGCAATTACATGGAACCATCGAACCATAAATTCTATCCACTCAAGATAATCAAAATCCATGCTTAACTACCTCGATAGGTACTGTAGCCGAACTTAGATAGTAACAGAGGAACATGGTAGTGTTGCTTTAGGTCATTAATTTGAAAGCAGATAGAAATATTATCAAAAAATAAATCCGTTTCTTTCATTTTATGTTTTGCCACCAAATATTTTCCAGCATGAAATACCATTTCATACCATCCTTCTCGAATGTTAAACTGATCAAATATTGGCTTATTTAATCTTCCATCATAATTTGTTA
>CACBAM010000023.1 GCA_902537215.1 uncultured Alphaproteobacteria bacterium
GGATTTAAAGTCAATGGTTTTGACTCTTACACTCTACTTCTTGGGGAAGAGCTAAGAGGTGAAAGGGCTACTTTGGGAAAGTCTCTTCTTCAGGTTCAAAAAGATCTCAAAATTAAAGCTGCTTATATATCGGCTATTGAAAATTGTGATTTGGATGCATTTCCAAATAAAGGATTCGTAGCAGGTTATATTAGGTCTTATGCAAGGTATTTAAATCTTAACCCAGAAGAGATATATGAAAGATTTTGTACGGAATCAGGGTTTTCGTCACAAGATGGATCTCGTAGATTAGATGGCACTGATCGTTATAAAAATAGAGTTTTAAAAGATTACAATATTGAAACCCAGCTAGATTGGAAGCCATCATACGTCGGGCTACAAGAGGTTGATAGTTCACTTTTTAATAAAAGTTATTGGTTTTTCTGGCCTTTTTTGGTCGCATCTTTGATACTTTTTGGGGTAAGCTTTGGGGCTTGGAAAGTTCTTATTGATATTCAAAAATTAAAAATTGTGCCGGCTGATAATTTGCCAATGATAATGAGCGAAATGAACTTACAATCTTCTGAAGTTTTGATTGAGAATAAGTTAAATAGGTATCAATTTGCACGCAAAGAGTTTGAGGCAAATGAGTATAGGGTTTCTGAGAGCAGCAAACTATTGGCACCCCAAGTTTCCTATAGAGATGGGCCAATTATGAACTTACAAATTGAGGACATTGGTGTGCTAGGAACAAACTCTACAAAGCTGCATAGATCATTACCAATCGTAAGCCCATCAGTTGGATCTACAACAGAAGTCTTAGTAAACAAGTTTGATTTTGGTTCAGTACCTGAATTTGCTTTAGCAATTTCAGTTGAAACTGGAGAAGCTGACCTAAAATCGGAAAAGTTGGCGAACTCAAAAATTGCATTAGACTATAAAAGTCTCGATCGACGCGTATTAGGCTCAAATAAGAAAAACGATGTAGTTGTAAAGCAAAATGAAACTACGCTTAATATTTTTGCAGTTAACCCTTCTTGGATACGCATTAAAGATGAGGGTAGAAAAGTTGTAGTTGAAAAAATCTTAAAGGCAGGGGAGGTTCTTGAAATTAAAGATAACTGGTTTAACGGAAACTTGAGGGCTGGCAACGCTAAAGATTTGTTCTTTTCACTAAATGGTGTCACCTATGGACCAGTATCTGACAAAAGAAAAGTGATTAAGAATTTCAAAATAGACCCCCAAAATATATTCAATTCCTTAAAGATCAATGAATTGACGGATAGCTACTTGAATAGTTTGTTGAATAAAAGAAGGACTCTGTAGTGTCTTTACAGCTTACTTATTTAAATAAAAGGATTTAAACGTGTCTCTCGACAGTGTAAGGCCATGGCGACAAATTTCTAGAAGAAAATCAAGAGAGATAAGTGTTGGTGATGTAAAAATTGGTGGCAGTAACCCTATATCAGTCCAAACGATGACTAACACAATAACCGCCAATGTCAAACAAACTATTGATCAGGTAAAAAATTGTGCAGAGGCAGGGGCCGAGATTGTACGAGTATCATGCCCTGATACCGATAGCACCGTGGCGTTGAAAGAAATATGTAAAATGAGCCCTGTTCCAATAGTTGCTGATATACACTTTCATTATAAAAGAGCAATTGAAGCAGCTAAAGCTGGGGCTGCATGTTTGCGTATAAATCCTGGAAACATAGGTAATAACGAAAAAATTAGAGAGGTGATTAAAGCCGCTAAAGATTTTGGTTGCTCAATCAGAATAGGAATAAATGCTGGAAGTATAGAAAAGGACCTTTTAGAAAAATATAGGGAGCCCTGTCCTGAGGCTTTACTAGAGAGCGCAAAAAGAAACATTGGTATTTTGGAAGACAATGATTTTTATGAGTTTAAAATTTCTGTTAAAGCCTCTGATGTCTTTTTGGCAGTTGCGGCTTATTCAGACCTTGTCACCATAACTGATGCGCCATTTCATATTGGAATAACTGAAGCAGGCTCATTTTTCTCTGGAACAGTCAAGTCAGCAATAGGACTTGGAAACTTATTATGGGCAGGGTTAGGAGATACTGTGAGGGTTTCATTGTCTGCAGATCCCGTTGAGGAAGTTAAGGCTGGGTATGAAATTCTGAAATCATTGAACCTCAGACACAGAGGTGTTCAGATCATCTCATGTCCTTCATGCGCAAGACAAGGTTTTGATGTAATAAAAACAGTTGAAATACTGGAAAAGAGACTTGAACACATTAAATCCCCAATTTCTCTCTCCATAATAGGTTGCGTCGTTAATGGCCCAGGAGAAGCTTTAATGACAGATATAGGCTTTACTGGAGGTGGTGCAGGGAGCGGAATGATTTATAGGTTGGGGAAAACAGATCATAAATTAGATAATAATAAGATGATCGAACACATTGTTGGTCTTGTTGAACAACGAGCAGAAGAACTTTCCAAAAAATAGTAATTTTTTTATGTTTGAAGAAAAACTTAAAAAAATTGTTGATCGCTTTGATTTCCTAGAAAAAGAAATGCAGCGTAATTTAGATAGAAACATATTTGAAGAATACTCGAAAGAGTATTCAGAATTAAAAGATGTAAAAGATATAATTTCCCAATTTTTTTCAACAATAGTTGAAATAGAAAATACTTCACTTTTGCTAAATGACAAAGAGCTTGCAGGTCTAGCAGAAAGTGAATTGCTGATATTAAAAGCAAAGAGAGACGTTATTGAACAGGATCTTAAACTTTTATTAATACCCAAAGATATTAATGATGAAAGATCAGTAATTATCGAGATAAGAGCGGGGACTGGAGGAGATGAAGCTTCATTGTTCGCATTAGATTTGTTTAAAATGTATCAGCGTTATGCAGATAAAAATAAATGTAAGATAGACGTAGTTGAACAATCAACCACTGATTTGGGTGGTTTAAAGGAAGTGACTTTCCATTTAAAGGGGGATAAAATTTATTCAAAGTTGAAATTTGAAAGTGGCGTTCATAGGGTCCAAAGAGTTCCAACAACAGAAAGCAGTGGAAGAATTCATACGTCTGCCGCGACTGTAGCAGTGTTGCCAGAGGCTAAGGAGATAGACATACAGATATTACCAAATGAAATACGTATAGATACTATGCGTGCATCTGGAGCTGGCGGACAACACGTCAATACAACAGACTCTGCAGTTCGAATTACTCATTTGCCAACGGGGATAGTCGTTACAAGTTCTGAAAAATCTCAGCATCAAAATAGAGCAAGAGCAATGGAGGTCCTAAGAACCAGGTTATATGATTTAAATATAAAAAATCAATCTAATGCTATCGCCTCCCAAAGAAAGTCTCAGATTGGTTCTGGAGATAGATCTGAAAGAATAAGAACCTATAATTTTCCGCAAGGGCGAGTTACAGACCACAGAATAAATCTTACATTATATAAATTAGAAGAAATACTTAATGGTAATCTCGAAGAAATAATAAATGGTTTGATTTCTGCTGAGAGACTCGAAGCAATGAGTTCTTACGAAAAAGACAATGAAAAATAAAAATAGCCTTTTCCTTTCTAAAAAAGAACTACTAAAAGAAGCGGGTTGTGATGACTACAATGAGTCGGCAAAACGATTGTTTTCAAAAGCTTTTGGAATTTCCTTAGCTCAAAGCTATAAATATCAAACCTATGAAGGGTCAAATGAAAATGCCTCTCTATTCTCGGAAATGGTCAGTCTCAGAGCAGTAGGCGTACCAACTTCTCACATAGTCTGCTCTAGGTCGTTTTGGCAGAATGACTTCTGTGTTGATGGGAGTGTATTGGATCCAAGGCCTGAGAGTGAATTGATTATAGATGTTAGTAAAAATCTACTTTTTGATGGAATGAAAGTGCTTGATTTAGGATGTGGAAGTGGCTGCATAGGATTATCATTGTACAAAGAAAACTCAAACATCACTCTCTTTCTAGCAGATTTTTCAAAGAAAGCCTTAAGCCTTTCAAAGAAAAATGCTGAAGAGCTAAAGGCTGATTGCGAGTTCATTCATTCGGATCTATTCTCTAATATTCACAATAAATTTGACTTGATTGTAAGTAACCTCCCATATGTTGCAAAAGACGATTTCTGTTATTTGCAAAGAGAAATTATTCTTCATGAACCACACGAAGCGCTTTATGGAGGTCGATATGGTTTGGATATTATAAAACTGTTCTTAGATGGTGTTAATAGACATTTGAATAAAAATGGAATTTTTGTAATAGAATTCGGTAAGGAACAAGATTTTCTATTAAAAGAAGAGTTGTTACGATCTAATTTCAATAAAATTTGTTTTTATAAAGATCTAAATAATGTAAATCGAGTGGTATGTGTTAAAAAAGACACATAAATTTAATATTAGGGAAAATAATTGCAAAGATTGCGTATGCAGTTGTCTTAATCTTTAAATGGTTTATATATTATATTGTTGGCTCGAACTTATTAGTTCTACCATAATGCATCAACAGAAAATATATTAAAAATGAGATCGTCAGGAAAATCACGCAATAAGAATAGAAATAATGGTCGTAGACTTAACCCAGGTAACGTTATAAATAGGGTTTTTGACAGCGCAGGCCCTGAAGGTAAAGTTAGAGGCACTCCCCAACAGATTATTGATAAGTATCAATCTCTTGCGCATGACTCTCAACTTTCAGGTGACAGAGTTTCGGCGGAAAACTTTCAACAACATTCTGAACATTATGCAAGACTTCTTTTAGAAGCACAGAAAGCAATAGCTGAAAAATCAGCTTCTCAAGAAAACTTGATCGATGAGGGTGGTTCCTCTAAAGAGAAAACGCAATCTGATAATAACCAAGTTAAAGATTTATCAGATGTTTCTTCCCTGAAAGAGCAAAAGGAAAAAGTTTCTTTAGAGCAAAATATAGATACAGCATAGTAGAGCCACTAGATTAATCACTAGATTTGTCTACAGCATCGGTAAGGAGACAAAACTGTTGGAGAGTTATGTTTTCAGCCCTACTATTTTCAGGAATGTCACTAATTGCCATCAGCTCGATAATGTTTTTATAAGTATTTTTGAGGGTGTTTTTGATCATTTTCCTACGACCTTGAAAACTTAGCTTAATGATATCTCTAAATAACGCACTGTTGTGTCTGTGGTAGTATTTATGATTACTTTGAAATTTCACAAGAGCACTTTCAACTTTTGGTATTGGAAAAAAGGAAGTTCTAGGGATATGCAATTCCAAAGAAGGAAAAGAATAAAACTGTGAAAATAGAGACAGTCGTCCGTACTGTTTTGTATTTGGTTTTGCAACTATTCGATTTGCAACCTCTACCTGGAACATTAGGAAAAGCTTTTCCCACTTGCCTTCATCATTTGATGGGCTTAGTAGTTTTGCTAAAATTTTTGTTGAAATATTATATGGTAAATTACCAAAAATAACTGGTGGTTCTGAGAAATGACTGTAGATGTCAGTTTTTAAAATATCCTCAGAAATCAATTTTGTTTTAACGCTGCTACTTTGCAAAATCTTACCTAGGATTTCGAAATAATCTTTATCTATCTCAACAACAATAAGGTTCTTGGGTTTAGCCTTTATGAGGTGTTTAGTCAGGTTGCCTGACCCTCCACCAATTTCCAAAATACTTTTGTTTTCTAGTTCGCCAGCAATTGAAACTATTCTTTCTATTACTGTTTGATCAGTTAAAAAATTTTGACCGAACTTTTTTTTTGGCGCTATTTTATGCATTAGAATGTAGGTGTACGTCTTGATTTAATTAAATTAGACATCGTCCCGGCGAACAAAATTGCTTGAAAGAATGAATTACAATCCGCTTTAAAGTCCTTTGCAATATCAATACCTGTTCCGTGTCCTGGGCTTGTTCTTATAATTGGAAGCCCTAATGTAAAATTTATTGCGTCAGAAAATGCCAACAGCTTTAGAGGTATGAGCGCTTGATCATGATACATTGCTAGTGTTACATCATAATTCTTATACTCTTTAGATCCAAAAAAACCATCTGCTGGGAAAGGTCCATCTACAACACAATTTTTATTTCTTTGGAATTTCAATATAGCTGGCACTATCTCTAACATCTCCTCATTACCAATCTGTCCGTCTTCTCCGGCATGTGGATTAAATCCTAAAACTGCTATCTTTGGTGTTGAGTGAAAGTACTTTTTTATTTCCGATATTATTAAAGTAATTTTCTTTCCAATTAATCGTTCCTTTATTTTTGATGATACCTGGCCCAAAGGCTCATGGATCGTTAAGGGGATTATTTTTAAAAATCGATTTAGCATCATCATCGTCGCAGTGTCTTTTTTACATTCACAAAGATACTCAAGATAATCTGTATGGCCAGAAAACTTAAATCCCCTTTTTCTCAGAATTGATTTATTTATTGGTCCGGTAACCATAGCGCTAACTTTCTTTTTTAAGCATAGTTCCGTACCAATTCGTATGGACTCTATTACTGACCCCGCATTTTCAACATCAAATTCACCTGGAAAGAAATCTCGAGGATAATTCAAACTAAGAACATTTAGCTGATCTTTGAAATTTTCAGCGTCGTCAATATGATTGATTTTTCTAAGTGGTACGTCATACCTTTCGGCTAAGGTTTTGATTTTATCAAAATCACTTATAGCTACTAGATTATGCATTGCTCTAGCCTTTTTATAGCTTTTCAAAAGCACCTCCGGTCCAATCCCAGCAGGATCTCCCATGGTCAAGATTATAGTATTTTTTGTCACTTTTTAACTACAGTCGTATTTCTTCTTAATTCAAGCATTAATGCATTGCTTAATCTTTGAGCTTCTTCATTTTTCTTAATATTTTCAAAGCTTAAAGCTCTACTTTGCTTATCACTTACGAGGCTTTCACAAAGTGTTACTGAGCGCGCTAACCCACTACTATCTGACAGCTTATAGCTTTCTCCAGGCATAAGTTTCGTAAGTATATCTCTTATATTTTTTTCAACCTTAGATAGTAAAACTGGTCCTCTGATTTCTTTTTCGTTTGAACATGGTGCATTACTATCAGAGGGCTCGGTCAAAACCGAATAGGTTACAGATAATTTTGGTGTTTTTACAGTTTGATATGACCTAGTTCTATAGAGTTTTAATAAAATAAATCCTCCATTAACTTTAAATGGCTTTGAAACTTCATTTCTTTTTAATCCGTCCAATACGTTTCTAAATTGTTTAGGTAAGCTGCTTTTTTTTATCGGCCCAACCTTACCTTTTTGTGTTTTTGAGGTGGCTGAAGAAAATTTTTCAACAGCCTTGTCAAAATCAGCACCGTTGTTTATCTCTATTTCTAACCTATTTGCAATAAGATTTGCCTTTTGGGCCCCCCACCGCTCGTTGGAAATAAATATTTCAAAGAACTCATACTCTTTTTCTATTCTTTTAGGGGTCGAGGTTAAAGGCATAAGGTCTTTTATTGAAAGGTTATTAATTTTGTATCCAAATCTAAAATCTAAAACTTTTTTCCACCTAATATTTTCTTTTACAAAATTATAAAACGTTTCGATGTCAATGCCTTTTGAATTTAATAAAGATCTCAACTCCTTATCCGTGATTTCATTCGATTGAAGAAAGTTATCAATTTGTAAATTTAATTCTTCGTCAGAAACCACTATTTTTAATCTGTTGGCATAAATTTCCTTGATTTTATTGCTAATTAAAATTTTCTCTACTTCTGAACGAGCAATATTTGTCCTATTTAATAAATTGCTTAGCTTTCTAACCTGGTCAACATCATAGTTGGTTATTATTTGGTCATCTACTTGATATGCTACAGTAAAGTCTGACTTGCAAAACGCATAGCTTGGTACTAGTGTTAGTAACATTAAAGAAATACAAATTTTTGTTTTTATATACCTGAAAAAGGCCATCATTTTATAACACACTTAGACATTTTGTTATTATAATATTTCGATCCAATGTTTCCGAAATTTACTACTAAGTCAATCCTTGAGTCTTTAGGTAAAAGATTACTAGCTGTATTTCTCCTAGATAAAGATAAATCAATATCTATACACTCATTTTTAAAATTGAGCCCTAGGGAAGTATTAATATCCTCGTCATTTACCATATTTCTTCTCAACCCAAGCTTGCCAGACCAATTTTTAGAAAAGCTAGAATTTAAATTGAGTGTCAATTCCTTCAGGTCCGTACTAGTTCCTTCCGATGGATCTGAAACTAAATTTGTTAAACTAGTCTTAATTCGATAACGAGGTTTTATAAGTTTAAGTGACGTATAAGATCTTTTCAAAGTAAAATTCTTGCTGTAGACATGTTTGCTTGCTAACTCTAAATCTTTTCTAAAACTTAAGTTGCCTGATAATAAGATATCAGATTCATACCCGTTCAGGCCTGAAGATGGTAGGAAGTCTTCCGAGTTTTTGTTTCTGTATACTTGTCCAATATTTACATTATATTTATAGTAACGCTTATACTCATAAGAATATTTTAAACCAGCATTTAACCTAAGACCATTTTCTTGCCTATCAATACCTGGTATCTTTCTTAATTTAAAAAGAGTAGTGCTGTCAAATTCTGTTGTGGAGCTATCCTCATCAATGGAACGCTCTGGAGATGAAGCGTTAGTGGAATAAACTACTTGTGCCATGGGTATCAAAACCTCAGATTTATTGTTTCTACCCCTGAAAAACGGGTATTTGAACTCCAAAGCGCCCAGCGGATAAACTTTTAACAGATACCTTTCAGTATTTCTGTTATTTTCACTGTAGGCCGCGGTAAGAACATTCCCGGTGCCTTGGACAATAAATCCATTTTCTGTCTGCCAACTTTTGCTTAGCTTAATGTCAGCCGAAAGTCTGCTATAGCCGGTACCTTTTCGACGTGATATTCCAACCAAAGAGTATTTTTCACTTAGCAGAAGGCCAGATTTTTTATATTTCCTATATTTTCTGTACCTTAAATCTGGCAATACTAAGGGTTCAACGGTATTACTGTCTCTTAGAGATGTGTGATACAAAGTTGAAGCCTGGAAAGAGCTACGATTTGAAAACTTCTCAAAACTAATGGAGTTTAGAAATCTATCTCTGTCATCATATCCATATTTGCCTAAAAAAGAAGTATCGCTGATTAAAGTTGTATCAACTTTTAAAAAGGTTGATTGATCTAACTTAGCGTTGCCTTTAATTTTCAAAAAGCCTTTGATTGAATTATCTCCACTGGCGGGCAGAAATGCAGACTCTAATATTAAATCTCCCAGATCAAATAACTTTCTATATTGACTTTCAATTAGAAGATTTATTTTCGATGTTTTAATGAGAGAAAAAGTAAAATCTGAGTTGTTTCCAATTGTTAGAAACATAGGTTGTCTGACTCCAGTTCCAAGTAAATCAGAACTTAGAAAACTTGGGGCCAAAAGACCAGAAGCTCGAGTTACACCAGGCTCTGGCGTTTGTAGATATGGAGTGTAAATTACCGGAACCCCATAGATTTCTAGCCAAGTATTATAAAAGTGAAGTTTCCTAGTTTTACGGTCGTGTACTAGTCTGTCTGATTTCAATACCCAAGAAGGTTGTGGGTTAAAAACACATATCTCACAAGGTGTACCTATAGCCTTTTTGAATATAGTGTTTTCTCCCTCAATATTCATCTCTTCCGCAGCTACTTGGAATTTTTCCTCAATAAGTGCTTTTACATTTTTTGTTAGTATCGTACGTGTTTTTTTATCAATTTGAGCAAAACTACCTATAATTCTTGCTCCCTGGTTGGTTTTTATAAAGATGTCAGAGGTAAATGATATTCTTTCTGAATTTCTATTGAACGTTAACGTTTCGGTCTTAATTGTTACATCGGCAAAAAAAATTTTTACATTTCCCTTAGCAGAAAAAATATTGCTAGCTCTATTAAAAGCCAACGTTTCAGCTTCAATGGAAAAGTCTTGAGCCTGTAATACTCTCAATGGTAAAAGTAAAATGGTAATTATTATGAACTTCTTTATATTCCCCAGTCTCATTGTTATCCATCTTCGATGTGCAATAGTATTCCTGAAAAAATTAAAATTGCAAAAGTAGATGGCCCAAACGCTACTAATGCAAGTGGTACTTCTTCAGTCAATGCAAATGACTCAAAAATTTTTTGTATGGAGAATAATAAAAAGCCAATAAATAAACACATAAAAATTTTAATGCCTCTAGAAAATTTACTCTCATTTCCCAGTAAGAACATGGCCGCTATCAATAACATAGCAGTAAAAAATATTGGCCTTGATAATTCTGTTAGAAAGAAAAGTTTGTGCCGTGCTGCAGAGTAGCCTGACATCTCTAACCTTGAAATAAATTGTTTTATTGAATAAATACTAATGACTCTTGGGTCTGCAAAGCCATCTGTTATCTGCTCATTTGTCAAACTCGTAGGAACGTCAAGTTGTTTGATTGTTATTGGTTTTGATTTTACTTCAGGTTTAAGATTATTGTCCAAAATTTTTACATTTGTTAGTTCCCAAAAGTTTTCTCTTAGAATAGCCTTTGAAGCCTTTATTTTACGATTTAATTTTTCTTGTCTATAAAACTCAAAAAAAATTAAATCGTAAAATACTGTCGCAGTAGAGTTCATTGTTGAGGCTTTAATAACCATATCTATACTTTCATTTTTATCTCTTAACCAGATATCATTATCACTTACAGAAAATGAGTTTTTATTAGTAAGGTTAAGTCTCTCCATCACTGTGTCTGAAGTACGCATCGAGGCTGATACCAAAGGACCGCCAATAAAGGTTACTATTAATCCAAGTAGAATAGTAATTATCATAGTCGGTAATAAAATTCTAAAGGCTGACTTTCCAGAGGCTTTCAGGATAGCAATCTCATTTGAATTTGATAACCATGAGAAAGTCAGTATTGAACTCAGCATAATAATTAGAGCCATTGCCTCTAGAGTTAACATGGGTATTCTCAAAAAAATATTTAATATTGCTTTGTTTGCATCAAGCCCATTAGAAGAAAAAAAATTCAGTTGATCAGATCCATCAATTAAAAGAATAAAAAAAACTACCGTGAGCAAAGATATACCCAGACTTTGAAGGTACCTT
>CACBAM010000024.1 GCA_902537215.1 uncultured Alphaproteobacteria bacterium
AGTTTTTATTAAAGATATTTAAGTGCAAATAATATTAGGTTTTTTATACATTATACTTTTAGTGGTTTACTCTTCACTCGTTCGCTCAAAGTTTTTTTCTACTGCTGTCCAAATTATTTGTGCCAACTCTCTGAAGTAGTTCAGGATATTTAATTTTTCTGCCAGTAATTGTCTTTCAAGATTTATTGTTGGATTTTGCTGTTGGGATCAGTATTCACTTTGTACAGTATATTGCTATATCATGGGGTATATTAACGAAAGATTTGGTTTTAAACTAATTCCTTTAATACTGATTTTGCTTGCTTATTCCGTTCTCTCAACTGGAACATTCTCCGGTGTATTTACTCAGGAAAGGTTGTCTTTAATTATTTTTATGCCAACTATTTTACAGTTATTACATTTTTATTACGATGAAGTTATTTTGAAGAGATCTGATAAACTGGTATCAACAATGGTACAAAAAGTTTTTGGTATAAGACGATAAATGGATCGATTTAACAAATTGTCAATAAAACAGAGTGTCAATATGTTTAAATTAATATTTCTGAATTTGTAATTTGAAAATTGTGAAAAGCAATCAATCTTCTTGCAGATCATACTATCTTTTTATTGACTAGCATAAGGTGGAAGGGATAGGAATTTAAGCTCTCCTATATTTTTATCGTTCATTATATCTCTCAACTATCAATTTTTATTGGCTTTTGTCAATCTACAGTGAATCTTTAATTATTTGCAATTCCCTTATAAGTTCCCCCATTGCCTACCACACCACTATGGAGAGCCTTTAAATACAAGCATATAAGGATTATTTCAATAAATGGTGGAGGGGATAGGATTCGAACCTATGTAGGGTTTCCCCGACGGAGTTACAGTCCGTTGCATTTGACCGCTCTGCCACCCCTCCTTGAACTTTGCGTAAAAGCGTTTTACATCTGATATAGCTAAGTGTAAATAGAAAGATACAAGTTTAATGTGAATTAATACGTTAAAAATAGGTATGTATAGTAAGAGAACCAAAAATATTAAAGAAAAAAGCGCCTACTATATGTTCGGCTTACACGCCGTAAAGGCAGCAATCAAAAACCCTAATCGTCAATTACACGAGTTATGGATAAGTCAAAATGCAAGACCCAAAATATTTACCGATAATGAAATTTCTAATATACCCATTTTAAATATTGAAAAGACAAAGAAGTTACCAATTTCAGATAATAAAGTTCACCAAGGGGCAATTTTAAAAGTTAGTCCTTTAACACAACCAAAAGACATTGATGAGATCCATAAAAATAAGAATTCTAACTTGATAGTTATTTTAGATAAGGTTAGTGATCCACAAAATGTTGGAACTATTATACGATCAAGCCTCTTCTTTAATTGCAATGCGATAATTAACACACTAAACGGAGGGTCAAGCGAGAACGGAAGTCTTGTAAAAGCTGCTTCGGGAGCCTTCGAAAGAGTACACTACATACAAGTTACGAATATTACACAAACGATAATTAAGTTAAAAAAATCAGGGTACATTATTATAGGGCTTGATGAAACCTCAACAGAAAAAATATCTTCATTTAGGAAAGGGAATGATGATATCGCAATTGTCTTTGGAGCAGAAGGTAAAGGGATTAGGCGTTTGACAAAAGAATACTGTGATATATTGTTATCTATAGATGGTAACGACACGTTTTCATCACTCAATGTATCGACAGCCGTTGGAATAACGCTTTTCCACATTCAATCGCATGGACCCGATGCCGTTTAATCGTTGCTTCTCCCAATAGTTTCCAAGCTATCTGAATTATGATATATTAAGGTCGCTTTTAAAGATCGTAAAGATAAAGTGAAATGAATAAAAATAAGCTTGCTCTAAATTTATCAAAAACATCGATTCAACTTCTAAAAAAAGATAGTAAGAAAGCTTGGAATGTGCTTGGGTCAGTTGACCCATCATCAAAAAACCTTGAAAGAGACTTAGTTTCACTAAGAAATCAAGCAGCGGCTTTATCAACAAAAAAACCTATAGTAGACGTCCTTCTTCCTCGTGAGTTGGTCCTTTCACAAACTATTGTTATTGAAGACAATTTTTCTATTGAACATTGCAAAAAGGTGACAGCCAAACGATGTGGACTAAATGAAAATGAACTATTAATAGCGATTGGAGATTCCTCTACGAGAAGCACAGTTCCGATTGCGGCAATATCTGCAAATTCTATAACCGAGTCTAGAAATTTCGTCAAAAAAGCTGGATTTCGGCCAGAAAGATATATTGCTTCAAGTAAGATATCTGGGTTTAAAAAAAGTCCCGTTTTTTTTAATGACAATAGTTCAAAACGACTTATCGATATTGAAGGACAAACATTTACACGGGTTTTATCAATAATAAGTTTTGTACTATTTGCTGGTTTTTTATTATCGCTGACCTCCACATATTTGGAATATAGATCAAATACCAAGCCCTATAATTATTTGGCTGACTCTAGAGAATTTAGAGATAAAGAAAATAATTTGAAATCTGAGCTAAGCTTATTGGGAGAAGCTAAGAAAATCTCTTCTACGCGACTAGATATGTCAATTTATGAAACGAGAGATCCAAACCTTATTGATCTTCCTCAAATGTCTAAAAATCACTCTCCTAAAATTTATTCTTATAATAAATTCTCAATAAAATCCCAATTTAATGCAAACCGAAAAACAGCACAATTAAAGGAACTAACCATTGGCGAGATAATCAATCCAATATCGGTTCCTCAAAATTCAATTCAATTCGACAACTTTAAAGAATTTGCTAAGTCGCAAACCACGGTATTATTTAGTTCTTTTGCAAACCATCAAAAGAAAGTGCATCGATCACTTCCGAAAATAGACAAGGATTCCTCATCTTCAAAATATTTGGAAGAAAAGTTATCAATACCATCAAAAACTATTTCAAATAGCTTAAAAATGACGATGACTTTTGATAATCCAAAAAAGGAAAAGAGTACAAATCATGAATACAAAAAAGTAGTTGTTGAAGAAGTTTTTTCAGATTTATCTTTAACTAAAATTTTAATTACAACAGCAAATAGTAGAGCTAGTACGCTGCCATTAATCTTCTTTGATATCAAAAAACCAAATATTCTTAGTTCCAATAAAATGATTGGGTTTAATTTTAAAAATGATGAAAATAAAGCTCTGATTAAGCCTACAAATATAATCCAAGAAGAGTTTTTGGTTAGCACTCTTAAACCCACTTATGGCAAGGAACTAATATTAAATCATCAATTAAATGTAAAACTAAGAGAGCAAGGTATCGATGTTAACTTGTTGCAAAGAAATCAAGGAAAGGGCACTATACAATTAACATTATGGAAAGGCAAAAGACCTACCATAAAGCCAAATATAATTGACTCAATAAAAGTTTTAGATGATCCTACTAAGTCTACGGGAGCAGTGACATTTGTTTATATTCCTCCGGGAATGCCCAACGTAGTTAGTGAGTTGAAAAAAGTTGCTGCTAGCTCGATCAGAAACTTAAAGGTCAGAAGCAATCCACCAAGCATTCCTAGAAGGTCTTCCATAGTCGGAAATTCAACGCTACGAAATTTGATAGAATTAAATAGGACTAATTTAATTGGCGTCTTTGGTAAAAGAACGGGGCGAATTGCTTTAATAAGATTATCCTCTGGTAATACAGTAAAAGTTAAAGTAGGACAGCAGTTTGGGAATGGCTGGAGAGTTATAAGTATTGACCTTGACAAAATTCATATCACTAATGGAACCAGACAAGAAACTCTTAGAATTCCAGGGTGAAAAATTTTTCCCATTTTCTATTTTGTACCATATAACCTATCACCGGCATCTCCAAGCCCAGGTAGGATGTATCCAATGTCATTGAGTGATCTATCCAAAGACGCGGTGAAAACTTTGACATCTGGATGATTTTTCTGCATAACCTCTACACCCTCTGGCGCAGCCAATAAACACAAAAATCTGATATCTTTTGCCCCTTTTGTCTTAAGATAATCGACTGCAAATGAGACAGATCCTCCAGTCGCAAGCATTGGGTCAACGACTATACAAACGCGATTGTTTAAATCACTAGGAACCTTAGAGTAATACTCAACTGGTTGTAGCGTTTTTTCGTTCCTATATAAACCAAGAAAGCCTACACGTGCAGAGGGTATCAGATCTAAAACACCATCAAGCAAGCCATTACCAGCTCTTAGAATAGAAATTAAGGCTAGCTTTTTCCCGGCCAAAGTTGGTGCCTCATAACGTTCTAGAGGTGTTTCTATAGATATACTTTCCATCGGCAAATTTCTTGTAATCTCATAGGCAAGAAGTAAACTTATCTCCTTCAAGAGAGTTCTAAAATGATTAGAGGAAGTTGTCTTTTTTCTCATCTCTGTAAGTTTATGTTGGATTAATGGGTGATTTATTATAGTTAAGTTTTCCATTTATTTACTTCCTAAAGTTGTTGAATTAATTTTTCTTTAAGTTTTGCTTCGCAAAAAGCAAATTCTAAAGACTTCTTATTAATTTGCGAAAAGGTCTCAAGTCCCCAACCAAAAACATTATGAAGATCCTGATATTCTTTTGATAAACTGGTAGAAAAGAATGGGGGATCATCTGTCGAGATAGAGACCGGTAAATCTTTATTCAATAAAAAATTTATTGGGTGATCATCAAGTGATGGATACAAGCCAAGCGCTATATTTGAACCTGGACATACTTCAAGTAAAATATTACTTTTTGATAAGTTTATTATCGTTTCTTCGTTTTCGCATGATCTAACGCCATGACCTATTCGGGTTACCCCAAGTTTAATAGCCTCATCTACAGACTTTGCTCCACATATTTCCCCAGCATGGGCAGTTGTACCCAGTCCGGAGTTTTTAGCAAAGTCGAAGCTTCTCATAAAATCTAATGAATTAAATTTTGTCTCATCTCCTGCCATGCCAAAACCAACCACATTTTTATCTTTAACCTTGGAAGCAAACCTTGAAGCCTCTAGAGCCTTTTCAGGACCAAGATGTCTTATGCAAACAATAATAAAGTAAGTATAAATACCATATTTTTTTTCATACTCATCGGCAACCTTGCTAGCAATATCCAAAAAACGTTCCCATCGATCATTTGGCCTATCACTCCATAGATGAGGCCCCAAAAAAATCTCAGTATAAATTACATTTTCCTTAACCTGTTTATCAAGTACGTGACGGATGAGAGCCTCAAAATTTTTTTCAGCTAAAAATATGTTTGTTACTATTTCATATACATTAAGAAATTGATCAAAATTCTGCCATTTGTATTTCCCACTTTTATCAAAAATGTCTGGGATCTGCATACCACTACTGTAACATATTTCTCTAACGAATTCTGGCGAAGCAGCTCCCTCAAGGTGAATATGTAATTCAACTTTTTTACATCGTTCAAATGAGCTCATAATTGAATACCTATTAGTGTTTTTCTAAGCTAAGGAAGGTCTCTACCAAAGATCCTATATCAGAAAAATTAATCAATCCGTAACATTTATTCCTTAAATTGTGTTTTTTTATCAAAACAGGAACTTGTTCTCTAGTATGATCTGTTCCCGCAAAAGTAGGATCATTTCCATGATCTGCTGTAATCAACAAAAAGTCATCTCTATTTAAAATTGAAAAAAGCTTTGGTAATCGCTTATCAAACTTTTCCAATGCTCTTGCATAACCAGGCACATCTCTCCTATGACCGTATAAAGTATCGAACTCAACAAAGTTTGCGAAGATTAAATCCCCAGTGTTAGCCTTTGCAATTACATTTAGCATTTCATCAAATAATTTATCATCGGTCATCCCAGAGATAGATTCGCTTATTCCTCGATGTCCAAAAATGTCTGCAATTTTACCTATGCCAAAACATTTTTTTCCAGATTTGATAACTCTGTCACATAAGGTGTGTACTGGAGGAGGTGATATAAAATCCTGTCTGTTTTTGGTACGAAAAAAATTGTCTTTATTGCCTCCAAGAAAAGGTCTCGCAATTACTCGTTGCACCCGTAAATTATTAAAAATTTCAGCGGCGATTTTACAGGTTTCGTATAAACGATCTAACCCAAATACTTGCTCATGGGCTGCTATTTGAACCACACTATCAGCTGAGGTGTATACAATTGGGAACCCACTATCTAAGTGCGCTTCACCATATTCTTTAACGATGTCTTCGCCAGATGCATGCTTATTTCCTAAAAAACCGGACACTTTCGCTTCTTGCATAAGCATATCCATTTCTTTGTCAGGAAAAACTGGTACAACTTTAGGAAAAGTATACCAACCAATTCGATTAGTATAACCAACTATTTCATGATGACCAGTTGGCGTATCCTTTCCTTTAGAACGTTGCGTCGCTACGGCATAGGATCCAACACTGCTATCAGTATTAGGGAGGGTTAAACCAGTTGATAACCTCGCAGCACTATAGATACCTAAAGACTCAAGATTAGGAACCTTTAATGCTCCCTTCCGTCCAATATCCGCATCACCATTTGAGCAGGCCGAAGCAATAGAACCGAATGTGTTTGACCCTTCATCATTATAGAGATAAGCATCAGGAGCGCCCCCAACACCCAAAGAGTCCAAAACGATCAATATAGCCTTACCCATTAAACAACTTTTTGCAAAATCGGGTTCCTTAATTTCGCCGGTCCATTCTCAGAAATAGAAAAACAATCATTAATTTCTTTTTCCAAAGAAGCAGTTAACAATTCGCGAGCACCATGCAAAAAAAGGAGAGATGTTTTTTTATTGACCTCTTCCCCAGATTTCACCACCTTTGTAAACCCAACAGATAGGTCAAGCTTATCTGAAGCCTTCTGCCTTCCTCCACCCATTTTTACAAGAATATCACCCAATGCTTTTGTATCAATTTGAGAAATAAACCCCTCCTTTTTTGCCTTAACTGGTATTATGGAATTTGCTCTCGGAAGCACCTTTTGATAAATTGATAAAAAGTTTTTGGGCCCACCTAAGGCCGATACCATTTTTTCAAAGCACTCGGCCACATGACCGGATTCAAGTCTCGAGTAGATTTTCCGTTTTATTTCTGATGGGTTTTTTCCAGAGTAAACCATCGAATATAGTTCTACAGATAAAGCTATTGTTGTGTTCAAAAGGGCATATTCATTTTTATTTTTACCTAACAGAACTTCGACTACTGTTTCTACTTCTAGAGCATTACCTATCGATGAGCTAAGAGGGTCGTCCATGTTAGTTATCAGGGCTTTCGTATTACAATTTGATGCTTTTGCGATGGAAACCAAGCTTTCTGCTAATTTTTTTGCTTGCTTTATATTGGCCATTAATGCACCTTTACCAACTTTAACATCCAGAATTAGATTGTTTATCCCAGAGGCTAGCTTTTTTGAGATTATAGATGCTGTAATTAAATCAACTGAGTCAACGGTGCTGGTTACATCTCTTGTAGCATAAAGGATTTTATCAGCCGGCACTAACTTAGAAGTCTGACCTACAATAGCGCATCCTACCTCTGATACAATTCTTTGAAACGCAGTTTCACTTTGCTCTACTTCGTATCCAGGTATCGAAGAAAGTTTATCCAAAGTGCCTCCGGTATGCCCTAAGCCCTTGCCAGAAATCATGGGTACAAAACAACCTAAACTAGCCATTAGGGGAGCGAGGATTAGAGAGACCGTGTCACCCACTCCCCCAGTGGAATGCTTATCAACTATTGGCCCATCTAGATTCCACTTTAGAACCGTCCCACTATTCTTCATTGAATTGGTTAAATTTACTTTTTCATGTTCGCTCAAACCATTTATCCAAGATGCCATCAAAAAAGCACCCGTTTGAGCAGGCTCAACTTTATTGTTAGACAATTCTTGTATAAACCAATCTATTTCGGCGGGAGTCAGTTGCTGTTTATCTCTTTTCTTTCTAATCAAATCTTGAATAAACATAATTTAGCCTGTAGCACTTACTTTATTTCTTTATGTAGCAAATAGATTGCGAACATTATATACTATATTATTAGCGCACTATTCTAAACTAACAATTTGATTTATAAAAAGTTGATGGATTAAAAATCACACAAAGAATACGAGATGCCACTAGACAAGAATTTTAATAAAGGAAAAATGGATGCCGCGATTGTAAAAAATGAGGGTATGCCCTTTCAGCTAGAGGTTATTAACGAAGTTAGGATTAATAAAAGCGCAGTAGAAAAAAGATGCTCTTCGGCAACTAACCGTCGCACAGTAAAAAAACATAACCAAGTCGCATGGCTACTTAAAGCTATTACATGTATGGATCTCACTACGCTATCTGGTGATGATACCGAGAATAGAGTAGTTCGACTTTGTAATAAAGCCAAGAACCCTTTACGCGATGACCTTCTGAAGAAGCTTGGGATAGAAGATTTGAATATAAAAGTAGGAGGGGTATGTGTTTATTACCAATTCATAAGAACCGCATTAAGTACTCTTCTAGGGTCCACTATTCCAGTAGTTGCTGTGTCCACGGGGTTCCCGGCGGGACATACTCCAAAAAAAACAAAAATTTTAGAGATAAAAGAGTCAATAAGAAGTGGTGCGCAAGAAATTGATGTTGTCATCTCAAGAAGGCATGTTTTGTCTGGAAATTGGAAAAAGCTTTACGATGAAGTATCAGAATATAAAGAAGCGTCGGGTCCGGCTTGTCTGAAAACTATTTTAGCTACTGGTGAACTAGGGACATTAAAGAATGTGAAGAAGGCAGCCTTGATTTGTATGATGGCTGGCGCAAACTTTATAAAAACATCTACCGGTAAAGAAAGCATAAACGCAACATTACCCTTTACTCTGGTTATGTGCAGAGCAATTAGAGAATATTTTGAATTCTCGGGGTTTGAAGTAGGATACAAACCTGCAGGAGGAATTTCATCAGCAAAAGATTGTTTATCACACATGATGCTGGTAAAAGAAGAACTTGGCTCAAAATGGCTAAACCCTTACCTTTTCAGGCTAGGTGCTTCATCTTTGCTTTCCGATATCGAGAGACAGATAGAGCATTGTGCAATAGGTCAATACTCTTCATTCAATAGACATGGCTTAGCGTAGGCAAATGGCAAAAATTCAAGATTCTTTCAAAAAAATGGGTTATGAAGAAGCTCTTGAGAGTGACAAAGAGGCTCTGGAGTGGGTCACTAAGCACAAGGGCCAATTTGGGCATTTTATTGGGGGCAGATTTACTAAACCAAAAAACTTATTCAAAACCATTAACCCTTTTAATAAAAAAGAAATCGCTAAGGTTTCGCAAGGAACTATTACTGACATTAAAAAATCTGTGAAAGTTGCAAGATCGGGCCTCGAGAATTGGCAATCGCTTAGTTGCTTTCAGAGGTCAAAATATCTTTACGCTATAGCAAGATATATTCAAAAGGAATCGCGAACAATCTCTGTTTTGGAATCATTAGAAAATGGAAAATCAATTCGTGAGAGTAGAGACATTGACATACCTCTCGCAGCAAGACACTTCTATTATCATGCAGGTTGGGCTCAACTGCTTGATGACGAGTTTGAAAACTATTCTCCCGTTGGGGTATGTGGGCAAATTATCCCATGGAATTTCCCACTCCTGATGTTGGCATGGAAAGTTGCCCCTGCAATTGCAGCCGGCAATTCAGTGATCCTTAAACCCGCTGAACAAACCTCTCTAACAGCACTTTATTTTGCAGACATATGCAGAAGAATTAAGCTGCCGGCAGGTGTAGTAAACGTAGTAACTGGTGACGGAAAAACCGGGTCATATCTGGTGCAACAAAAGGATGTTTCCAAAATTGCCTTCACTGGCTCAACGGAAGTTGGCAAAGAAATTAAGAAAAGCACAGCGGGAAGTGGAAAAAAATTAACTTTAGAATTAGGTGGAAAATCCCCTTTTATAATATTTGACGATGCTGATCTAGATAGTGCTGTTGAAGGCTTAGTTGACGCAATTTGGTTCAATCAAGGACAGGTTTGCTGCGCTGGATCTAGGCTGTTATTACAAGAGACAATCAGTACAAAGGTAGAAAAGAAGATCCTTGCAAGAATGAAAAAATTAAGGTTTGGCAATCCATTAGATAAAAGTATAGACATGGGGCCTCTAGTAAGCTTTGAACAACAGAGTAGAGTTAAAGGTTTAGTTGATAAAGGAGTAGAAAGTGGAGCAGACATCTTCCAGTGTGATATACCCTCTAACCTAAAAGGATACTTTTATCCACCGACACTACTAAAAAATGTTTCCCCTTCAATGGAGATTTTCCAGAACGAAATATTTGGTCCTGTTCTTTCTTCAACAACATTTAGAACGCCAGAAGAAGCAATCTCTCTCGCAAATAATTCCCGCTATGGGCTATCGGCGAGTATTTGGAGCGAGAATATTAACCTTGCGCTGGATATTGCACCAAAATTAAAAGTGGGAGTTGTATGGATAAACTCTACGAACTTTTTTGATGCTG
>CACBAM010000025.1 GCA_902537215.1 uncultured Alphaproteobacteria bacterium
CGTTACACATAAAACACTGGTCCAAAGAAATTTTCTTGAGAAATTGCGTAAGTCGGGAAAGAATAGTGCTGAACAAGCCGCTAAGCTTTTAGATTTTTTTGAAAGATATGATGTAGAAAAGTATGGAAGTCAAGGTGGTCCTTTACATGATCCTAATGTGATAGTGTACTTACTTAATCCAAAAATATATAATGGAAGGCTAGTTAATGTTGAGGTTGAAGTAAATTCAGAATTAACAAGGGGCATGACAGTCGTAGATTGGTGGAATGTAACTGACCGTCTACCAAATGCATACTACATTAACGAAGTAAAAGAGAATGAATTCTTTGAAACCGTATTGAATAATGTACTTAATTTAGAAATATAATTTCGATGACAAAGAATCCAAAGGAGAAAAAGCTGAAAAATAAAGATATAGAAAAAAGATTAAAGCCCAAAATACATGATAAGGACACTTCTAAAGATCTACTTAGCTATATAAAAAAAACTTTGAATCAAAACAAAGCAGTCGATATCACTGAAATTAAGGTAGATACAAGCTTTTCTGAATTTGAAAAAATATTAATTGCTTCGGGATCTTCTAAAAGACAAGTCATTGCTTTAGCCGAGAAGGTACAAGAAGGTGTTAAAGGTTTGTTCCGCATTAACTGCAGAGTAGAGGGAAAGGAGAATGCAGATTGGGTTTTGCTAGATTTTGGAGCGGTGATTGTTCACATCTTCAAACCAGAGGTAAGAGAGTATTACCAGATAGAAAAAATGTGGAAAGGGTATCTCACGCAGATATCGAGTTAGTTTTATAAAAATGAAAATAATCATAGTTGCACATGGCAAGATAAAAAAAGGACCTGAACTTGAACTAATATCAGACTATGTGACACGGTTTAATAAGCAATTTAATAACGATTTCTTGACTTCTTTAGAGATCTCAGAGTCAAACGAGTTTGAAGGAATATTTAACACAAAAGTGTCACAAATGTTGGATGGCAAGGAGACAATGGTATTACTTGATAAAAGCGGCGAACATCTTAACTCAGAAGGTTTTGCAAAACTCTTAAATACATTTTCAGAGAAGGGTATTAATCAGATTTCTTTTATTGTTGGAGGATCAGAGGGATTTCCAAAACTGCTGACCTCAAAAGCTAATAAGATTTTGGCAATTTCCAAAATGGTCTTTCCTCACAAAATTGCTCGACTGATCCTGGTTGAACAGCTTTACAGAGCTAAATGTATCATAAATAAACATCCTTACCATAAGGCTTGAGGCTTCTATGTACAAGGAAAATAAGAAATCTGTTGTTTTGTGTATCCTCGATGGGTTTGGATTAAGAGAGAAAAAAAGAGGGAATGCAGTATACTTGGCAAGTACACCAAATATAGACCGACTTTTCAGAAATTATTCCAATAGTACTTTAACGACATTTGGTAAAGAAGTTGGTCTGCCCGAGAATCAAATGGGAAATTCTGAAGTTGGCCACATGCATATAGGTGCGGGAAGAATAATTCAAAGTATGTTGCCAAGAATAGATGATGCGATATCCAGTGGGGCTTTAAATACAAATAATGATTTATTAGAAATACTATCGGATACAAAGTTAAGTGAAGGTGAAACGCATATTGCTGGACTGATCTCGAATGGAGGTGTGCATGGACACGCTAGGCACCTTAAAAGTTTAATGAATATTGCCTCAAAAAAAGGTTTAAAGGTCAATTTGCATTTATTTTCTGATGGTAGAGACGTTGAAACAAGAACTAGTCTCAACGACCTGAAAAACTTAATCTCCGAACTTCCATCGAATGTAACCATTGCAACACTTATGGGACGATATTATTCAATGGATAGAGATAAACGTTGGGATAGAACTCAGAAAGCCTATGAGGCGATCGCAAATGGTGTAGGCAAGAATTACAAAGATCCATTAAAAGCAATTAAGGAATATCATGACAAGGGAGTGACAGATGAATTTATTGAGCCGATAATATTAAGCGAATACAATGGAATAAAAGGAATAGAGGATAGTCTGATTTTCTGTAATTTTAGAGCTGACCGAGCAAGACAAATCATACACGCACTGACCGATAAGAATTTTAAAAGTTTTCCACGTCCTAATGGAAAAATGTTTAATAAAGCGGTTGGTATGATTGAATATGATGCTGATTTCAAGCGAAAATTTAATGTGCTTTTTGAAAAACAAGAGATAAAAAATGGCCTTGGAGAGTGGGTAAGTCGAAATGGTCTCAAGCAATTTCGAATAGCAGAGACAGAAAAATATCCACATGTCACGTATTTTTTAAATGGTGGAAACGAGTACGAATATGAAGGTGAAGAAAGATCATTGGTACAGAGTCCACAAGTTGAAGGATATGAACAAAATCCACAAATGTCAGCAGAGGAAGTATGTAATAATCTAATATCTGCATTGGAAAGAAATTCTTTCGATTTGCTTATTGTGAATTTTGCCAACCCTGACATGGTAGGACATACAGGGAGTTTGAGTGCAACCAGAGTAGCAGTTGAAACCGTAGACGAAATGTTGGGTAAAATATGTAGTTGTTTAGATTCGGTTGGTGGGGAAGCATTGATAATTTCTGATCATGGAAACTGCGAACAAATGTACATTGGAGACACAGAAAATCCACATACCTATCATACACTCAATCCTGTGCCTTGCATTCTATATAGTTATAGGGAAAACGTAAGTATAAGTTCAGGCTCGTTAATAGATATAGCGCCAACAATATTGGAATTATTGGGCAAAGATAAGCCAAACCAAATGACTGGTAAATCACTTCTTCAGTGGTAATATTGATTATTTGATTTATCTCATTAACTCAAGTAAAACAACATTGCGGATTCTTCTGAATTCCTTTTGTTTAACGATATAGAAAAGAGAAGATTAATAATGTCAAATTCAATGAGTAAGTATCTGGTAATTATTTTATTTTTTTTAGGCTTTTTCACTCTCAATCCCGTCTTCTCAAAAGAAAACAAAAAGGAGACCTATGAGCAACTAGATCTTTTCGGTCAAGTTTTCGATCTAATAAAGTCCAAATATGTCGAAGAAGTAAAAAGCAAAAAGTTGATAGAGGCAGCAATAAATGGAATGTTGTCTTCTCTGGACCCTCACTCAGGCTTTTTGGCGCCAAAAAGTTATGACGATATGCAAGTTGATACTAAGGGATCCTTTGGAGGTTTGGGAATTGAAGTTACTCAACAAGATGGTTTCGTAAAAGTGGTATCACCTATGGACGATACACCAGCCTTTAAAGCAGGGGTGTTAGCTGGTGATTTTATCACATTTGTGGATGACAAGCCTATGCTTGGTCTAAAATTATCTGAAGCTGTGGATATAATGCGTGGTCCTGTCGGTTCATCTGTTAAGCTAACCATCGTTAGAGAAGGTTTAGAAGATCCAATTGAAGTTCTGGTAACAAGAGCCGTAATCAAACTAACAGCGGCAAAGGTAAGAACAGAGAATGACATTGTAATTATGAGAGTAACTACCTTCAATGAACAAACTATTCCAAACCTTGATGAGGGCATAAAAAAGGCAGTTGAAAAATTAGGTGAAGCGGAACCAAAAGGGTTTGTACTTGATTTGAGAAATAACCCAGGAGGTTTGCTGTCTGAAGCTATATCCGTTACAGATCTTTTTTTAGACCAAGGAGAGATTGTGTCAACGAGAGACAGAGAGGGTAAAGGAGAGCGTTATAAAGCTTCCAAAGGTGACATTGCAGCAGGAAAACCTCTTGTTATTCTTATAAATGCAGGTTCAGCATCAGCATCAGAGATTGTTGCAGGAGCCCTTCAGGATCATCGAAGAGCTATTGTTTTGGGAACTAAGAGTTTTGGAAAGGGTTCAGTTCAATCGGTGCTTCCAATGGGCCAAAGCGGTGGTATTAGACTTACTACAGCAAGATATTATACGCCATCAGGTAGGTCTATTCAGGCACTCGGAGTGACGCCCGATGTTTTCTTAGAGTTCAAAAGAGTCGAGAAGAGCGAAGAAGAAAATAGGAAAACATTCTCAGAAGCTGACCTTGAGGGCGCTCTAAGTAATGATAGCTTAACAGAAGCTGAAAAAGAGATGCTGAGAAAAGAGGAGATGAGTTTTCAAGAAACAACTAATAGAAGAAATAAGGATAACCAATTAGCTCATGCGATTGATTTGATTGAAGGCCTATCAGTCTATTCCTTAAAAGAATGATAAATACACTACCATATCGCTTAGGCGTCGGTTTAGTGATTATAAATGATCAATCAAAAATTTTCACGGGACGCCGCCTCGACAGTACTAAGGCATGGCAAATGCCGCAAGGAGGTATTGACGATAATGAAATTCCTTTAGAGGCGGCCTATCGAGAAATGTTTGAAGAGACAGGTATAGAAAAGTGCAAAGTGTCTCTTCTTAAACAATCTAAGGTTTGGTATCGCTATGACCTACCTAAAGAAATACAAGGTAAGTTTTGGGGAGGAAAATTCAGAGGCCAAAGTCAGAGGTGGTTTTTATTCCGATTTAATGGATCTGATAAAGACATTAACATCCATACAAAATACCAAGAGTTTTCAGATTGGAAATGGTCAAAGAAAACTGATATGCTTAGATTTATAGTACCTTTCAAAAAGTATCTTTATCAATCTGTTCTTAAAGATTTCGATCTAGATTTTAAAAATTAATCCAGTAGTTCGGATTTTATCAAAGGAAAAAATGTATTATTAGAATGAAACCCAAGCCAATTTTTGTCCCTGTAGGTAGTCTCGGTACAAAAATCAATTAGCCTGTAAAAGCTTTTTCTGTCAATTTTAGCATATAGGTTCGTTCTCACGTTTATGTATGGTTGAGGCTCATTATTGGCCTCTTTAAATAGAATCTTGAACTGATTATTTTCCTCTAAATAGGCAGAGTCCCCTATGTTAGTTTTAAATTTAAAAAGCTTTATTTTTCCTCTGTTAATTATATCAATATCTGTAGCTATAAATGGTACATCTTCGACTGTAATTCCAACTTTTTCAACTGGTGTTACCAAGTAATATTTATCTTCTTCTTTTTTTAAAATATTTGCGAAAAGCTTTATTAGTCTTTCTCGTTTTATTTCTGACTTTTGATAATACCAACGTCCATTTGAATCAATATGAATTTCAAGGTTTCCACAAAAAGGTGGATTCCATAGGTGAACTGGTGCTGGTTTGCTGCCCTTTATATGTTTTGCTACGTTCTTTTCAAAGTCGCTTGGTTGCATATATCAATTGAAGTTTAAATTTCCTCTTGAAAGTTGATCGATGCTTGTGACACCCATAAGTTTCATATCCCTTTCTATCTCACTTCGAAGATTAGATAGCGCTTTTTCCACACCCTTTTGTCCAGCCGCTGCCAGCGCATATAAATATAGACGACCACCAGCGCAAGCTTTCGCTCCTAAGGATAGAGCTTTGAGCACATGTGTCCCCCTTTGAATACCTCCCTCACAGATCACGTCCGTTTTGTCGCCAACAGCATCAACAATTCTTGCCAACTGATCGAATGGCGATACAGCGCCATCTAGCTGTCTTCCACCATGATTTGACACTATTACCCCATCGCATCCTATATCCACAGCTTTCTTGGCATCCTCAACACTGACGATTCCCTTAAGGGCAAAAGGCCCGTTCCAATTTGATCGCAATTGTTCGGCATCTTTCCAGCTCATCGTCTGGTCTAGCATGTTAGAAAAATAAGAGCCAATAGATGTTACTGCACTAGTGCCTTCGTCAACATGGTTCTGAAGGTGTGGCAGTTCAAATGCTGGCGAGGTAAGAAAATTGAATAACCATGCAGGCTTTATTGCGAAGCTAAGCATGCTGTTAAAGTTAAGTTTTGGAGGAATAGTGAAACCTGTTTTCAAGTCTCTTTCTCTATTGCCTCCCGTTATTGTATCAACAGTCAATGCTAATACATCGAATTTAGCTTTTTTTGCTCTTTCAAGCATATATTTGTTTAAACCACGGTCCTTGTGAAAATAAAACTGAAACATTTTTGGGCACTCGGATATTGATGATATTTCATCAACACTTACTGTGCTTAAAGAGGATACGCCAAACATTGTATTAAGTTTATTTGCAGCTTTAGCAACTGCCCTTTCTCCCTGGTAATGAAAAAGTCTCTGAACAGCTGTTGGAGAGCAATATACTGGCATAGAAATTTTCTTGCCAAATATCGTTGTGGACATATCCACATCTTTTACAGACCTTAATACGCTAGGTATTAAAGATACTGAGTTGAAGCTCTCGGTATTTCTAGCATATGTGAGTTCATCATCTGCGGCGCCATCTATATAATCAAAAATAGGTTTGGGCAACCTTCTTCTGGCAAGCTCTCTAAAGTCTTTAAAGTTGTTACAATTATTCAGGTTCATCTATTGAAATCTTGTACTCAGCCTTGTCTAGCCTTAAACCTGCGTTGCACTTTGTTTATCACATAGACCTTGCCTCGTCTCTTTACTATTCGGCAGTTTCTATGTCGCTGTTTCAATGATCTCAATGAGTTTCTTATTTTCATTTTTCTCTCCGAAATTGAACTTCTAAAGGTAATTCACAAAAAAACAACATTTTTTTTTGGTGGGCGTAACTGGGATTGAACCAGTGACCCCTTCGATGTCAACGAAGTGCTCTCCCGCTGAGCTATACGCCCCTATTGTTTTTTCTATATAAAAAGTCTAAGAAGGGTCAAGGTTTAAATTAATCAAACCAGATCTTTTTTGTTAACGATATGCAGCCATATAAACTCTCATTACCTCATAATCAAACGAATTGCATACTATTCAACTCACCTCATAGCGGTAGTATTTATACCGATAAATTTATGCAACTGACTGATTTATCATTACGTACTTTAAGATCATCTGAAGATCTGTTTGTGGATCAGCTTTTTTCTCCAGTGGTCGATTTAGGGTCACTGTTGCTTTCAGCAAAATTTCCAAGGTCGTTTATTGATCTAAATAGAGATTGTGAAGAGTTGGATCCATTATTAATCGAAGATCTTATAGCATATAAAGATACACTTAAGGTATCAGCAGGTCTAGGAGTGATACCACGTGTCGTTGCGGACCAAAGGCCAATCTACAATCATAAACTTTCAATTGACGATGCCAATGAAAGACTTCAAGGTTTTTACTTCCCATATCATGACAAGCTAAAATCACTGATAAAACAAACAGAGGCTTCATTTGAAAAAGTTATACTTTTAGATTGTCACTCAATGCCTCTGAGCTCAGTAAATTTAACCAGTAAAAAAGATCCAGTGGAGATTGTCCTTGGCGATTGTTTTGGTCGTTCTTGTGAACATGAAATTGTAGTTGAGTTGAAGACTTTATTAACAGAGGTGGGATTTAAAGTCAGCCTAAACAATCCCTTCTCTGGGGGATTTATCACAAAAAATTATGCAAGTCCCCCAAATAATATACACGTTGTCCAGATTGAGATTTTGCGATCACTTTATAGTCATGAAAAACAGCAAATAAAAAACAGTGAATTTGCAAAAATCCAAAAAAGACTCATAGATGTTATTGAAGAATTTATTAAGCGTTTTGCGGATTAGTTGTTCAAAATCTGCATTTTTATCTCTTCATACGCAGCAACCGGATCCTTTGCCTGGTAGATAGGTCTTCCAATAACAAGATGTGAAGCTCCCATTCTAAGGGCGTCATAAGGTGTCGCAACACGTTTCTGATCATCGACTGCGGAGTTTGTTTGTCTTATACCTGGGGTAACAATAATCTTTTTCATACACAGAGGATTTTCCCTGATTATTGATAATTCCTGAGGTGAAGCAATTACACCGTCTGCTCCCGCTAAGATTGCTTTTTCAGCTCTATTACAAACTAGAGTCTGAATTTCTCCAGGTATGATTAAATTTTGATCTAAATCTCTCCTGTTTAGACTTGTAAGAAATGTAACCGCGAGTATCTTGGTAATACTTGTTCCTCGGCCTTCCACAGCGGCTTTGATAACTTGTGGGTCACCTTGAACCGTTAAAAAATCAAATTTAGCCTCACATAGCCCCTTCACCGCGTTTTTTATAGTATTTGAGATATCGAATAATTTTAAATCCAAAAAAATATAAAGGCCTCGTTTTTTTAACTCACAAGCAAGCTCTAGGCCGCCCCTACCAATCAAACCTAATCCAATTTTGAAAAAATTTGCGTATCCATCTAAGCTTTCAACAAGTTCCAGTGCCTTATCGCAACTTTCGAAATCTAAAGCTACAATTATTTTATCTTTGTTACTCATTCTTTGAAAAATATCAATCTTACGGTTGTATATCAATAATAAGACCACATGTATAAGTGGTATAGAAAGGAATTTTAGTCGTATGGAGTTGGAACAATATACTGATAAAGCAAAAGAAACAATGGTTGAGGCTATGGAAATTGCTAGAGCACTAGACCATCAGACGATTACCACAGCCCATGTAATGAAAGCTATTCTACTAAACAACAAAAAGAGATTTAGAAAGCTAATTGAGTTAGTAGGTGGAAACTATTATTGGGTCATTCAAGAGACTGACAAAATATTAATTTCTCTCCCCAAAGTTGAAGGACATAAGAACCTCTTTATAGATGCAAACTTGTCTGAATCAATAAAGAATGCAGAGATTTATGCACAAAGGTTTGGTGACAAATTTGTTGGTCTAGAGGCCTTATTTTTAGGAATTGTTTTGGGTAAAAGTGAAATCTCGAAAAAACTAGTAAACAACATGAAAAATATTAATCAGCTAGAAGAGTTAATAACTGTAGAAAGAAGAGGGAATAAGATTGAAAGCCAGAGTCACCAAGAAGGTGATAACATTCTAGA
This sequence comes from uncultured Alphaproteobacteria bacterium, assembly GCA_902537215.1. Classification (GTDB taxonomy): domain Bacteria; phylum Pseudomonadota; class Alphaproteobacteria; order Rhodobacterales; family Rhodobacteraceae; genus CACIJG01. The sequence goes on from CACBAM010000025.1 coordinate 8,828, forward strand.
TGATTACACTGTAAACCTAACTAACAGAGCCTCTGAGGGGAGTATTGACCCTATCATTGGTAGAGATGAAGAGATCCGTAGGACTATTCAAGTTTTGAGTAGAAGAACCAAAAATAATCCAATTTTAATTGGTTTTCCTGGAGTTGGAAAAACTGCAATCGCTGAAGGTCTCGCGCTTCGAATAGTTAGAGGAGATGTTCCAGAAGTCTTATTGGACAAAAAACTCCTTTCCCTTGACATGGGGTCTTTAGTAGCTGGTGCAAAATATAGAGGAGAATTTGAAGAGCGATTAAAGAGTGTCCTTCAAGCCATTGAGAGAAGTAAAGGAGAAATCATACTCTTTATCGATGAAGTTCACCTTCTAGTAGGGGCGGGTAAGTCAGAGGGCTCGATGGACGCTTCAAACCTTTTGAAACCGGCATTAGCAAGAGGAAGTTTAAGATGCATAGGGGCAACAACGCTGGATGAGCATAGAAAATATATAGAAAAGGATGCGGCATTGGCCAGAAGGTTTCAGCCGGTTATGATAACCCCACCCAATATAAAAGAGTGTTTATCGATATTAAGAGGGATAAAAGACAAATATGAAGTGCATCACGGTGTTTCAATAAGCGACAGTGCCTTAACAGCTGCAGTCAAAATGTCTGATCGTTATATCACTGATCGATTTTTGCCCGACAAAGCTATTGACTTGGTAGATGAGGCTGCCGCTAAGCTTAAAATGGAATTGGGTAGCAAGCCAATAGAGTTGGAGGATTTAGAGCGAGAGATTCTCCAAAAAGAAATTGAACGCGAGGCACTAAAAAAAGAGAATGATTTTGAGTCGAGGGCTAGACTTACTGAGTTGATAAATGACATAAAGATGCTTTCACAAAGATCAAAGAAATTAAATGAACAGTGGAAAACTGAAATAGTAAATGTAAAGGATCTTAGCTCCAATAAAGAAATGCTTGAAAAATTTAAGTCAGAGCTGGAGGAATCGAAAAGAAATGGAGATCTTCAACGCGCAGGTGAGCTGACTTACTCTGTAATCCCTAAATTAGAGATGGAGATTAAGGAGGCCGAAAAACGATCCCTGAACGCGAAGCAAATTAATCCTGAAAGAGTGTCAGAGGATCATATAGCAAATGTCGTAGCAAAGTGGTCAGGTATACCCGTTGAAAAGCTTTTAGGAAGTGAGAAGTCCAAATTAATGGATATGGAAAAGTTGCTTTCACAAAGTGTTATTGGACAAAGGAAACCAGTTGAAAGCGTGTCAAAAGCAATTAGACGTGCAAAAGCAGGTTTGTCAGACTTAAAAAGGCCTCTTGCGTCTTTTTTATTTTTAGGACCAACCGGTGTGGGAAAGACGGAATTAAGTAAAGCGTTATCTGAATTTTTATTTCAAGATAGAGAGGCGATGACTAGGATAGATATGTCTGAATATATGGAAAAACATTCTGTTGCTAGGCTAATTGGTTCACCGCCTGGATACGTCGGTTTTGAAGAAGGAGGTGCTTTGACTGAAGCTATAAGGAGAAAACCCTATCAAGTAGTTCTTTTTGACGAGGTAGAGAAGGCACATAATGATGTGCTCAA
>CACBAM010000026.1 GCA_902537215.1 uncultured Alphaproteobacteria bacterium
GAGGCTCCACCTACGAGCAAGCCTCCAACATTGTCTATTGAAATTATTTGACTACAGTTTTCTGAATTAGCTGATCCACCATATAAAATGGGGATATCAGTATTAAAATGTTGGTTAAGTTTTGTTTTGATGTACAGGTGACTTTCTTTTATTTCATTCTCATCAGGTGTCAATCCAGTTCCTATTGCCCAAACAGGTTCATACGCAACTATAACTTGTTCGTTAGGTTCAATCTTGGCTAGTGATCCATTGATCTGACTATCAAGTACTTGTAATGTTTTGTTGGCTTCCTTTTCTGACAGTGTTTCGCCAATACATACTATAGGGGTAAGTTTACTCTTAATTGCAGCCTTAACTTTCTTAAGGATCATATCATCAGTCTCGTTAAATAAAGTGCGACGCTCAGAGTGTCCTATCAGAACGTGTGACACGCTTTTCTCTTTAAGCATTGATGCTGATATTTCTCCTGTAAAAGCGCCTTTCTCTTCCTCGCTACAATTTTGTGCACCAATTTTTATAAAATTAGGTAAAATTGTTTTCGCTGAATCTAAAAGCGTAAAAGGTGGGCATATGATTATAACGTTACGTTTTGCGCGCGATAATTGCGAGAACTCTTTCATGAGTTCTTCAGATCCATTCATTTTCCAATTAGCTGCTATAATTTTGTTATTATTTTTCATTGTCCAAATTATATTCAGCTGACATCAAACTTTATAGACTCTCCACACCCACATGTTTCTGAAACATTAGGATTAATAAATTTAAATCCAGACTCCAATAGCCCACTCTCATAATCTATTTCGGTTCCAAATAGAAACATCTGAGCTGTTGGTGCTATTACAACCTTCGCGCCATCTACTTCAACTATCTCGTCGGCATCGGAGATTTCATTTACATACTCCATTGTATATTCCATCCCAGCGCAGCCTCCTTTCTTGAGACCTATTCTCAATGCTTTCCCAGCACCATTCTCCATTATCTTTCTGATATGGTTAGCCGCTGAATTACTTATGCTTAGAAAGTTACTCATTGAAAATTACATAAACCCTAGCTCTAACCTAGCCTCATCGGACATCATTTCCATTCCCCACTGCGGCTCCCAGACTATCTCTACATGCACAGACTTTAGCCCTTCTATCGGCTTGACGGCATCAGAAACCCATCCGGGCATTTCACCAGCAACTGGACAGCCAGGTGCTGTTAATGACATTAAAATCTTGGCGTCATTATCTTCGCTTATCTCTACTGTATAAATTAGACCTAGATCGTAAATATTTACTGGAATCTCGGGATCATACACTGTTTTGCAAGCATCGACTATCTTTCCATAAAGAGGATGCTCGGTACTTGATGGCTTTAATATTTGCGCCTCATCTTTATATTCTGGTTCGACATTATTACTGTTATATGACATTGTTGCTCAACTCATTTTTCTAATATTAATATATTTACAAGCTAACAGAAATTCAAGAGGAATTAAATTATGAAACTAAATCACTTTTCAGTTTCTCATGTTGAAGGAAAGTCTAGAGCTGGATTATTAAAAACTGCTAGGGGCAATATCGAAACTCCCGTTTTCATGCCGGTTGGAACTGCTGCAACTGTGAAGGCAATGCTTCCCGAAACGCTTGAAAAGATCGGAGCTCAAATTCTTCTTTGCAACACCTATCACCTCATGCTTAGGCCTGGAGAAAAAATAGTCAACCAATTGGGAGGTTTGAATAAGTTTATGAATTGGTCAGGTCCAATTCTCACTGATAGTGGAGGTTTCCAAGTAATGAGCCTTTCAAAGCTCAGGAAACTAGATGAGAAGGGGGTTACCTTTCGTTCTCATATAGATGGCAAGAAGTTTTTGCTAACTCCTGAAGCTTCAATAATGATCCAGGAAACATTAAAGAGCACTATCATTATGGCCTTTGATGAGTGTACTCCGTTCCCTGTAGAAAAAGAAGTCGCAGAAAAAAGTATGAAATTGTCGTCACGATGGGCTGAGAGGTCTAAATCCTCATTTAAAGGGTCAAATGGTTCCATACTATTTGGAATTCAACAAGGGGGGATGTTTAAAGATCTAAGGGAAGAAAGTTCACGTTATCTAAATGATATTGGTTTTGACGGTTATGCTATAGGGGGTCTTGCCGTTGGAGAGCCTCAAAAAAAGATGTTTGAGGTCTTAGATTATTCTACTGACTTTTTTCCTAAAGATAGGCCTAGATACTTGATGGGTGTTGGTAAGCCTAGTGATATTGTCGGCGCCGTACTACGAGGAGTAGATATGTTTGACTGCGTAATTCCAACAAGATCAGGCAGAAATGGTCAAGCTTTTGTTAAAAATGGAACGATTAATTTAAAGAATGCGCAATATCAATTGGATAATAGTCCAATTGATGAAGCTTGTTTTTGTTATTGTTGCTCTAACTATTCCAAGGGATATCTCAGTCATCTGGTTCGCTCCAATGAGATTTTAGCATCTATGCTACTAACGCATCATAATTTACACTTTTATATAGGTCTGATGAAAAACATTAGAGAGCTCATAAAACAAGGCGAGTTCACTGCTTTTGCTAAAAAATTTTTTAAATGATAGTTTAAAAAAACAAAACAGCTATATTTCTAAAGTACCAAGCTTGAATTTCTTTGTTTTGATATCATATATAGTTGAGTGAGAGATCGGAGGATATCATGAGCGCAGTAAAATCACCCATTCCTGTTTTACCCCTAAGAGACATCGTTGTTTTCCCAAACATGATAGTGCGACTTTTCGTTGGGCGAGAAAAATCGGTTTTTGCCTTAGAAGAAGTGATGAAAACAGAGCAACAGATACTCCTCGTTGCGCAAAAAGACGCAGGAGATGATAACCCTGGAGAAGATAGTATTTATAAAGTAGGGGTAATAGCCAACGTCCTGCAGGTTTTAAAATTACCTGATGGAGCAGTAAAAATTTTGATAGAGGGAAAACATCGTGTGAAGATATCAGAATTTTTGAGTAAAAATAAATTCCTCGAAGCATTTTGTGAAGAAATTATCGATAGCAATTTCGAGGGTGATGAGATTGAAGGATTGAGGAGGACCGTTTCAACGGAATTTGATCGGTACTCAAAGCTTAATAAAAATATAACGGAAGAATCCTTAGAAGCTATTAGAAAAGCTTCAGATCCTGTAATGCTCTCAGACTCAATTGCAGGACACCTTAATTTAACTGTTGAAAAAAAACAGGAGCTTCTTGAAATTTCTGACGTACAGAAGAGGCTCGAGAAGATACTTGAAATTATTCAAGGTGAGTTGAGTGTCTTACGCGTAGAAAAAAAGATTAAAACAAGGGTTAAAAACCAGATGGAGAAAACCCAGCGTGAGTATTATCTCAATGAGCAAATGAAAGCTATCCAAAAAGAGTTAGGAGATGGTCCTGAAGGGCAGGACGAAATTGCAGAGATCCAAGGTAAGATAGATAAAACAAAACTTAGTAAAGAAGCAAAAGAAAAAGCGGTTGCTGAGTTGAAAAAATTGAAATCAATGTCCCCGATGTCAGCTGAATCAGCAGTTGTGAGAAATTATTTGGATTGGCTTTTGACTATTCCTTGGAGAAAAAAATCTAGAATAAAATCAGATCTAAATCATGCTCAAAAAATCTTGGATAACGATCATTTTGGTCTTAAGAAAGTCAAGGAAAGAATTATTGAATATCTGGCTGTACAACATCGAAGTAAAAAGCTGAAGGGACCAATATTGTGTCTTGTAGGCCCTCCCGGCGTTGGTAAAACTTCTTTAGGAAAGTCGGTAGCAAAGGCAACTAATAGGGAATTTATCAGGATCTCATTAGGCGGAGTTAGAGATGAGAGTGAAATAAGAGGCCATAGACGAACTTATATAGGATCAATGCCTGGAAAAATCATTCAGAGTATGAAAAAAGCCAAGACATCTAACCCACTGATATTATTAGATGAAATAGATAAAATGGGATATGATTTTAGAGGAGACCCTGCTAGCGCAATGCTCGAAGTTTTGGATCCTGAACAAAACTCTACTTTCTCAGATCACTATTTAGAAGTTGAATATGACTTGTCAGATGTGATGTTTATTACAACAGCTAACACTTTCAACATGCCCAGACCACTACTTGATAGGATGGAAGTCATTCAGCTATCTGGATATACTGAGGACGAAAAGGCCGAGATTGCCAAAAGACATCTTATTAAAAAGCAAGTTGATAATCATGGCTTAAACGAAAACGAATTTTTACTCAAAGATAAAGGTCTTTATGAAATAATACGCCATTACACAAGAGAAGCAGGTGTCAGAAATCTTGAGAGAGAAATTTCTAAATTATGCAGGAAAGTTTTAACACATATAATTAAGGATAAGAAAAAGTCTGTAAAAGTTGATGATAAGAACATAAGCGATCTTCTTGGAGTTAAGAAATTCAAATATGGCTTAGCCGAAGAACAAAATCAAATAGGCGTTGCAACCGGTCTAGCGTGGACTGAAGTTGGTGGTGATCTTCTTTCAATTGAGGCAATAAAGTTGCCTGGAAAAGGTAGAATGAAATCTACTGGAAAGCTCGGTGAAGTCATGAAAGAAAGTATTGATGCTGCTTCGAGCTTTGTGCGCTCTAGATCACCATCGTTTGGTATTATTCCAACTTTGTTTGACAAGTACGATATACATGTGCATGTTCCTGAAGGCGCTACACCTAAAGATGGCCCATCAGCTGGCATCGCGATGGTCACCTCAATAGTAAGTATGCTATCTGAGACACCAATAAGAAAAGAGGTCGCTATGACAGGAGAGGTAACTCTTCGAGGAAATGTGTTGCCGATTGGAGGTTTGAAAGAAAAACTCCTTGCAGCATTACGTGGGGGAATAAAGATCGTCATCATTCCAAAAGAAAACGCAAAGGATTTGGTAGATATCCCTGATAACGTAAAAAACGACCTAGAAATTATTCCAGTGACAACCGTAGAAGAGGTTTTGAGTGTCGCCCTTACAGAAAAGTTACAAAGTATAGATTGGGATTTCTCTGATTATGAAAATAACGAAAATCTTACAAGTAAAAAGTCAAGTGAAGTTGAGCTACCCAACTAAATTGATTGATTCTTAAGCGAATTATTTCTTGAGTTTAAGATAGAAAGAGGCTAATCAAATATTAATGGGTGATTAGCTCAGCTGGTAGAGCGCTTCGTTTACACCGAAGATGTCGGGAGTTCGAGTCTCTCATCACCCACCAACTGTGAACTTATGTTCATACGCGCGGTTGTAGCTCAGCTGGTTAGAGTGCCGGCCTGTCACGCCGGAGGTCGCGGGTTCGAGCCCCGTCAACCGCGCCATTAAGGTACGAGAATTGGTTAAGAAAAAAGATAAGCTCACTATTCTAGATCTTAAGAAAAAGAAGGCTGATAACGAACGCTTGGCCATGGTTGCAGTTGGAGAATTTCTGTCTGCTCAATGGGCAGAAGCAGCTGGTATAGATATAATCGGAGTTGGTGATAGCTTGGGAATGACGCTCTATGGTCATCAGAATACTCTTTCAGTAACGGTTGATCAGATGATACAACACTGCAAGGCTGTCAGAAAAGGTGCTCCGAATACATTTTGTATATTAGCTATGCCCTATGGCTCTTATTCTACAAAAAATTTGGCAATTAAAAATGCTTCAAAGATGATGAAAGAGAGCGGTGCTGATGCGATCAAATTACAGTGCGGGAAAGATAGAGCTGATATTATTAGCGCAGTATCCTCAGCAGGAATTCCCGTTATGAGCCATGTCGGACTATTACCTCATTTGGTTCACGTATATGGTGGTTTCAAGATGCAGGGCAAAAATGCTGAAGATGCGGTTAAAATTATCGAAGATGCAATTGCTATACAGAACGCTGGTGCGGTAGGAATAGAGATCGAAGCGGTCCCGGCAGAGGTAGCTCGCGAAGTTGATAGAGCTGTATCTATATTTACGTTTTCAATTGGTGCTGGTGCAGCGGGAAACTGCCAATTATTAAATGGCTATGATTTGATAGGAGGATTTAATACATTTAAGCCAAAATTTGCTAAGCGTTTTGGAAATGTTGCCGATGTGGCTGAAAACGCCTTCAGAGAATTTGTTAGCTCAGTAAAAGCTAATACTTTTCCAGATACAGAACATAGCTACAGCATGTCTCAAAGTGAAATTATTAAGCTAAAACAATATGTTGAAAGAAAAAGCTAGAAAATCAAATTTACTGTTTCGAAAGATAAACCTAGATAATCAAAATAAATTAAAAGGCTATTATAGCTCAAAGATATTGTTCTATCATTTACAAGTGGATGACAAAAAATTGTGTCTTCTCCTGACATCTTAGCATCTAAGAAGATATTTATATCCTTTTCTTTGTTATTTACTACGCTTAATGGGGTTACAGCTCCTGGAAATACTCCAAGTTCCTCAAAAAGCCTTTTTTCACTCCCAAAAGAAAGCCTTGATGATCTAATTCTTTCAGTTAATAGAGTTAGATCGATTAAGCTATCTTCGTGAGCGATAACCAAATAATTTTTTTTCTTTTTGTCTCGTAGGAATAAGTTCTTAGTATGAAACCCATGCATATTTCCTCTATACTTCTTCGCATCATTTACAGTAAATAAAGGAGGATGTTCAAAAATCTTAAATTCAATGTTTAAGTTCTTAAGCAACTTATATAAAGATTCAGGTGACGTTGGTAGTGCATGGGCGTAATATGATGATGCATCCATATTTAACAAAAACAAATTTAAAAATTACTACTTTTAAAGGGATATAAATTTTCTATAGACTAGCCATTTGATACTCTATTCTTAGCAGCTTGTAGACATTCATTCATCTTTGCTCTAATGGCTTGATCATCAACTAACCCTTCGAGGTCATCTTTTAGTTTTCTGAACACATCTTCGTCTCCCGCTTCTTGGAAATCTGACTTAACAACATCTTTGATATATTGTTCGGTTTCATCTTCGCCTAAGCCTTTAAGTTCAGCAGCCCAAGCCCCTAACAGCTTATTTCTCAATGCTTCGATTTTAAATGTTAAGTTTTGCTCATGTGCGAATTTATTCTCAAAACCATCTTTTCTTTCATCAAATGTCGACATGGTATCCTCCAAGTATTGCTACAATAATGTAGTTAGTTTAAAGCGGATTTCAACTGCCGGTTTTTTTATTTTAAATAAAATTGATTAACTTTATTCCTTTTTCAATCATCGTTTTTCTTGCAAGTCTCTCAGAGTTGTTGAGATTAATAGCTTTGGTTAAATCTTGAAAAACAAACACATCAAAGCCTAGATTTATCCCATCTAACGCAGAATAAAAAACACAATAATCAAAAGCTAACCCACATAAATAAAGTCTCTTTATTTCTTTTTTTTCTAAATATCCTTCTAGTCCAGTGGTTGTACTTTTGTCATTTTCAAAAAAAGCGGAGTAACTATCAATTTTTGGATTGCATCCCTTTCTAAGAATAAGATTTGAGTTATTAGTATTTAAATTTTTATGAAAATTTGCTCCTAGTGAACCTTGAATGCAGTGATCAGGCCATAGAATTTGAGAGCCATAATCCATTTCTATGTTTGTGTAAACTTTGGCGCTATTATTTGATGCAAATGAGCTATGTTCCTTAGGATGCCAATCTTGAGTTAAAATTATTGTATCAAATTTTTCTTGGGCACAGTTTATAGGTTCTACAAGCTTTTCACCATCTTTAACTGCCAGTGCTCCACCATGACAAAAGTCGTTTTGCATATCTATGATTATTAAAGCAGAACTCATTTTTATTTAGTATCGGATTTTAGTTGCAAGATGAGAGAAGATAATTAAATGATTTTGTAAATCCTATCAAGCTAAATTGATCTACTAGCATAGAGCCATCTATGCCTTGTAATTCAATTGTTAATCTATTCCCACCAAGGAGCAATGTTATATCCTCTTTCATAAAGCCTTTTATTACAGCATGCTTACTTCTAGAGTTTTCATTAGAATTCAAAGCCATTAGCCCAAATACCTTTCTATTATCAATATTCATAGAGCCAGAAATATTGATTTTCAATGGATAGTCAGAGAAATATGACATTGAATAGTCTGTGTTATTTTTATTTATGGATAAATATATGAATGAATTTTGCCTATTTTTGCCTAAAACCTCTCTGGAATTAAAATATGAGGCTGTTCTTTTTGCTTTTGAGGCTAGAAAGCATTCATTAGATGAAGAAGAGTAAACAGCCCAATCGCGATACTCTTTTTTGACAACGAAGTCTTGCCCAACAGCGTTTTGTGCAAAGAAAGAGATAAATAAGCCTAAAATTATTGGAAAGAATTTAAGTTTCATAATATCCTTTTAATTCAAATACGTTGTAATTTTATACTAAATTAAAAAAAATGGGAACTCTATATATAACTGGAGCTGGTGTAAGTTCTGATAGTGGCATTCCCACTTTTCGTGGTGCCGATGGATTTTGGACTATCGGTAGTGAAAACTATACACCTCAGGAAATGGCAACAAGATATATGTATTTAAGTAATCCCGAACAATTTCTTTTGTGGTATTTCAAACGGTTTGCGAAATATAGAAATGCTCAACCAAATGATGTTCATCGATGGCTCGCAAATAAGAATTTGATTACACAAAACATTGATGGGCTAGACGGAAAAGCCGGTAATACAAGATATATCCCGATACACGGCCGTCTAGATAAAGTCTCCATTTTTGCAGAGGAGGGTAAAGACTCTTCGATAATTGATGCTCCCTGGGAGAAAATATCTCGTCTTGGGTTCACTCACGATAATGACCCAAAGTCAGATGACTCTTTGATTAAAACACTGCTGAAGTATTTTAAAATAGAAAAAAACAAACAACAAAAATATCATCCTACTCTAGGTTACTCGCTAAAACCGTTCGTACTTTTGTTTGATGAAATTTATACAGATTTATACAGGATAGGTGAGGCTCAACGAAGAATGATTAAAGCAGACAAAATGGTTTTTATGGGAACTTCCTTTAGTGTAAATATTACAGCAATAGCACTTAGAATAGCGGCGTCCAACTCAATAGATATTGAAATAATAGACCCCAATCCAATCGATATTGGCTATAAACATGCTGCCTATTTCGAAATGTCGGCGTTAGAATACGTTGAAAGTTTTTTATAAACCCCAGAGCTTTTTATCTTCAGAATGAGAATAAAAATTGTTATGCCTGTGTAGAAATATAACTCTCCTGTCCAGGTTTTAGACATCAAAATGAAATGAAAAATTGATAACACTATTGCTATATAGATAAAGCTGTGGATCCTATTCCATGTCTTAATATTTAATTTACGAAGTGCAAAATTATTCGACGTGAGCGCTAAGGGTATCAAAATTATGAAAGCAAAAAAGCCTGCAATTATATAATATCTTTTTTGTAGATCAGATAACAAGATATCAATTGAGAGACCGATATCGAGGAAAAAATATACACAAATGTGGGCGACGATATAATAAAATGCAACCAATCCAATGCAACGTCTATACCTCTTTAAATTAATCTTCGCGTATTTAAAAAGTGGTGAAATTGAAAGAGTTATTAGTAGAAATATAAGCCCAAGTTCTCCGTATTTATGCTCTAAAAACCGCAGAGGGTCGGGACCCAGTCGATTAACTGTT
>CACBAM010000027.1 GCA_902537215.1 uncultured Alphaproteobacteria bacterium
CCTTTTTCCACTATCAAATTTACCTTATTGCGGGATATCACCCTCAATACCTTCAACATAGAAGTTCATGCCTAGTAAAGTACCCATGTCAGCTGTTTCGCCAGCTTTTAGCCATGGCGAACCATCTTGCTTATTGATTGGACCTGTAAAGGAATGAAGTGTTCCCGAAGCAATACCATCTCTGATTTCCATTGCCTCTTTCTTTACACTGTCTGGAATCTTATCGGAAAGAGGTCCAATAATGACCATGCCCGCTCCAATTCCATCGAAAGTTTGCTCAGCACCCTTCCAAGTTCCGTCCATACCCTGTTTAACCTTTTTTACATAATATGGAGCCCATCCATTGATAATAGCCGTCAAATGAGCATTAGGGCCAAAGGCACTCATATCAGATGCCTGACCAAAGGCATACACACCCGCTTCTTCAGCGACGGTCATTATAGCAGAACTATCAACGTGCTGTAATATGACGTCTGCACCCTGGGAAATTAAGGTTTTTGCGGCATCAGCCTCTTTAGCAGGGTCATACCATGTGAAAATCCAGATAACTTTGAATTCCACATTTGGATTAGCTTTCTTTGCGGCAAGATAAGCAGAATTTATCCCTCTAACAACCTCAGGAATGGGATATGATGCGACATATCCAATTGTATTGGATTTGGTCATCTTTCCTGCAATATGGCCTGCCACTGTTCTGCCTTCATAGAACCTCGCACTATAAGTTGAGACATTATCGGCAGTCATATATCCAGTGGCATGTTCAAATTTTACTTTCGGGAACTTCTTTGCAACATTTAGCACGGGTTCCATGTAACCAAAAGACGTAGCAAAAATCATATCTGCCCCAGAGAGAGCCATTTGGGTCATTACGCGTTCAGCGTCAGCACTTTCTGGAACATTTTCTTGGAAGACTGTTTCTACTTTATCTCCGAAAGCCTCATCCACAGCTTTTCTCCCAACGTCATGTTGATAATTCCAACCGTGGTCCCCTGGAGGACCAATGTATATAAAGCCTACTTTATAATCCGCCGCAATAGCGATACTTGAAGTAATCACCATTGATATGAATAAAAAAGAAGCTGAAAAATATTTCATAAATTGTCTCATATTCTCTCCATTTTTAAATAAGTGTTATGTTATCTTCACAAACGATCTACCTAAACATCCCGGAGCTCCCCTATTCCCGCGGAATCGACTCATTGATATTACCACTAAAGCTAATATCGTTGCAAGATATGGAGCCATAGATAATAACGCAATGTTTATATTTACCCCAATTGCTTGCAAGTTTAACTGAAGAATTGTTATACCGCCGAAAATATAGGCTCCTATAAGTAACCGAAAGGGTCTCCATCCCGAAAATACAACGAGAGCAAGGGCAATCCAGCCTGCCCCGGCCGTCATTCCCTCTGTCCATTGTGGAACTCTCACGAGTGATAGATATCCTCCTCCAACTCCGGCCATCGCTCCACCAAAAGTAATAGCCAAAAACCGGATAGTTACTACTCTGTAACCTAATGAATGTGCTACATCATGATCTTCCCCTACTGATCTGAGGATGAGTCCTGCTCTCATACGATTAAGAAAGTACCAAATGACTAGCACAGATATTAGCGATAGATAAACTATCAAATCATGTTGGAAAAACATTGTTCCGAGTACTGGGATTTCACTTATAAAAGGAATTGAAATGGTTGAAATTTGTGGTGATTTTATACCAGTGTAAGGGTGACCCATTAGAGCTGCTATTCCCAGCCCAAAAATAGTTAAGGCTAGGCCCGACGCCACCTGATTAGCCTGCATTATCAAAATAATAAATGCGAATAGTAGAGAAAGAAGTGCTCCCGCCATTGCTGCGGCCATCATCCCAACATAGGCAGACCCAGTTTCTACTCCAACTATAAAACCGGTAACCGCACCTATTATCATCATGCCTTCAACACCAAGGTTCAAGACACCTGATTTTTCAACAATCAACTCCCCAAGAGCCGCTAGAACCAGCGGTGTTGAGGCCACGATTAGGCTAGCAACCAAGACAGCGAAATTAATTTCCGAAAGATCCATTTACTTATTTCCTTTGAGTTTTATTTTGTAATGAACAAAGAGATCAAATGAGAGCAAGAAAAATAAAAGCATTCCCTGGAAAACCTGGATTGCGGCAGCTGGTAAATTAAGCATGAATTGCGTAAGCTCTCCCCCAACATAAGTTAGTGCCATGACTATACCAGCGAAAAAAATGCCAATAGGGTTTAGCCTGCCAAGAAATGCTACTATTATAGCCGTAAATCCGTAGCCGACATTAAAGTCAATGTTGATCTGTCCCGCAGGTCCAGCTACTTCCATTATTCCAGCCAAACCAGCTAAACTTCCAGACAAAGTTAAACAAAGAAAGATGAGCTTGTTAGGGTTATCGCCAGAGAAACCTGACGCTTTTGGGGAATTTCCAAGTAGCTTTATTTTGAACCCCAGGCTGTGCCGAAATAATAGCACGTAGAAAAAAATGACCATCAATAAAGAAAGTAGCACTCCCAGATGTATTCCAGTTCCCGCAATAATCTCAGCGTTTGAGGCTGATGTGTATTGGTTCAAATTACGAGAACCAGGAAAACCAGCACCATCCGGATTTCTTAAAAATCCCAATGATGCAAGAGCTAGAATTTGCTCCGCTACATATACTAGCATTAGAGAAACTAGTATCTCGTTGACTTGAAACTTGACTTTCAAAAAAGCTGGAATCATTGACCATAAACATCCTCCTATGACACCGATTAATATCATTGCAGGAAAGATAACAATACTTTCCAACGGATAAAGAGAAAGTGCAAATGATGCACCAAATATGGCTCCCATAATGTACTGACCCTCTGCTCCTATATTCCAGACATTTGCTTTGAAGCCAACAGAAAGGCCGAGCGCGATCAAAATCAAAGGAGCCCCTTTTATAAAAATTTGTGGAATAGAGTATGTTGAAAATGTTTCGCTCATTAAAGGATCCCAAAATATCATTTTTATAGCGGCAAAGGGATCTACTCCAAGAAAATAAAATAGTATTCCTCCAACTATCATCGTGAGCCCAACGGAAAATAATGGGCCTAGCAAAGATAGAACCGGAGAAACATTTTCTCTCGGAATTAGCTTAAACATAAAGCATACCTCTAATCACTTATTCCACCCATTATTGCACCGATTTCGTCTGTTTTTATATCCATAGTGTTAGTCGGTATTGAAAGATTCCCATTTGTCAAAAAAGCAACCTTATTTGATATTTCAAGGATCTCATCTAAGTCTTGGCTTATTAAAATAATAGCAGCACCTGTATTTGCTATATCAACAATTGCCTGTCTTATATTTGCCGCTGAGAGAGGATCTACACCCCATGTAGGTTGGTTTACTATGAATAAGGAAGGTTTTTGCCCAATCTCTCTTCCAACAACAAACTTCTGGAGATTACCACCAGACAGTGATGAAGCAAGTGCACTTACACCAGTGGTCTTTACGTTAAATTTCTCAATTATTTCATTCGTATATTCACTTAATTCACTAAAATCGATAAAACCCATTTTCATTTGAAAGCGTTTTTTAGGGTCTGTTATAAGGCTATTCTCCAATAAATTAAGATTTCCAACGGCTGCATGTCCAAGTCTTTCTTCAGGAGCAAAAGCCAACCCAATTTCTCGCCTTTCTCGAGGATTGAGCATTTCAATATCATTATCCATATATTTGATAGAAACATTCCGATCTTTTTTCTCTCCCGTGAGAACTTGCATTAGCTCTTCTTGTCCATTACCCGCAACTCCCCCAATGCCTAGAATTTCGGACTGATAAACCGCAAGATCAATATTTTTTAATGTCACTCCAAACTGTGTATCAGGTTTAACTTCGTTTATTTTTACAGAAAGAACTTTGTTACTTTTATTTGCTGCCACTGGTCGTTTAGGTTTGAATAATGATTGGCCAACCATTATCTCTCCGAGCTCTCTTGGTGTCATTTTTTTTGGATCATACTCGCCAACTATTGCGCCTTTTCTGAGAACAGATGCCGTGTCACATAAATCGGCAATTTCCTTTAACTTGTGTGATATGTAAAGAATAGAAGTTCCTTCGCTAGCCAATTTTTTCAAAGTCTTAAATAAGCTCTCACATTCAAATGGTGTGAGAACCGATGTTGGTTCATCCATAATCAAAAGCTTGGGCTTTTGTATCAAGGCACGGATAATCTCAACTCTTTGCCGTTCTCCAGCTGATAAATCTCCTATAAAAGAAGATAGATTTACTTCTAAGCCATAACTTTCAGATAACATTATTACACTCGCATGGAGTTCCTTTTCACCAAGCTCCTTATCTAATCCCACTAAGATATTTTCAAATGCCGTCAGAGGTTCAAATAAAGAAAAGTGTTGGAACACCATACCGACGCCTAAGGCTCTTGCATCCTTGGGACTCTTTGGGGAATATTCCTCATTTAAAAACGTCATAGTACCGCTGTCTGGCTGGAGCAACCCATAGATGATTTTTACAAGCGTAGATTTTCCAGCTCCGTTTTCGCCTAATAATGCATGGATTTGGGAAGATCTTACATTTATAGAAATGTCGTTATTTGCCCTAACGTTTCCAAATTCCTTATTTATTGCTCTGCACTGAAATAAAGTATTTTCAATTTTATTATTCAACTTGCGTGTCTTTTAATTAGTTGGATTTAAGTAGTGTAGGAACTTTGTCACAGTTTAACCACTGAAAAACTACCGAAGCGTTAATATATTGCCATAGATACTTAATTAGCATATCTTGTGTCTAGTACTCTATCAACAACAATATAAGGAGAAATTGATGAGTAATTCAAATATAAATAGTCAATACGCAGATCCAAACATGACACCACCATTAGGAGAAGCTAGCGCCTTGGGACTTCAACATGTCCTTGCTATGTTTGCTTCTAATGTTACTCCATCGGTAATAGTGGCTGGTGCTGCAGGATTGGCATTTGGAGGAGCAGAGCAGATCTATTTAATTCAAATGGCTATGCTTTTTGCCGGTATAGCAACACTATTTCAAACAGTCGGTTTTGGACCAGTGGGTGCAAGGCTACCTATTATGCAAGGAACTAGTTTTGCTTTTGTGGGCGTATTAGCAGGTATTGCCGCAACCCAAGGTCTATCCGTTGCATTAACATCCTGTATAATAGGAGGTGTAATTCACTTTCTACTTGGTGCTGTAATTAAAGACATCAGGTGGCTATTTCCACCACTAGTTACAGGGCTAGTTATCCTAGCAATTGGCCTTTATTTAATTCCAGTTGCAATCAAGTATGCCGCTGGAGGCGCTGCAAAATTCCAAATGGAAGCGGAAAGCTTTGGCTCTCTAATGCATTGGAGTGTAGCAGGTGCTGTTGTAATTGTTGCTTTGATATGTAAGTTTTTTGGGAAAGGCTTAATATCGAATGCGGCTGTATTAATTGGTATAATAGCTGGTTACATCCTTGCGTTTGCGCAAGGAATGGTCAACTTTGCACCCGTAGCTAAAGCGAGTTGGTTTTCCGGCCTCACACCATTACCTTATGGCTTTGAATTCAGTCTCGGTGCTGTAATCGCAGTTACATTGGTTTGTATTGTTTCTGCGATAGAGACAGTCGGAGACACATCAGCAACTACAAAGGCTGGGGCAGGTAGAGAAGCAACCGATGAAGAAATTTCAGGTGCAACATATGCCGATGGACTGGGTAGCGCTGTAGCGGGAGTTTTTGGAGGGTTACCAAATACCTCATTTAGCCAAAACGTCGGTATAGTAGGTATGACAGGGGTTATGTCTCGTCATGTAGTGACAATTGGAGCAATAGTTTTGGTTGTCTGTGGCCTGATTCCAAAAATAGGTGCAATTATAGCCTCTATGCCACTTCCAGTATTAGGCGGCGGTGTTATAGTTATGTTCGGAATGGTGGCAGCAGCCGGCCTAAATGTATTAAGTGAAGTTAAACTTAATAGAAGAAATATGGTTATAATCGCCGTTTCATTGGCTGTAGGGTTAGGCTTGAATTTAGTACCTTCCGCGGTTCAATATCTTCCAGGTGTAGTAAAAGTGTTAGCTACTTCAGCTGTAGCACCAACAGCTATAGTCGCAGTCATACTTAATTTAGTTTTACCAGAGGAAGACTAAGATCGAAAAATAAGGGCAGTAGTAAATACTGCCCTTTTTAAAAAAAATGCGTTAGATACTAGCTGATCATTGCTTCCATCGAGCACTTTCATATCCTTTACCACTGTCAGCTATAATAGAATTTTCATGGGCCTCCAGTAAAAAATCTAAGTTTAAATCGCAGTTTTTGTAGCCTTCGCTAATCACATTGAAATACTTTCTAGATGGTGGAGCAATGCCATATTTTCCAACCATAATATAGGTCATTGCTGTCACCTGAGTGCCATCTAATATGACATTTAATTCCTTCTTATCGTATAACTGTGGATAGTCTTCATAAATATCCAGAGCTTTTTCACACTCCTCAGTGATTTGAAAAACTCCTACAGGTACATGTTTACCTAAATCTTTTTCAATAGTAGCGACCGACTTAAATATTAGTCTCCAGTCTTTCAGCATTGTATTTCCCAGATATCTTGCATCGGGGCACCTGTCCGCCATTTGTCGATGGTTTAAATTCGATCCGTATGCCAAATAAATTTTTGTCAACTATTTCTCCTAATGAAAACATTTATTGGTCTATCATGAATAGGAAATTACGAGTAGTATTATTACCAACTAATAGTATTTATTGTTATAAAGGGAGTTCTCTAATGGTTGACCAGATGTGGGGTTTATTCCTATATTCTGTAGTAAGTGGCATTGGGTTCGATGTATCGCATTCTATTAGTGATCTGAATCGATCCTATCTAACAAAAAATGCATGTGTTAAAGCTGCAAAATCACTGAATAAAAAACCGAATCGTGATAAACAAATCGGGCTTGATAACGGTGTTAGCCTCCGTTACGTCTGTCTACTAAAGCCTAGCAATGATCCTACTACTTAGAAAATTTACTGTAAGAAAAAAAGCAATTTTTTAGATTTTTCAATGAGATAGTGCCTGTGGATAAAATTGTTGATAAAAAAGCTATTGACTTGACCGGTTAAATTAAAGCCCTTTTTTGAATTTCACTGAGAATCAGTAACAAATTTCTAAGTTATTGATTTAAAGCACTTTTTTTATCTTTTATGTCTTTTTGTGAAGATTAATTTTTAAAAATATCTTTTTGAGCATGATTCTAAGCCGTCGTGGACAAAACGAATCAAGCATAAAAGTTATCTTTTATTACTATAGTTGATAATTCGGTGTCGACAGTGATATTTTTTTCTCGTCATCAGTCATTTCTTCAGGAATTTCTTCAAAAAGGGGTGAAGACAGATACCTTTCTCCAGTATCAGGCAACATACACAAGATATTTGAGTCAGGTGGGGCATCTTTTGCAACTTCCATAGCAATTGCAAATGTTGAACCTCCCGATATTCCTGTAATAATTCCTTCCGCTCGCGCTAATCTTTTTGCCCATGTAATTCCTTGCTCACCGGAAACGGGAAGCAACTTGTCAAAATAGTTATTATCTATGGCCTCCTGCAGAACAAATGGTATAAAATCTGGTGTCCACCCCTGGATCAAATGGGGATTCCAAGAAGAGTGACTTGTAGCTGGTGTATTGTCGGAATGTCTATCTTGCTTCAATTCACTCCCAATCAAAGCTGCGTTTTCCGGCTCGGTTAAAATTATTTTGGTTCCAGGACTTTTTTCTCTTAATACCCGTCCAACTCCAGAAACAGTTCCTCCAGTACCATACCCACTAACCCAATAATCCAATCCAACATCCGAGAAGTCAGTCAAAATCTCTTGTGCTGTGGTATTTTGATGTATTTCTGCATTTGCTTCTGTTTCAAATTGTTGTGCAAAAAACCATCCATTTTTTTCGGCCAGCTCTTTTGCCTTATTATACATTCCAAAACCCTTTTCGGCTCTAGGCGTCAAAACAACTTTGGCGCCCAAATATCTCATAATTTTCCTTCGCTCTATCGAAAAACTGTCTGCCATAGTCACGACAAGCGGATAGCCCCTAGCCGCACACACCATTGCCAATCCGATACCCGTGTTGCCACTTGTTGCTTCGACTACTGTCTGGCCTGGCTTGAGCAAGCCTTTTTGCTCAGCATTTTCTATAATACTTATTGCTAGACGGTCCTTGACTGAACTGGCGGGATTAAAAAACTCAGCTTTGACATACATATTTACATGCTTGGGTGCTAGAGTATTTATTCTTATGCAAGGCGTATCCCCTATAGTTTCTGTTACGCTCTCATAAAGCTTGCTTTTTCCTTTAGTTGTTCGCTTTTCCAATTTTTCCTCCGTTTGATATTATCTTTCGTCAATTACTCTTACAGCCTTTCCTTCGGACCTTGGCACCGAGCCTTTTTTTCCAACATTTACCTCAATGCTTAACCCCATGATGTCCTTTACACGTTTTTTCAGGTTAGCGGACAAATTTTCCACATAGGATTGTTCCACATCTTCTGACTTGTAGTGCTCAGTATACACTATCATCTTGTCCATCCTTCCATCCTTAATCAGTTTAATTTGAAAATGAGGGGATAAACTATCTATTTTTAATAATTGTTCCTCAATTTGCGTGGGAAAAATATTTACCCCTCTAATTATCATCATATCATCACTGCGGCCGGTTATCTTTTCCATCCTGCGCATAGAGCGCGCGGTACCCTTCATCAATTTTGTTAAATCCTTGGTCCTGTATCTAATTATAGGAAAGGCCTCTTTGCATAAAGATGAAAAAACCAACTCACCTTTCTCCCCATCCTCTAAAACATTTCCAGTTTCCACATTGATTATCTCTGGATAAAAATAATCTTCCCAAACGTGTAAACCGTCTTTTGACTCAACACACTCATTAGCCACTCCTGGTCCGAGTACCTCTGATAGTCCATAAATATCAACTGCATGCATATCAAATTGCGACTCAATCTCGCTACGCATAGAGTTTGTCCAAGGCTCAGCTCCGAAAATACCTACTTCCAATGAAGATTTCTTAGGGTCTAAACCCTGTGCTTTGAATTCATCTAAAATAGATAGAATGTAAGAGGGTGTAACGGTTATGCCTTTAGGCATAAAATCGTTGATCAGCTGTACTTGTCTTGCTGTCATACCACCAGAAACTGGGATAACCGTTAATCCCATTTTTTCAGCCCCTCCATGCAAGCCCAGGCCACCAGTAAACAGCCCATAACCATATGCATTATGAAGCATGTCTCCCTTTTTCATGCCCGAGGCACGTAGACATCGCTCAATTAAGTGCTCCCACATTTCCAAATCATTTTTCGTGTAAGCAACAACTGTCGGTTTTCCTGTGGTGCCGGATGAA
>CACBAM010000028.1 GCA_902537215.1 uncultured Alphaproteobacteria bacterium
ATAGATATGGCCCAAACGTACCACTTTACAATTTTACCTCCTGATGAAAAACTATTTATTAAGATTAACGAAAAAGATAAAGACGGTTTACTGCTTATTGCCAGTCAAACAGGAAAATTCCAGGATTTTAATGACTGGACATTGGCTAAAGCTTTTTTTTGTTATCCACTCATGCTGGTAAAAGTGTTGATTTTAATACATTGGAATGCTTTAATTTTATATCTTAAGAGGGTTAAAATTGTACCTTATAGTTAGGTTAATTCAGGGGGAAATATGAAGGAACAACTTTTAAGAGATGTGAAAGGCCAGCCTAATCTACCACGATGGTTTTCTTCAATATTTAAAATGATACAGAGCCCTAACGCGGGTAGTCTAATAATTCAACTTCCAGACAACAGAAAGTTTATTGTTGAGAGCAAAAAAGCCGGAGCCAATGCCTGTATAGTAGTGAAGAATGAAAATTTCTTCTCAAGACTTGTGCGAGAGGGTCAAAATGGATTTTCAGAATCATATATGGATGGTTGGTGGGACACCCCAGATCTTCAAGCAGTATTGGATTTTTTCCTTCTGGCAGGTGATGGTATTTACGATGATTTAATTGGAACTAACGTGGTTAGGTTGTATGAAAGACTCAACCATTGGTTGAGATCTAATTGGAAATTCCAAGCAAGGAAAAATATCTCCTACCATTATGATTTAGGCAATCAATTTTATAGAGAATGGCTAGACAAAACGATGACGTACTCGTCTGCACTTTTCAAAAGCAAAAAAGAAGTGCTATCTACCGCGCAAACAAATAAGTATGAATCAATATGCAAAAATTTGAATTTGAAAGAGGGTGACAGCGTCTTAGAAATTGGCTGTGGTTGGGGAGGATTCGCTGAACATGCTATCAAGACTCGAGGTGTCAAACTCACCGGCCTGACCTTGTCCAAAGAGCAATTAGATTATTCTAAAAAAAGAATGTTTGAATTGGGTTTTGCAGAGAAAAGCTCATTTCTGTTGCAAGATTATAGAGATGAAAAAGGAGTCTACGATGGTGTTGTGTCAATAGAAATGTTTGAAGCCGTCGGAGAAAAATATTGGCCTATCTATTTTAAAACTGTCAAAAACTCCCTAAAAAGCGGTGGTCTGGGATGTCTACAAGTTATAACCATTGATGATAAGTATTTTCCTAAATATAGGAAAAGTGTTGATTTTCTCCAAAAGTATATTTTTCCTGGAGGCATGCTACCAAGTTATACGGCTCTTGTTGAACAAATTCGGAGTGCAGACTTGGAATTTATCAGAAGTAAAGAATTTGGACAAAGTTATTCTAAAACTCTCCGTATTTGGTCGCAAAGTTTCAACAGTAAGTGGGACAAGATATCTGAGATGGGATTTGATGATAGATTTAGGCGAATGTGGAACTTTTACTTAACCTCATGTGCATCATTCTTTTTTTCTGGTGCTGGTGATGTAACCCAAGTGACTCTCAAGAAAAATTAGCTTCTTTTGCGCCAAAATTTTTTACAACACACTATTTATGCATCAAACGCACTGTCTTTGGCACTGATAATATTTCCACTCTTTATTTTTGTCAGCGAGCACTATGCTAGTCAATTCGGCATCTCCCTTCTAGGGATCGGAGTTATATTTTTAATTATGCGTTTGTTGGATGGAATTTTAGATCCCTTAGTAGGTTGGGCAAGCGACAACTTTAATGTTCCTATTGGAAAAAGAAAGTTTTGGTTGTTGATATCTTTACCATTCACACTGTTTGGAGTCTGGGGTCTCTTTGGATCTAATTTGGGTACATTCGCTTTCCAACACTTTGTGTTTTATATAGTAATACTGACCATAGGCCTATCACTTTTTACGCCTCCATTTTATAGTTTAGGAGCGGAACTAAGTAGAGATTATGTTGAGAGATCTCGAATAACATTTTTCCGTGAAGGCTTCTTTCTCGCAGGGACAATTTTGGCAGCTCTAATATATGCTATGGCTGAGGGATCCACACAAGCTTTGCAAAATATAGCGATAGCAATTTTCATTGGCCATCCCCTTACTACAATAATTTCTTCTTTTGCTATAAAAGAAAGATGTATATCACATAAAAACAAGTCAGAAATATTTAGTGTGCTCACAACTATACTAGGTAACAAAAAATTAAAATACTTTTTCCTTAGTCAGTTTTTTAATGCCGCTGCGAACGGGATTCCGGGAGCTTTGTTTGCTTTTTTTGTAATCCATAAACTACAAAGAGAGGATTTAGTCGGGCTACTTATGCTTTTATATTTATTATCGGGTGTAATAAGCGTACCACTTTGGATTTATATAAGTAAGATCTTTAAAAAGAGTCATTTATGGTGCTCCTCAATATTTTTTTCTATGATTGTTTTTTCATTAGTATTCTTTATGAATACAGAAAGTATTGTTATATTCTCGGTGGTCTGTCTCTTGACTGGTATTTGTGTGAGTGCTGATTCTGCTCTTCCTACGTCTATTCAAGCAGACCTTTTAGATGAAGATCTTAAAATAGTGAGAAGTAATCGGTCGGGAACTTTCTTTTCAATTTTATCTGTTATTAATAAAACCGCTGCAGCTTTTTCAGGTGGTTTTGTTTTGTTGTTTCTTTACGTAGTTGATTTTGACCCCTTAGGTGGTAATTCAGATGAGATATTATTTTGGTTGACCTGTTTATACGCTATCGCTCCAATTACTCTGAAGGTTTTACCATTATTACTAATGTTTAGGTTCCCCGAAACAAACAGTAATCAATCTATCTAGTAAGAAGAAAGTATTTCCCTAGTATTTTATCTATTAATTTTTTTGGTAAAGAGCGGATCAGGTAAAACTGAAGACCTGATGGGCCCATTGAGTATTTGACTTTAGGCCTTTTTAGACTTGAAATTTTATAAATTTTCTGTGCTAAAACTTGAACATCTTGTCCTTGCTCTGATAATTCTTTGATAAAATTTGTAAATTTATTGAAGGCTTGATTATACACAGTCTTTTTAAAATCAGCGGCTCTTCCGTCTATGTTCGATTTATCCCATATTGCGGTTTTAAAAGCTCTTGGCGCAACAATTACTACTTTGATACCATAAATCAAGAGTTCTCGACGAAGAGACTCAGAAAACCCTTCAAGAGCGTGTTTGCTTGAACAATAAGACGCCATAAAAGGCTGTCCGATCGATCCTCCCCCGGAGCTTATATTTATTACTATACCAGGAGCACATTTGTTTTTTGTGCCAAGCAATGGCAGAAATATTTGAACACAGTTGAAAGTTCCTAAAACCATTGTTTTGAGGTGAAGATCAAATTCTTCACTGGAAATGTGTTCAACAGGCCCCAATTTTGCGATTCCTGCATTATTAATCAAAATACCTAGATTGGATCCTTTTAAAGTTAATTTAACTTTTTTGTATGCTTTAGATATTTGCGAATAGTTGGTTACATCAAAAACTAAAGGGACGAAATTGGTACCATATTTCTTCTTAAGTGGCGCTTCCATTTTTTTGTCTCTTATCGATCCAAACACAAGAAAGCCTTGTTTCAAAAACTCCGTGACAAGGGCTGCACCAATACCCGTTGAGCAGCCTGTGATCAATATTGACTTATTCAACTGCTTTTCCATATTTTGTGGATATTACTTTCTCTGTTATTCAAAATGAAACTAGCTGGATATTTTCCAACAGTAAAACCGCTTCCAACCCAATTTTTTCGTTCATCATATTGCAGGGTTAATTCCAAATCACCCGATATTTCCCATTCCGTTACTGAGTAGTTTTTATCATTAAAGGACACTTTTTTATTTTTTAACTTTCGAGTTTTTATCTCTAGAGGTGTTCCATCCTGAGTACTAACCCAAATCTTTCTTTTTAAAAATTCCGGAGTGAAATAACTTGTGGTTGCAAAGGTGTCTTTGATAACCCCTGAAAAAGCAGAGCCTTCAATTCTAAAACCCCCTTCTTCCCTCTGGCCTTTTACATAATATCTTTTTCCAAACCAAGATGAATTAGCATCTATGAAAATAAGTTTTTTATTTTTCCAAACCTCACGGTTTTTTAAAGTATATTTCATAAATTTTAGCCCTAAAAATTTTGGAATTATTTCAATGTCAACTAGGACTTCCAAGCCATTTTTAAGTTTTTTATGAGTTAGATTTGAATAACCAACTATTTCATCGTTTAATAGTACATCAAAGCTTATAGAAGTCTTTGGTGTTGATCCATACGTTTGCTGCGAAATCAAGCCTAACGACAAAAGGCTTGAAATTAGAAAGTGTCGTCTTTCCATTTTATTAGAAATTACCATTAAAGTTCTTTAGCATTATAATGTAGTAATACTATATTATTTTGATTGTATCAATTTTCACATTCATTGAAACCTGCCAACACAATAAAAATTCGTGCAAATTTACCGAGGGCTCTGTACGAAATGGATCAATTGTGGAATTAAAAGTAACTATTGTTTATCCTCTTCAAGGTAGGTAAGTTCAGTCTATGAGAACATATAAAAAGCTATTAACTTTGGCCTTTGCAGCTCTATTTCTCTTTCTTAGCCCAATACATGTAAGAGGAGAGACGCTTGACATCATTTTTGATAGTTTCAATAAAAACGCTGCAAGAGCCATTGATATTCTGTTGAAGGGAGAAGCATCCAATGAGTCTCTGAGCTACTTGAGAGCTGACTTATTCGAAGATAGAAATAAAGCTCTTCTTTTACAAAAAGAGATTAATAAAAAGTATCTAATTCAAAGAGAAGAGTTAAAGCTAATTGATGATTTAGTTACAGAGAGTTCTATACAAGGGACATATATTTCGTTGAAGCGGCAAAAACTTATAGGTACTCTTGAAAAAACTACGTTTCAATTGGCTAATACAAAACTTTCTCTTAGAAGAGCAGAAAGACTGATCAAGGAAATTGACGCACTAAAGAAAGTGAGATTCAATGAAAGGTTTTTTTCATTTAATCAACTTGTTTTGTTACCCACTACTTATGCTCAGGGAGCATCTGATTTCTCAAGTTTAATTGGAAATTTTGCAGTTGATTTGTATAAAAACTTCAATACTCAAGGAAGGTGGATTAGGATGTTTTCAGTTTCACTTCTTCCAGTAATCACTTTTTTCATTGGTCTGATTATACTTGTCTTCCAAAAAAATATAATTGTATTCGGCAACAAAGTCATTTCATCGAAAATAAAAAATAACAATTCGCTGATTTTTTTAAATCCTTTTCTTAGATTGGTTATTCAAGTGATTGGTACCACATTGATATTCAATTTTCTGCAAAGTCTGAGTGGAAATTATGGGCTCCCAATATTAATTGACGCTTTGCCTATGGCAACTTTGATTTTCCTACTAGGGAATTTTCTTAGAACAGTTGTTGCAGAAGCAAAATTTCGTTTATCAAATGATAATTTTGGCTACACCGTGGATCTCTCACGATTGCAGGGAGCAATATTTTGTATAGCTATTGCCTTGGGGTTTTTTACAGTAATTAGCTACCTGACCGAGAGGTCGTATCTTTCCCTTGAAGCTGAGGTAACCTTAAATGCTATAGGTTTAGTAATAATTGCGGTTGTATTTAATTACGGTCTAAGAAGTGTTCAAACTCTTATTTTTTCATTAACCAGCCTTCTTCCAAATAAGGAGAGGGGTTTAAGTTTTTTGTCAGTCGATTTTATTGCCAAAGGAGCCATTGCTCTGACTTGGGTTTTTTTAATAGGAGGTATTTTTGGCTACCTCTTAATTGCCTTTGAGATAATCAAAGCAATGAGTTATATAACGGGTATAATCATCCTTGCAGTTTTGATCGACTTTTTCTTGCGCGTAGCGTTTTTGTCGGAAAAGAGAAAGTTTAAGAATGAGACGAATCCATATTTTTTAGGTTTCAGCTTGCTTAATTTTATTGGCACTCTCTTGCTTTTGGGTCTAGCTCTAGGGGTTGAGTTTTCACAATATGTGGAGCTATGGGTGAGATTTAACGAAGGCTTAACACTAGGAGATGTTAATTTAACACCCACTTCTATTCTAAATTTTGGTGTAATATTCGGTCTAGGATACTTTGCAACAACGGTCATTCAGAGAATTGTAAAGAGTACTGTTTTACCCAAAACAAAAATGGATAAAGGAAGTCAAAATGCATTAGTTTCTGGTGTCGGGTATATCGGTTATACATTGGCAGCTGTGGTTGCCTTATCTTCAATTGGATTCAATTTGTCAAGTATCGCTATTGTTGCTGGAGCTCTTAGTGTTGGGATTGGTTTTGGTCTGCAAACTATTGTATCAAATTTTGTTTCTGGAATTATTTTGCTGGTCGAGAGACCAATAAAAGAGGGTGATTGGATAGAAGCTTCAGGCTTTTCAGGCACTGTTAAAAAGATATCCGTTCGTTCAACGCAAATCGAAACATTCGATCGAGCGATGGTTGTTGTTCCAAACTCGGAATTGATAGCAGGGACCGTTTTAAATTGGACTCATAGTAACGAGACAGGCAGGGTGCGGGTATCAGTAGGCGTTTCTTATGATACTGACCCAAAAAGGGTAGAGAGATTATTACTAAAAGTTGGGAAAAGTCATGAGATGACTCTTGAAAGCCCAGAGCCATTTGTACGATTTCAGCGATTTGGAGATAGCTCGCTAGATTTTGATTTAATTATTTATGTAAGAGATAAGAATTATATGTTTCAAGTGAGATCGGAGCTTCATTATGCTATTTTTGACCTATTTAAAAAAGAAGGTATCGAGATCCCATTTCCGCAAAGAGATTTAAATATTAAGGGTGACTCAAATTCTAGTATTAAAAAAAGAGTGCCTGTAAAAAAGGTTTATGCAAAATGAATGATCAAAAATTCGTGTATAACACTGCCCCCTATAAAAAGGAACATGAAGCGAAAATTATTGGTAAATCTACTGAGTTTGGTATTAAACTTGATGAGCCAATTTTTTATCCCAGAGGGGGAGGTCAGCCAGGAGACATAGGAACTATTTTAGTTAATGGGGTACAATTAAAAATAATTGATACGATTAAGGGGCCAGAGGGCCAGGTGTATGTTAAAATTGGAGATGCTGATGGTATTACCAATTTAAAGGAGGGAACTCAAGTAACCCAAAGTTTGGCTTGGGATATTAGGTACAAATATATGAAAACACATACAGCACTTCATTTGTTGTCTGTATGTCTTCCTTTCCCTGTAACAGGAGGACAAATCACTTTTGAAAAAGGTAGAGTAGATTTTGATATGCCGGAGTCACCTGATAAGGACGAAATTACCGATAAATTGAATTCTATGGTAGAGGCGGACTATGCTGTGTCTTATGATCTAATTTCGCAACAAGAACTAAGAGAAAAGCCACAACTCATAAAAACAATGTCAGTGAAACCTCCGCAAAATATTGACTTTGTTCGGTTAGTAAGGATAGGCAACTCCGATAATGTTATTGATCTACAGCCTTGTGGGGGGACTCATGTTAAGTCAACTGGGGAAATAGGTAAGCTATTTATTTCAAAAGTTGAAAAAAAAGGCCGAATGAATAGACGGGTTTCGGTAGTCTTGCAAGATTAATAAAAATACGTAGAATGCTTAAAAATCGGAGAGGTGGCCGAGTGGTCGAAGGCGCACGCCTGGAAAGTGTGTAGGCGGGAAACCGTCTCCAGGGTTCGAATCCCTGTCTCTCCGCCATTTATATTGCATAAATTATTGATTTAATTGACTATTTTGTGCTACTATTTATATCTACCCACAATGTTACCCACAATAAATTTTGTAAATGAGCATTAATTTTAAAGTCTTGAAATCAGATACCCCACCTACCCGATACCCCCAAATTCGTTTAACTATCAGCATAATCTATGTACTGAAAAATGCTCAAAGGATGACCTACAATGTTAACAGCTAAACAAGAAAACTTTGTTGAACTCCTTACTCAAGGTACTTGTCAGTCTTCAGCGTATAGAGGAGCTTACAATACCCAAAATATGTCCGATAAGACTGTATGGGAGGAAGCCTCAAGGCTCAGGAAACACCCCAAGGTTAGCACAAGGATTTTAGAGCTAGAGAACGAAAAGGAGGCTAGACGACGCTTACAAGCGGTCTCTAGAGAAGAGAGAGTTCTTAATGAATTGGAGAAAATAGCCTTTGGTGATGGACCTGTAGCAGGCAAGCTAAAAGCAATGGAACTACTTGGAAAACATATTGGCTTTTTCACTCCCAAAAAAGAA
This sequence comes from uncultured Alphaproteobacteria bacterium, assembly GCA_902537215.1. GTDB lineage: Bacteria > Pseudomonadota > Alphaproteobacteria > Rhodobacterales > Rhodobacteraceae > CACIJG01. Next base: position 8,209 of record CACBAM010000028.1, read on the forward strand.
AGTGCGGTTTAAAGAACCTCAGGAGAGATACTTAATGAAATTCATAAAAGGCTCAATAACATCTCTAACATGGTCTATACCAAACCA
>CACBAM010000029.1:5000-7349 GCA_902537215.1 uncultured Alphaproteobacteria bacterium
AGTCGAGCAGAGACGAAAGTCGGCCATAGTGATCCGGTGGTCCCGCGTGGAAGGGCCATCGCTCAACGGATAAAAGGTACGCCGGGGATAACAGGCTGATACTGCCCAAGAGTCCATATCGACGGCAGTGTTTGGCACCTCGATGTCGGCTCATCACATCCTGGGGCTGGAGCAGGTCCCAAGGGTTCGGCTGTTCGCCGATTAAAGTGGTACGTGAGCTGGGTTTAGAACGTCGTGAGACAGTTCGGTCCCTATCTGCCGTGGGTGTTGGAGACTTGAGAGGAGCTGCCCCTAGTACGAGAGGACCGGGGTGGACGCACCACTGGTGGACCTGTTGTCGTGCCAACGGCAGTGCAGGGTAGCTATGTGCGGACAGGATAACCGCTGAAAGCATCTAAGCGGGAAGCCCCCCTCAAAACAAGGTCTCCCTTGAGGGTAGTGGTAGACCACCACTTCGATAGGCCAGAGATGTAAGCGTAGTAATGCGTTCAGTTGACTGGTACTAATAACCCGATAGGCTTGATACGATCTAGTAGAAGGTATCAGAAATTTTTAGTGTATTTTTAAGTAGGGTCTTTTTAAATTTGGTGGTTATAGCGCGAGTGAAACACTCGATTCCATCCCGAACTCGACCGTTAAGCACCGTTGCGCCGATGGTACTGCATCTTAAGATGTGGGAGAGTAGGTAACCGCCAATTTTAAGAAGACCCTTACATTTTTGTCGCGGGGTGGAGCAGCCCGGTAGCTCATCAGGCTCATAACCTGAAGGTCGTAGGTTCAAATCCTACCCCCGCAACCAATAATCTATTTATAAACGCATCACTTTCTCAGAGTGTTCTATCTAAAAAGCTTATAAGCGACCTCAAGCTCTATTGGCTAGATAACTTCTGAAATCCTCAGGTGTATCAGTGTCGGTCAAAACACCTGGGTCATCCATCTCTATTAGGTTAATTGCAGCAGGATGTTGGTCGAACAGGACTCTACCTCCTACATCTCCTTCTAGGTTAGATAGATCGTGAAAAAATGATTTGCCCCAAATAACGGGGTTGCCCTTTTCACCTTTAAAAGCAGGTATAGTTATTTTTGATCTTCTGTTTTCAGCAGATAGGTGCTCTTCAATTATTCTGTTTATATGGCCTGACTTTATGCCTGGTAAGTCACCTAACATTATTAAAAGATCACTATAAGAAGAAGTTAGACTATTAAGTGCCGCCTTCAAAGAGCTTGCCTGGCCCTCTTTCCACAGCGGATTTAAGATTAGGTCAATATTTAGGTCTTTTATAACATCCGCAACTTTGTCGGACTGATACCCAAGAACTATAGAGCAACTGTCAAGGTCGCTTTTCGTTATTTCTAGGGCTACATTTCTTATTAAAGGAGCGCCATCGATATTCTTAAGAAGTTTATTATCTTTGCCCATTCTTCTGGAATTTCCAGCGGCTAAAATGACGCCCATGATCTTTTTCTCTCGTTTGTTCACGCTTTTAGCTAAAGCTCTAGGTAATGGCCGTGATGCAATCTCCATTAAAAGCCCACCGGCTCCCATTTCTGCTAGTTCCTCCTTGACTACCGGGATGTCTGCCATCAACAACTGCAAAACCCAGTCAAAGCCATTTAATTTTGGAGACCTCGCACATCCTGGCATACCTATTATGGTTGTTTTACCTATTTTACCAACCAATAGAAGGTTTCCTGGATCTACTGCGAGACCATACTGAATTATTTCGCCTCCTTCCGACAAGATTGCTTTAGGAATATAGTCAGAGCGGTCTATAATTGCAGAAGCACCACTTATAAGAAGGATATCTATACCGCTCTCTATAGAAGACCTTATCTCGGTCCGAAGCACATTGTAATCGTGACGAATCAATTTTTCTTCATTTAGTGAGCAGTCTAAAGCTTCTAACCGATTTCTTGTTACATTCGATGTGGCTTTGAACATAGATTTTTTTTGCCACTCAAATGATGTCTGGATTAAACTTACTTCCTTTTTATTCAAACTATGTGTTTTAAAAAGTTCATTCTTATCCAGTATCGAAATAACTTGGTCTACGTATTTTTTTTGCGTGAAAAAAGGAATGATTTTTAAAGTAGCTATCAAGTCATTTTTTGCCAACAGCTGATTATTTTCAACTATTGAGAAAGCAATACTCTCATCTACCAGGTTCACTTTTTTTATTAAATCTCTTTTATATCTTACAAGACAGAGTGATCGGCTTTTAAAGTTAACTCTACCTGTTGAAGCGCTATCTATATAAATGTGACTTCTATCAATTGCATTACTTATAATGTTGGCGGCTTCATCTTCATGTATGTCACCATTGTCTGGCACCGCACAAAGAACACTCT
>CACBAM010000030.1 GCA_902537215.1 uncultured Alphaproteobacteria bacterium
ACCCAATCAATCGATTGGATCGGGTGGGTCTAATCAGGATAATCTGGGTCCAGATGATTTAGACGACGAGATCCCGTTTTAATTTTACTATTTTTTCAGGAATGCTTACTTTTGACAGACAACGATAGTAATGAAGAGCACTCAGAGGGTGATAAAACATTAATCGATAATAGCGTTTCACAAGTTTCGCTAGAATCAGAGATGAAATCAGCTTACCTAGACTACGCGATGAGTGTAATTGTAAGCAGAGCTATCCCAGATCTCAGAGATGGCTTAAAACCTGTTCATAGACGAATTCTATACTCGATGCATGAGACGAATAATACATTCGACAGACCATATAGAAAATCTGCTCGACCTGTAGGTGATGTAATGGGTAAATATCATCCTCATGGAGATCAGGCTATCTATGATGCGCTAGTCAGAATGGCTCAAGATTTTTCAATGTCTTTGGTGTTACTTGATGGACAAGGAAACTTTGGGTCAATTGACGGAGACTCCGCTGCTGCGATGAGGTATACCGAAGTTCGCATGGCGAATCCAACAGTAGCTTTGCTGGACGACATTGAAAAAGGTACTGTTGATTTCCAAGACAATTATGATGGAAAAGATATTGAGCCTAAGGTTTTACCGGCAAGGTTTCCAAATTTATTAGTGAATGGTGCTGGGGGCATTGCAGTGGGAATGGCAACAAATATTCCTCCCCACAACATCGGAGAAGTGATTGATGCTACATTAGCTATAATAGAAGAACCCCAAATAGAAACTGAGGATTTGATGAAATTGTTGCCTGCCCCCGACTTTCCTACTGGTGGTATCATCTTAGGACAATTTGGTTCAAGACAAGCGTATTTATCTGGTAAGGGTTCGATAATTATCAGAGCAAAGCATTCCTTAGAGGAACAAAAAAAAGATAGGCTATCAATAGTGATAACTGAAATTCCATATCAGGTAAATAAGTCCTCGCTAGTCGAGAAAATAGCGGAGCTCGCAAGGGAAAAAAAGATCGAGGGAATATCACACGTTCAGGATGAGTCGGATAGGCTTGGCATTAGGGTTGTTATTGACTTAAAAAGGGATGCCACTGTGGAAGTGGTTTTAAACCAATTATATCGCTTTTCGCAAATGCAAACGAGTTTTGGTTTCAATCTTTTAGCCTTAGATAAAGGTAAGCCAAGTCTTCTCAATTTAAAGAGTTTTTTGAATAAGTTCATTGAATTTCGAGAAGAAGTAGTTGCAAGACGAACGATTTTTGAACTTGAGAAAGCCAGAGAACGAAGCCACCTTCTTTGTGGCTTAGCCGTTGCAGTTTCGAATGTTGATGAAGTTATTGCTATAATTAGAAATTCCGAAAATCCATCAAAAGCAAAAGAAACCCTTATGAATACTAAGTGGGAAGTAAAAGAGTTAAGCCAATATTTAGAACTTATTGATGATCCTCTTCATACAATTAAAGAGGATGGAACTTATTTGTTGTCTGAACAACAGGCAAAAGCAATACTCGAGTTACGCCTTCAAAGATTGACAGCACTAGGAGCGACCGAAATAGGCAGTGAGCTAGAAGACTTAGCAGATAAGATAAGAATCTGCCTCGATATTTTAAAATCAAGAGAACGAATAAGAAAAATAATTTCTGAAGAACTTAAGGAAGTCAAAGAGAGCTACGCTATTCCAAGAAGGTCGGAAATTCAGGAATTTGAGGGAGACTTTGAAGATGAAGACCTTATCGAGAAAGAAGAGATGGTCGTTACAGTTACGAGAGAAGGATACATTAAAAGAACAGCATTATCTGAGTACAGAGAGCAAAAACGTGGTGGCAAGGGTACTCAAGGCATGAATACAAAGGAAACGGATGTGGTAACTAATCTATTCGTTACGAATACACATACACCTTTATTATTTTTTTCATCAGATGGGTTTGTATACAAGCTTAAGACTTGGCGCCTACCACAAAGTGGCAGAAGCTCGAAAGGTAAAGCTATTGTAAACCTGCTACCAATAAATTCGTCTTCGAGAATTACAACTATATTACCAGTTGAAGCAGAGGAAGAAACTTGGAAAGACCTTCAAATATTTTTTGCAACCTCTACAGGTAACGTTCGAAAAAATGCATTGTCAGACTTCACAAATGTTAAAGCAAATGGAAAAATTGCTATGAAATTGCCTGAAAACACAACACTAGTTGGTGCACAGATTTGCAAAAATGATAATGATGTACTGCTTACCACTGCAAAAGGAAAAGCCATTCGTTTTAATACTGAGGATGTAAGAATTTTCAAGGGTCGTGATTCCATTGGCGTCAAAGGAATAACTTTGAAGAAAAATGATGCAGTCATATCTATGGCTATATTAAAACACGTAGAGGTTAATACAGAGGAACGATTAGCATATTTCAAAATGAGAAGAGCAATTACGGGTGAAGATAACGGGATTGAAAATGGAGAAGACTCCACATTAGTTTTAAGTCAAGAGAGATATGTTGAGTTGGGTGCCTTGGAGGAATGGATATTAACAATTACGTCTCAAGGCTTTGGCAAAAGATCTTCAGCCCACGAATATAGAAGGTCGGGGCGTGGCGGTCAAGGCATCACATCTGCCAATCTTGAAAGAAGACAAGATAGCATTATAGCCTCTTTTACTGTGGAAGATGATGATCAAATAATGCTGGTTACATCTACGGGCCAAAGCATACGCTGCTCTGTATCTGAAATATCAAGGCAGTCGAGAAGTGCATCTGGTGTAAAAGTATTTGATACCAAGGGAGATGAAAATGTCGTATCTGTCGCTTGGATAGCGGATACAACCGAAGACTCAGATTAAATGTTAGAGAAAAAAGTCGCTATAGTTGGAGGTGGACTAGCTGGAAGTGAAGCCGCGTGGCAGCTAGGTAGAATGGGTATATCATCAAATTTATACGAAATGAGGCCCAATAAAAAAACTCCCGCCCACAAGACTTCTTTGTTAGCAGAGCTAGTTTGCTCAAACTCGTTTAGATCAGATGACCACACCAATAATGCTGTAGGACAGTTACATTGGGAGATGAGAGCTGCAGATGGCCTTATTATCTCGACTGGTGACAAGGCACGTATACCAGCAGGAAGTGCAATGGCAGTTGACCGAATGAAATTTTCGTTAGAAATAACTGAGTTAATAAAAAATAATTCTTTTATAAACATAATACAAAAAGAGATAACAGACTTAAAACAATTAGCAGAAGACCACGTAATAATAGCGTCTGGTCCTCTCACATCAAATAAGCTAGCACAATCTCTTATAAAACTAACTGGATCAAAAAATTTATACTTTTATGATGCTATAGCACCTACCGTCTACGCGGACTCTATTGATTATGAGAGTACATGGTTTCAATCTAGGTATGATAAAGGAGAGAGCATTGAAGAGAGGGAAGCTTACCTTAACTGTCCTATGACAAAGGATGAATATTATGAGTTTGTTTCTAAAATCTCTGAAAGTGATAAAGCCGACTTTAATGATTGGGAAGCAGATGTACCATTTTTCTCTGGATGTTTACCAATAGAGGTAATGGCATCAAGAGGAAAGGACACGCTTAGATTTGGACCAATGAAACCAGTAGGACTTACAAATCCAAACAGTGACGTTAAACCATATGCTGTGGTTCAGCTTAGAAAAGAAAATAAGGAAGGCACTTTATTCAACATTGTAGGATTCCAAACAAAAATCAAGCATTCTAGGCAAGCAGAAATTTTGCGGTCAATTAATGGTTTGCAGAAAGCTAGGTTCGCGAGGTTGGGTGGAATACATAAAAATACTTTTTTGAATTCACCAGATATTTTAGATAATAACTTCCAATTAAAATCATACCCTAACATCAGTCTCGCAGGACAAATTACGGGAGTCGAAGGGTATGTAGAGAGCGCTGCTATTGGCTTGCTGGTGGGACGAATAGTTGGAGCAAAAATCCTGGGTAAAGAGGTAAAATTACCTTCTGCTGACACTGCTTTGGGAGCCCTTGCTAATCATCTTATTACACATAATAATGACTTTCAGCCAATGAATGTAAACTTTGGCCTTTTCAAATCTACTGTGAAAGATTTTAAAGGAAAGAAAAACAGGCGAGAAAGATATGCGGCCTATACGTCAATTGCAAAATCAAGTTTTCACAATTGGTTAGAGTCCCAAAGTAGTGTCTAAAGAAGTTCTGTAAAGAAACATGATTTAGACCCCGTATGACAGGCTGCACCAGTTTGCTTGACTTCAAATAGAACCGTATCTCCATCACAATCAATGTGTATTTTTTTTATTTCTTGAATGTTACCAGATGTTTTTCCCTTCACCCAAACCTCACCTCTTGACCTAGACCAATAGGTTGCAAGCCCACTTGAAACACTCTGAAATAATGTATCTCTAGATCCCCATGCGAGCATAAGAACCTGCTTACTTTCGTGATCTTGTGCTACACAGGGAATCAACCCATTATCATTAAACTTTAAAGCATCTATTTTTTGTTTAAATTTTATTTCATTCACTCTATAGTCCTTTTGTCGGTAATAGGGGAATCTTTAACACACATGGATCTATACACAAATAATATTTTAGAACTTGCGTCCACTATTCCCATCACAACTAGGTTATTGAATCCAGACGTTACTATTACAAAGAGAACTGCAATATGTGGTTCTAGCATTACTTTGGACTTAAATATTTCTGAGTCAAAGATATCACAGGTTGGTCTTGACATAAAAGCATGTGCACTTGGTCAGGCATCAGCTTGCGTTTTTACAACCCATGCCATCGGAGCGGATATTGGCATAATAACGGAACTAAGAAAAAACTTAAAAACATTCCTAGATACAGGAACCTTTTTAATAAAAGATCCGTTTACTAGATACAAGTACTTCGAACCTGCTCAAAAAGTTCCATACAGGCATGACTCGGTTCTTCTTATTCTTGACGCTTCGATTGATGCGTTGCAAAAAGTTTCAAGCCTAAAAACAAAAAGTAACTAGTCCATATAAAAAAAGGGACATTCCAATAATAATTAAATTAACAATGTCTGCTACTAGACTTTTTTCTAATGTTAAAAAAGGTATCTTATTTTTCATTACTGCCTCCCACGATTTCATTATAGAACATAAGATGAACATGTAAAGAACAAAATGTAAACAAATTCAAGTTAAATATCGTTTTGGTACTGCAGTTTTAGTATCTTGCGCTAGTTTGTACGCCTCCAAGAATAGCTCTGGTTCTTCCGTTACTTCAGACAACTTAAATATTTTATGGCCCGATTGCATCGTTCCTACCAAATCTCCAGAGCCTCTGAGAGCCATATCTTTTTCGGCAATGACAAACCCATCCTGCGTCTCTTTCATTATTGTAAGCTTCTGAATAGCTTGATCTGAAAGATTTCCATCATACACAAGAAAGCAATATGATTTTTTATCTCCCCTACCAACTCTCCCTCTAAGTTGATGCAACTGTGAAAGACCAAATCTATTTGCATTTTCAATTACAATTGCTGTGGCATTTGGGTTATCTATTCCGACTTCAATAACGGTGGTTGACACTAAAATATCAATTTTTCTTTCGTTAAATTTTTTAAGTTCACTTTCTTTATCCTCACTAGGCATTTGTCCATGAATTAAACCAACCTTAAACTGACTAAATTGATTTCTTAAATACAAGAACCTATCATTTGAATTAGAGAGATGGTTATTTTCGTTCTCTTCTATTAACGGACACACCCAATAAACTTGCTGACCTTCAGACATCTGCTTGGCCAATTTATCCAATAGCTTTCTAATTTTTTTTACAGATATGGCAAGCGTTTCGATACTCAACCTGTTTTTTGGTTTCTCCTTTATTGTTGTCAAATCACGATCACTAAATACTGTCAAAGCTAAAGATCTGGGTATAGGGGTTGCACTCATTATAATTGAGTTAACATTGCCTTTTTTTTCCAATCTAAATCTCTGCATTACTCCAAACTTATGTTGCTCATCAATTACAGCCAAGCGAAGGTTATGAAAATGTACATTTCTCTGGAAAAGAGCATGTGTGCCTATAACGATTTTTGCTTCTCCACAAGAAATCAAAAGCAACTTCTTTTCCCTTTCACTTCGATTGTCTGATCCTGTTAAAATAGTAACATTTAATTTATTTATCTCTTGTGCTCTCAAGACGTCTTTTAATGATTTCGCATGTTGCATTGCAAGTACCTCTGTAGGAGCCATAATTGCAACTTGATGCCCTCCTGAAACAACGAACATCGCGGCAAGAAGGACAACAATAGTCTTGCCGCTACCTACATCGCCTTGCAGCAAACGATTCATTTTAGGCTCTGATTCAATATCATCTAAAATTTCGTAAAGCGCATTTAGCTGGCCTTTAGTAAGCTGGAAAGAGAGATTATTGATTAAGTTTTTAATAAGAACTTTATCCCCCTCTACTTTGAAACCTTCCTTTTTCTTAGCACTACGTCTGAATTTATCCAATTTTATATGATGCGCATAAAATTCATCAAAAATAAGCCTCTTTCTAGCTTTTATGATACAGGATAGGTCTTTATTATCCTTAGGCATGTGGATTAGACTTAACGCCTCAGAAAAACTGGGCCAGTTTTTTACTTGAATAAACTTTTTAGGGTACCACTCCGCTATTGGGTTAAAATCATTTATTACATTACCCACTGTTTTCTGTAAAAATTTATTTCCTAAACCATACACAGAAGGATAGATGGGCTCGATTTCAGGGATTTTATAGATTTCATCTGGTTTAACGGAATATTCGGGGTGTATCATAGTCAATTTACCTCCATCGAGTGTTAGGTCCCCAGAAATCACTATATTTTCACCAGGTGGGTAATAATTATTCAACTGAGCCTTGTTAAAAGAAAATAATAAAATTATTAGAGGGCTACCGTATGTTTCTGCTGATATTCTAAGGGGTGATCGCCTGTTTTTTGGGTAAATATGATTTTTGATTAAAACTTCTATTGTAACAGTTCGAGGAAGCAACCTTTTATCCACTTTAAACAAACGGTCTCTTCTTTTATATTTTCTAGGTAAAAGAAGGAGAAGGTCTAATACGGACCCTATGGACGCTTTTGAAAGTGTTTTGGAAGACTTAGGGCCAATACCTTTAAGAGTAGAAACA
>CACBAM010000031.1 GCA_902537215.1 uncultured Alphaproteobacteria bacterium
ATACAGCGTTACTTTGAACAAGTTACCACACAGCTTGCAAAAAGCACTGTTTTGCAAATTAATTATGTTCTGGACGGTTACGAAAATATATTGAATAACGAAAGAGAACTTTTTCTTGATAATATGGAAACAAAGTTTGACCTAAAACTCACCATTGTTGAGCAAGAAAGTCAAAAAAACTTCGTGGAGAAATATGCATATGACTTTTCTGGGATAACCCTCATTAAAATTCTCAAAAATGATGTACCAAATATTGAACATATAGACTTAAAAACTAGCGGTATTGTAAATATATTTACACTTCTTCCAAACAATTCCTACCTTAAGTTTGAAATAGAGAGAGAAAGATTTACAGCATCAAATCCTCACCAATTACTAGTCCTTATGGTACTTTTAACGATCATACTTGGATTTTTACTTCTGATGGTACTCAGAAACCAAATAAAACCAATTAAGAATCTTGCGTCTGCGGCAGAAGCTTTCGGAAAGGGGCAATCTTTAAGTTACAAACCTACTGGATCGATTGAGATAAGAAAAGCTGGATCAGCATTTATTGAAATGAAGAAAAGACTTGAGAGACAAATTGAACAACGAACGCAAATGCTCTCGGGAGTAAGCCATGATCTTCGTACACCTTTAACGCGGCTTAAATTAGCTCTAGCTCTAAAGGAGAAAGATGCTGAGGCAAAAGAAATGTTAGATGACATCCAACTAATGCAAAACATTCTTGATGAATTTTTAGAGTTTTCTAAGAACCAGCAGACAGAAAAAATTAAAGAAATTTCGTTAATCGAGCTTTATAACTTCATAAAGAACAATAGTGTCAATTTAAAAGAAAAATTAGACTGGCATTTAAAATTAACGAGCAATGAAAGAATTACCCATTTGAGGCCTCAAAACTTGTTAAGAGCAATTAATAACTTAATTGAAAACGCAGATTCATATGCATCTAGAATAAGAATTTCAATCGTAGAAAAAGAAACCCGTTTGCTCATTCATATAGAGGACAATGGACCTGGAATTCCCTCAGATAAAATAAGGGAGGCGATTAAACCATTTGTTCGATTAGATCATTCTAGAAACCTTAATAAACCCCATGGGGTAGGTCTTGGCTTATCTATTGCCTCAGATTTAATAAAAATCCATGGCGGTAATCTAAACTTAAAAAAAAGTAAAAGCCTTGGAGGTCTAAAAGCGAGTTTGACATTACCGCTTTAATTTTTTGTAAGTCAGGCCTTAACCCAAATTATGACCTGCAGTTTTAACTATCCCGCCGTCGGAAGCTATGGTTTCACCTACAACATAAGATCCGGCCTGCGAGCATAGGAAAATGACCAACCCAGCAATATCTTCTGGCAAACCCACTCTTTTTCGAGGATTTTTCCGTGCCGTCTCGCTGTAATCGTGATCTACTGCAGAACCCAGCATTTGACTAGGATATGGACCGGGAGCTATCGCATTAACAAGTATATTTTCTTTCACTAACCTTGCTGCCATTACACGCGTTAAATGATGCACAGCTGCCTTAGACGTACTATAGGAATAAGTTTCAAAGGCTGGAACATTAAGTCCGTCAATTGAACCAATATTTATAACACGTGATGGATCATCAATAGAAGCTCTAACTTTTAGCATTTTCGTAAGTTTTTGTGTCAAAAAGAAAAGAGATTTTACATTCAAATCCATAACTTTGTCCCACCCAACCTCAGAAAATTCATCATAGGGTTCACCCCAAGCAGCACCAGCATTATTTATCAAAAAATCAATGGCTTTCTCTTTTTCATGGATCATTTTAACAAAATAATCTATTCCGATAGAGCTACTTAGATCACAGGCAATAGGGATACAGACGCCATTATATTTATTTGATAATTCCTCAGCCTTTTTGACAAGGGGATCTTCTTTACGTGCAGTTATGTATACTCTCACGCCATTGGCAAGAAAGCCTGCTGAAATCATTTCCCCTATCCCTCTAGAACCACCAGTTACTACGGCTACCTTGCCAGAAACATTAAAAAGCTGATCTATTTTCATTCTTTACCACTCCGAGCTAACATCTAATGATCGTATTAAAAGAGAATGAGAAAGTAAAATACTTAATTTCGCTTCAGCTTTAAATTTTCTTAATCTACCTTAGTAGTCAAAAGATCTAATAAATCATATATTGCAAGCGATATTTCGGATTCAAGTGGTAATGATAGGACGCCCATTACCCCATATCCCAAACTCAATGGTATAATATAAAAGCGGGTCATATAAATGAACCACGCTACATAAAGTGGGCGCAGTCGGTGAACTAAAAAAGCTGGTGTGATGGGCTTAAACCATCTCATTAAGGGATCAGTTACCTTAACAAAGAATTTCATAAAAAAGAAAGATGAGTCTTCATTCAAAAATAAGGACATTCCAAACCTTCCGATTAATGTCCACATGATTATTCCAAGCAAATAATCAACGGCAAGTATCCAAACAGGGAATGCTGAAATCATCTTATTTAATAGTGATGGCGCATAGATATATGCGCCACCATAAGTTCCTAAATTTAATGGTCAGCAGCCAGTACCGCTTTACCTTTGGGTACTCTTATTGCGTCAACCATATCTTGCGTTTCTTGATCTGGTTCTTCAGTCATTAACGAAACAACGACCATAAGTATCAGACTAACTGGCATACCAATCATACCAAACCGAAGTCCATCGATCCCGTACCATGGTGTCATGCCACCAAACTGAACCATGTATAGATACCAGAAACCAACACCGAAACCACCGATCATTCCAGCAACAGCTCCTGCCTTATTAGCTCTCTTCCACCATACTCCTAATACAAGAGGGAAGAAAAGACCAGAGTTAGCAAAACAAAATGCCCATGCGACCGCGCCTAAAATAGAAGTAAGCTTCAACGAGGCTACAAATGCCCCTGCTGCACCAATGAAGAGTAGCAATACTCGTGCAACTACCAGTCTTCTTGAGGTATCGGCTTTTGGATCAATAACTTTATAGTATAAGTCATGAGATAACGCATTTGCTATAGCAAGCAAGAGGCCATCGGCAGTTGACATCGCAGCAGCCAGACCACCTGCAGCTACTAACCCGGAAATAACATAGGGTAGACCAGCCATTTCAGGGGTTGCAAGAACAACTATATCCCCTCTCATGAAAAATTCATTGATCTGTAAAATACCATCGCCATTTCCATCAACTAACTTCAAGAAGCCTACGTTACTCCATTGCTGAATCCATTCGAGGTTAGTAACCTCTGATATAGACTTACCTATGATACTAGTAGTAACCGTTGGGTCTAACAGAGATAGTTTAGTGAATGTAGCCAATGCTGGAGCCGTAAGATAAAGAAGGCAAATGAACAGCAATGACCAACCTACTGATTGTCTAGCGGCCTTCACAGAAGCAGTGGTGAAGTAGCGCATAAGCACGTGAGGTAGCGAGGCAGTGCCTGCCATCATACAGAGAACCAAAGTAAAAAACTTCCAATTTGCCATTGCTGTCGCACTAGCGTCATTAATTCCCACTTTCAACGCAGCTAACTTGCCTGCCTCTGCTTGCGCTTCAGCTGTTGGAAGCAATTCTTTCACTCCTAGCATACCTTCTAGCTCCTGAACGCGAGAAACAGCATCAAATTGAGCTAAATGGGGAATTAAACCATAACCTAGCTTGTTGGACATCCAGAAAACTGGGATAAGATAAGCAATGATTAAAACAATATATTGCGCAACTTGTGTCCAGGTAACAGCTCTCATGCCACCAAGCATGGAACAAAATAAAATTCCTGCAAGACCTATCCAAACACCAACTTCAAATGGGATTTGGAGTGCACGAGCAGCGACTGTTCCAGTCCCGTTAATTTGAGCCGTAACATATGTAAAGGAAGCTACGACAAGAATTATAACAGCACAAACTCTCGGAAGATTACCACCATATCGTGTACCTATGAAATCAGGAACGGTGTAACATCCGAACTTTCTTAGATACGGTGCTATTAATGAGGCCACAAGAACGTAACCACCAGTCCAACCAACAAGGAAACCCATATAAGGATAACCCTTAAGGTATATTCCACCAGCCATAGCTATGAAAGAAGCTCCTGACATCCAATCTGCTGCCGTTGCCATACCATTATAAACTGCTGGAACTTCCCTTCCAGCAACATAATATTGGCTCGATTGCATTGTTCTAGACAATACTCCAATCAAAGCGTAAATAAGAACAGTAAAAGCAACAAATAACCAACCAATTATGGTATTTGAAACACCAGCCACTTCCAGAATTGCCATTAAAATAACAAATCCCAAAAAGCCTAGTGTATAAATGCCATAGACCTTATTAAGGCTTGTTATAAAATTATCACCTAATCTTAACATTTATACCTCCATTAATCATCTTCGCTGAAGCCAAATTCTTCATCGATTTTGTTTTGTCTCGAGGCAAACCAAAATGTGAGAATTACAAATGCTAGCTGAGCACCCTGACCTGCCATATAGTATGCACCAGGAAAGCTACCATTTAAGGAAGTTCCGAAAAGGTGAATAATAAAAGCAAAGAAAGCCCAGATAATTAAAGTAATCCACAACAGACTCTTGGTTTTTCCCCAATGTTCAATTTGTTTGGACATATCCCCTCCTAATAAATAAACATTTTAAACCTAGCAGCACTTACGATTAAATCATACAAAATGTTGTTGTTTTAAATTTTTACACACAACATGTGCATTCTTTTAAGTCAACAAATAAAACACTGCCCTTACGTAACCCCTAAGTTAATTAAAATAAAATGTCAAACTAAATGACAAAAAATTTGTTTATATTATGATTTGATTTTCTTTGAAATATTTTCAGAATAGGCTTTTATAGCAAGTAATGATTACAAAAATTTTAGAATATCTCGGCCTTAGGCCCAAGAAACCATTAACAAAACGAAGTGAGTTGGTCGAATTTATACATCGTAATGCGTCTTTTGTATCTCAAGTCACGTTATTGACTTATATAAAGGCCAGAGCTGGAACACAATACCCAAAATTATTTGAAAATACAGAGTACCTAGAGTCGATTGAAATTGCGAGAAGCCATCTATTTACCTCCTGTGTCGCTGATTTGGCTTTTTACGTAATAAATGAACATTGTTTGAACAGCATAAAAAGGAAATCTATGCAATTCATTCTGTCAAATTTGGTTGATGAAGTTTTTTCTTTTGCTAAGTGTGATGAAAATATATTCAAAGAGTTCGATAAAATGAACAAACAATGCAAAGAGCACCTAAAAGCCTTAGAGCGCGATGCGATAAATCACAAATTGTTTAAAATAAGCTCCGATACTTTTTTCAGATGGGCACCAATGGCAGAAAAGTTTAAAAAAGAAGACGAGGAAATAATGAGAAACTCAATTCATTTTAGATGGATTGAAGTTAGGAGAGAAGTGCGGAATCGAATTAGACCAAACCTGATATATAATTAGGTGTTTTCCTGGGAGTGGGTACATTACTCGAAACTGCACCAGCGTGTTATACATTGTCATAAACATTCATATAGTGACATATGTATTTTGTGAACATTTTGTGAACAGAACAGGAAATTTTGTGAACAGCCTTTTGGCTAGTGTAGATGGCTGTAGCACACTTAAAAAGTGGGTTGCATGTAATTCCTTATTTGAGACCCGGTTGCGAAATAGAGAAATCTGAGACTAATCTTTTATTGTTTAAAGCTTTTCACTTTCTCTAAAACCTTTAACGTCTCTTGTAAAAGAGTTGGATGAAACAGGGATGCTTTTAAAAGGTTCTCATCAAAGCCATTATCTTTTGCTCTCGCATAATAATCCTTTGCTAGTTTTTTATTTCCTCTCTCCCATTCTAGTTTCGTGAGAACAGCAAGAATTTGGGGATGTAAATCTTGAGCCTCTAAATATTTATCGACAAGTCTTAAAATCTCATCCTCCTGCCTATCTTCAAATAATCTTAGTACCAAAATGCTAAGAGCAACCCAATCGGTATCGATTTTCGCCATTTCTCGGGCACTGCGCGCGTAATCAATTGCAATTTTTCGCTTCCCGCATATAGCATAGACTAATGCACCAATTCCTAAGCTATCCTGAGTACTTAGTTCGGAGTTAGCCATTTTTACCTCAGCCACAGACTCTTCACAATTTCGTTCAAGAAAAACCAAGCCAAGATAAGCTTTAGCAATATGAGAATTAGGGCCAGGAAGTTCAGCAACAGCAAGATTCAAGTAATTTTCCACGTCTTCTTTATCTTTTTCAATATCCTCACTCATTCCAAAAATTGCTCCTTGAAAAGTTTGCCAAGCTCTAGGGACAGCAAAACCTCCATCAGAATACGTACCTCTTTTCTTAGCGAGCTTTTCTATTTCTTTCAGCATATTCTTTGATTTGACGTAGCCGTTAACGGTAAATTTGGAAAGCTCCTTTCTCCAGTTTAATGACATTCTTACCTGCTCTGCCGAAAGATTTTGATCTTTAAACCATCTTTCTATCATCTTAGCGTCATTCATCACTTTGAATTGCATTTCATTTAAAATTTCAGAAACTAATACGTCTTGGGCCTGAAAAACATCCTTAAAATTTATTACCTTGTTTGAAGAGGAAATAACTTCGTTTTTCTCTAAAGATATTACTTCAATATTGATCCGTGCCTTTTCGCCAGAAGAAAGCACTGAAGAATTGATCAAAAAATCAACTTTATTTTTATCAAACAGTGTTTTTTGATCAAACCCTTTATCAGTTAACAAATTGCTAAGTTTCTCTGGCCCCACTCTTATAGAGTCAAATTTTGATAATGAAGAAATTATTGAATTTGTCAGCCCATCATTGAAAACTACTTGAGTTTCGCTTAAGCCAGCTGTGAAAACAGGTGCTACTACTACTAAAGGTTTAGAAGTTATAGCAAATTTTTCTTTCTCTGGTTCGTTATTAAACAAAAAAACAAACCCTACTAGTCCTATTACAAAAACGGCTGCGA
>CACBAM010000032.1 GCA_902537215.1 uncultured Alphaproteobacteria bacterium
TTAACAGCGTATGACAGATATAACTTAAGACAAAAAAGCCAAAGGCAATCAAGATCGCAAGGTAAAACGGAGGGTTGCCTTCGTTTAAACTGAGGGTGACTATAACCAGTGAAAAACCCCCACCAAAAAACCAGATTATAGCCAGAAGCAGTCTGCGAACTATTTCGATCAACCTATCCAAAATATTTCGTCTTCGACTTTCTTTTTTTTGTCAATTCGTGCCAAAATTTCATCTTATCACCTTTTTTTTATGGATAATTTTTCAGCCTTTAATCTCTCTATTTATTGGTAAGGACCCAATGCCCTGTTTCTACCTCTTTGTAAATTGGACTTTCAATTACTTGGTCTACTGGAAAAACTGGTGATGGGATTGGTTTAAAAGAAATATCTCCAGAAATATTTCGTTGCTTGGGGTCTGCGATGGGAACGGCTGCCATTAAAGACTTGGTATATTCATGCTGTGGATTTTCAAAGATTTGGGCTCTGCTACCATGTTCAACAAGCCTGCCAAGATACATTACTCCGACTTTATGCGATACACGTTCTACCACTGCCATATCGTGACTGATGAATAGGTATGATAGTCCTAATTGATCTTGCAAAGCCATCATCAAATTGAGTACTTGCGCTTGAACTGAAACGTCCAATGCAGATACTGCCTCATCGGCTACAACCAAGCTTGGATTAACAACAATCGCACGGGCGATAGCTACCCGCTGTCTTTGGCCACCAGAAAGTTCGTGGGGAAATCTTTTAAGAAATCCAAGAGGTAATTCCACTTTTCTGAGCATATCACAGATAATGTCTTCAATTTCAGATTTTGAAACTAATCCAAAATTCTTGAGAGGTTCAGCAATTTGATCCCTAAGTGTCATGTAAGGATTAAGAGAAGCAAACGGGTCCTGAAATATCATTTGCATATCTCGTCTGGTCTTACGTAATTCATGACTATTTAAAGCTAAAATATTTTGATTATTAAGCAGTATTTGTCCTGATACGGGTTCTACTAAACGTAGGATTGATCTGCCACAAGTTGATTTTCCACATCCAGACTCACCAACAAGAGCCATTGTCTCGCCTTTTTTTATAGAAAAAGATACATTCTCTACAGCATGAACATTTGCTACTTTTCGGCGAAAAACGCCCCCATAAACTGGGAAACGAGTGATAAGATTCTGTACCTCTAGAACAGTTTCTTGCCGTGCAGTTAAATTTTTCGTTTGGTTTTTTTGCAAGGTCTCATGGCCTGGGATATCCAAAGGTCTAGGCTCAGAAGTTCCAGCCATCTCTCCAAGCTGTGGGACAGCTGCTAACAAAGCTTTTGTATAATCCTCCTTGGGCTCCGAAAATATTTTTTCCACAGGCGCTTCTTCAATCATGTCTCCACGATACATCACAACAACTCTATCCGCCATTTGTGCTACTACAGCCATATCGTGAGTAATAAACAACACAGCCATTCCTGTTTCGTGTTTCAGTCTATTAATAAGTGCGAGTATCTCTGCTTGAATTGTTACATCTAGGGCAGTGGTAGGCTCATCAGCAATAAGTAATCGAGGCCGACACGCCATTGCCATTGCAATAACCACGCGTTGTCGCATACCTCCTGAAAGCTCGTGCGGATATTGGCGAAGTCTTTTTTCTGGATCTGGGATCCTAACTTCTTTCAACAATTGCAATGCCTTTTCACGTGTCTCACCTCCTGACAGGTTAGTATGTAGGCGTAGCCCATCAGTCAATTGTCTCTCGATTGTAAATACAGGATTAAGCGAAGTCATCGGTTCTTGGAAGATCATTCCTACTTCGTTGCCTCGAATTGAACGCATTGTGGATGCATCTGCCTCAACTAAATTTTTTACTTGTTTGTTATTTCTTTCTAAAACCAAACTACCATTAGTAATTTCTCCACCACCAAATTCTACCAAACGCATTAAGGAGAGAGAAGTAACCGATTTACCTGACCCACTTTCCCCCACTAAACACACTGTCTCACCGGCATGAACATTAAAACTAATTTTGTTTACAGCTATCACCGTCTCTCCATCGGATTTAAATTTGACTTGTAAGTCATTTATAGACACAACGGGCTTTTTTGTTTCAAGATTGTTCATAGACAAGATATCTCCGGTGGCAGCCATTAATCTGACCTTGGATCTAGTACGTCCCTAAGGACATCACCAAACATGTTAAGACCTAAAACCGTTAGAGCAACAGCAGTTCCTGGTACCAAAGCAGTCCATGGAGCGCGATCTAAATAGTCTCGGGAAGCTTGAATCATAAGCCCCCACGAAGCTTCTGGGGGTTGAGTGCCCAGACCCAAAAAAGAAAGTCCTGCCTCCGCTAAGATAGCAAATGCCAAGCTGATTGTTGATTGCACTATTATCACCGGCATGATGTTGGGCAGTACATGGCCGATTATAAGTCTTAAATGTGTTGCTCCAGACGATATAGCTGCCTCAACATATGGCATTTGTGATACACGGAGAGCTTCTCCCCGAATTAGGCGAGCAAGATATGGGGTAAAAGCAATTCCGATAGCTATTATTGTATTTTGCATACTGGGGCCTAAGACAGCGCTTATAGTTAAAGCAAGCAGTAAAGCAGGAAAACTGAGTAAAGTATCAACTAGTCGCATTAGAACATTATCAACTCGTCCACCAAAATAACCCGACATAAGTCCCAGTGGTAGCCCTATTATGAGGCTCATAAGAACCGCTGAAGTAGCAATGTTGATTGAAGTTCGTGCCCCAAGCATCATACGATAGAAAAGGTCGCGTCCTAGCTGATCAGTACCCAGCCAATGAGAAAAATCAGGTGGTGATAAACGAGCCCTCATATCCATTCGCGTTGCGTATTCTGGAGGAATAATGAGGGGTGCAAAAATTGCAATAAGTACTACCAGAATTACTAATGTCGATCCTATTAAACCTTTTGGATTGAACAGCTTTTTTAAATTTTTCATTTTAACTTTATCCTTGGGTCGAAAAATGGATATAGAAGATCAACAATTAAATTTATAAGCATGACTACCGCCGCTATTACAAACACAGTTGCTTGTATTAGAGGAATATCCCTGTTTAGTAGTGCCTGATATGTCAGCCATCCCATTCCAGTATAGTTAAAAAGACTTTCCATGACGATAATGGAACCAAAAAGATATCCCATTTGAAGACCCGCGACTGTCATTACTGGTCCTACAGCGTTAGCCAAACCGTATTGCCACACCACGACTCTTTCTGCCAAACCTTTGGCTCTGGCTACCCGAATAAACTCTTGGCTTAGAATACCAGTCATTGTTGCCCGGGTCATTCTAGTAAGATGTGCCATTAAACCTAAGCCCAATGCAAGTGATGGCAAAAATGCATGCTTTAGAGCTAAAAGAAAATCTTCGCCTGGATCTACAAAACCCGAGGAAGGTAGCCAACCTAAAGCTCGAGCAAATAAAAGGATTAACATAATACCCCAAAAAAAGTCAGGAAGGCTCACCCCTACTATTGAAGCAGAACTACTGACGGTATCTTGCCATTTATTTTTATAGACAGCAGACCAAACGCCTAGTGGTACAGCAAGTGCTAAGGCAATGATCATTGACAAAAGAACAATTAGTCCACTTGCTGTCATTTTTTGAAGTAAAATCGGTCCTATGGGCATTTTGAAGAGCAAAGAATTACCCCAATCACCGGTTAGCATTCCAATGATCCATTTACTATACTGATAAACTAAGGGGTCGTTTAAACCTAGATTTTCTCTTAGATTAGCTAGGGCTTCAGGATTAGATTGTGTCCCCATGATCATCATGGCGACATCTCCAGGTAAAATATTTGTCACCGTAAAGGTTATAATAGAAATTAGGAAAAGCGTAATGGCCATCGAAAATAAGCGGTGAATAATATAAGCCATGGTTTGCCTTTAAAAGTTTTAGGACAAATTGGTAAAGTGGAGCGCTGGGAGCGCTCCACAAGGGATTTATTTTTCTATCCATACTCTATGAAAATGATAGGTAGCACCATCTCCATTGACTAAAGTGTCTAAACCACCAATATTTTTTTGCGCTCCAAAAGAGCTATTACGATGCCACACAACAATGTCATGAACTTTATCAAAAACACGCTGCTGAACCTCTCGGTAAACATCTGCTCTGGCTCCATCATCAACGGTTACGCGAGCTTTTTCCGTAAGTTCGTCGATAACAGAGTCATTAATTCCCCGATAGTTAAAACCACCTGTAGAATTGTAGAGACTATAATAAAGGAAATCTTCCTCCCAAATCGAATTAAAATTCATCATGGACATTTCAAAGTCTTTATCAACCCACACTTGACTTAACCAGTCGGCCCATGTCAGCTGTTCGATGGTTAATTCTACTCCGGCTTGCCGGAACCACTCCACTAAGATTTGAGCAGCCTCAACGTGGTAAGGGTAGTTAGTTGTGGCTTTAAAGACAACCTTTAGATCCCCTGGTCCATAGCCAGCCTCTGCCAACAGTGCTTTAGCCTTGGCTATATCTTGTGGTCTTTGCTTAAGACTTTTATTATATGATGCACTACTTGCAAAACCAGGAGATGCAGCTATCTTCCCTTGTCCCCAAAGAGCCCCTTGCAAAAGCATCTCTTTATCAATCATATAGTCTATTGCCAATCTTACACGTTCATCTTGGAATGGTTCATACTTGTAATTTAAATTTACAAAATCGAAAACGCCATGTGACCAACTTAAAACATTAAGATTTTCATCATTCTTAATCTCTTCAATCCTGTCGGCAGGAATATCATTTATTAAGTCCATCTCACCAGTTCTCAAGCCAGTAAGCCTGACGGTTGGCTCAGTTACCTCTTTGGCAATCAAACGATCTATACATGCTGGTCCATCCCAGTAGTCATCAAACCTTTCTAGCTCAACTTCATTTCCCATTTCACGCCTGACAAACTTCAATGGGCCGGCTCCAATTGGTGTCTCTCCCTGAATGCTTGCAGAGCCTTCAGGAATTATAGCTCCAGCTCCCAAACCGGCAAGCCTACCTAAGAATGGCATATTGATTTGATCCATTTTAATTATTACTGTGTAATCATCAGGAGTATCAATCGATCCGACGCTGTTGAATACTGGTTTATTAACTGCCCCCGTGTCCGGGTCCATCAACGTTTCAAAGCTATATTTTACGTCTGCAGAAGTCAAATCTGAGCCATCATGAAATTTTACACCCTTGCGAAGATTAAAGGTGTAAGTTAAACCGTCGGAACTGACCTCGTAACTCTCTGCTAGCTCAGGAATGATATTCAAATCTTTATCTGCTGTAACCAACCCATCATGAATATTTTGTAATATTCTTAATGTTGAAATTGTACCGGTTTGATGGATATAGAGATTTTGAGTAGTTTCAGAATGTCCCCAAACAAGTGTTCCTCCTTTTACCGGACAGGTTTCTGCCGAAACTGATGGTATATAAGAAACCATAAATCCGACCACGGTAAAAACCATAGTTAGCATTGTATTTCGTTTCATTTTTTTTCCTTTCTTGAAATTATTTTCTATTTTTTATTGTCTTTCTGCTCAAATTTGTAATTTCACTCTTCTAACGAAATAAGGGTGGGCGATCTTTCCAAACGTTCAATTTCGCTTCCAACGCCATACCAACATTTAAAACCTTTCCCTCTTCAAAAAGTTTTCCCCACAAGGACACACCATGTGGCACCCTAAATTGTTTTCCCTGACCTGCTTCTCCTGTGCTTAATTTTCCATTACTGAGCGAGGCTTCTCCTCTGGAAGAAAGTTCATCAAACCCTGCTCTTATGTGGAGACAAGGGTGGCCTGTAAAATTTGTTGCTACCAATAGCGGCCCTGGTCCATTATCGAAGGGACCCACAAGTACGTCTACTTCACTAAAAACTTTGTCTAGTGATTTCATAGTTAAATAACGCAATCTATCCAACTGAACATGGTCTACAGCTGAAAGAAACCTTGCCTTTCTGAAGGTATTGGGCCAAGCTCCATCATCTTGCCAAGTCAAAGTATCGTCATCTCCGGATAACGTAAGATGTTCAAAGGCTGCAGCGGCCTCTGCGTAAAGTATATTTATGAGAGACATATATGGAAGGTCTTCTAACTCTACCTTTACCACTTTCATACCTAAACTTTTTGCAGCTTTTAAGGCTTCCTTGTCAATTTTTGAAGCGCCCTTTTGAAACGCCTCAGGTATGTAACCAAGTTTGAGGCCCTTGATACTATCGTTTGCACTAAAGTGAAATGCCGCATCTATACTGCCCCTATCGTCTCTATCATATCCATTAATAACTGAAAGTACCAACCCAGTGTCCTCTACGCTTCGACAGATTGGACCAAC
>CACBAM010000033.1 GCA_902537215.1 uncultured Alphaproteobacteria bacterium
CAGGACTACTATTTGAAAACATTCTTACCGTCAGGATACCGAGGATAGAGCAAATCAGACCAACAGAAGCAAGAACCAAAGGCATTCCAATCAAAGCATTAACATTTCCCCCAAGCAAAGAAACTGAAGAAGCCGACATAGTGGTAGCTAAGATAATAGATGCAATTATTGATCCGCAATAAGACTCGAAAATATCTGAACCCATTCCTGCTACATCACCTACATTATCTCCTACGTTATCTGCAATAACACCTGGGTTTCGAGGATCATCCTCTGGAATTCCAGCCTCAACTTTTCCAACCAAGTCTGCGCCGACGTCAGCACTTTTTGTAAAAATTCCGCCTCCAACGCGCGAAAAAAGAGCAACAGACGAAGCACCCATTGCAAAGCCCTCAATGGCATGTATTTGCTTGAGATCCCCACTGAAATTATAGAAAAGAATTCCTATGCCAACCAATCCCATAGCAGCAACAGTTAGACCCATAATTGAACCGCCAAAAAATGCTATATTGAGCGCTGAGGCAGCACCACCCTCACTAGCTGCTACAGCAGTTCTTACATTAGCTTTAGTCGCGGTGTACATACCGATATATCCTGCAGACCCTGAGCATAAAGCTCCAAGAAAGAAAGCAATAGCAGTTTCCCATCCTAAAAAATAATAAAGCGCAGCTAAACAAATAACGCAAAACATGCTAAGTATTTTATATTCGGCGGCCATGAATACCATTGCCCCGAGATGGATTTCGTCACCGATTTCTTTAACTCTACCAGTACCTTCGTTAGCACTTTTGACCTGCAAGTATACTATAAAAGCGCATAAAAGTCCAAAAAGACCGAAAAAAATGGGCATTATTGGATTGAGTAACATAAACATATCCTTTTCTTGTACAAATTTAGTTTTCGGAGATATCTAAAATTTTAATGTTTGTAAAGCAAAGATATGCTTAAAAAGAAAATAGTTATCCGTCAACGCTATCTTTAAGTACGTGTTTCCGGATAATTTCATCTAATCTGGTAAAATTTGTATTCTGTTCCACAAAGTCAATAGTCTTTAAATAGCTTCGTTTTTGTAGCATCTTTCTAGTCATACTGAAAAAAGGGCAGTTCCGTATTTTTCGCCCTCCAATAAGTTGATACCACCTGCCTGCAGGGTCCAGGTTACAGCTACCCGTGTCATCAGTAAACACCTCTCTAAGTGAAATTACTTCAGTCTTTATGCCATACCTGTTAAATAGCTGAACAATAAGATCTGTGTTTAACGCAGCGAATGTTTCTAAATTTCCATTGTCATCAAGCATTATTGCAGAAAAACTTTCTGATACACCAGAAAAGCTTTTTGGCTTTATAAAAAAAACATCTTTAGGTGTATTCTCTATTTCACCACCCTTGGAAATAAAAGTAAGTAGAGCAGCCTCAGATAAATTAGCGACTGGTATGATTTCCCCAGGAAAATATCTATCAATCATTTTTTTTGGCATTAAGTTTGTCAGTACCTCCGGATCAAACGAGTAATCATTTTTGAGCATATTTTGAACGTAGCTAAAATCTAATGGCGTTATGCTTATTTTATTTGCAGCAAAAAATGTAAAAGAATTTAAATTTGCATCTTTTGCCATTTTTGAAATTAGTTGAACCGTTTTAAAATCTGTTGTGATTTTTTCAATAGGGGAACCTCTGTAAAGAGAGATGATTTGGCAATCTGGCAATATAATTTTGATCCGAGTTTCAAAATCACTTAGGGCTTCAGGAACTTCTTTTGAAAGTGATGCATAGGTAGCTAGAGAAATCTTTACTGGCTCGACCTTCTTAATTTGATTAAAGAAGTGCTTTGATTTCATCACAAATAACTCTTCCGGTGACATCGAAACGTTTCCTTCCTCATCAAGTGGAGGTTCAAAAGGTAAATAATTTCCATAAATTAGGTCATAAAGGGCCGCAATATTGTCTTCAGGACAGCTATTCTGTTTTTTATGGCTATCACCAAAAATAGAAAAGGGTAAAAGAAATATCGCGAAAATAACAAAGGGTCTAAATAAAATGATCATTATATTTTTCCATTACGCAGGTTTAACTTAAATTTAGTGCAAATTTTACGCCATCGCTTCATATTTTTCGTAATTTATAGTGATTTGCAATCCATAAACCCATTAGGGAGATTAAGGCAAAGATTACTAAGGGAGTAGCTGTTAAATTAACAACCTCCCAACCTAATTGCGAGGAGTTTGCGCTGCAATTCATTAGCCAACCCGAGGTTACCGAAAATAGAGCAACAAAACCAAAAACAAAAAAATCATTTATTCCCTGAACCTTCCCCCTTTCCGAAGGGTAATGATTTTTTGTTAGCAGGCTTGTTGACCCAATGAAACTGAAATTCCAGCCGATACCAATGAATATTAATGATATATAGAAGTTCGAAATATCTACACCGCTATAAGCAATAAGGACTGCAAACAAGAATAAAAGCATTCCCGTAAATATAATTGATTTTTCCCCATATTTTTCTATGAGTTTCCCTGTTACGAAGGAGGGAGCAAACATTGCCAGCGCATGAGCTGAAACAACATTTGCTGCTTGATTATTTCCAAACCCACATCCCACTATCGCGATAGGCGAAGAAGTCATAATTAAGTTCATTACGCCATAAGCAATCATTGAACAGATTATCGAGACAACAATCACGGGGCTTTTTAAAATTGTCACAAGCGGTCTGTTCAAATTTGTTCTGTTTGAATTGTCATTTATGTTTCCCTCAAATGATTTTGAGAGGGGAATAGGTTTGATATAAGACAATATGAAAGGACCTAAGCAGTTTAGGATTACTACACCTAAATAGGAATATAGGAATGGCACAGAAGTATTTAGACTTAAAGATATTTTCACTATAGACGGACCTAAAATGGCTGCAATTAAGCCCCCTGAAAGAACAGTTGAGATAGCTCTTGCTTTGAACCGGTCTTCACAATCATCTGTAGCTGCAAACCTATAAAATGCCTGTGAAGCCATATACGCACCTGAAACAAAAGAGCCCAATAGAAAAAGCTCAAATGATCCAAGAAATATGCCTAAGAGTGAAGTCAATGATCCAATTAACCCCGCTAGATTACCAACAACCAATCCAAGCCTTCTTGTTGTTGATTGCATCAGATTAGATAGAATAGGAGAGCTTACCATTGAACCAACAATTAAAAGGGATATAGGTAATGTCGCATAGCAGACATTGCTAGCAAGAGATTGTCCCACAAGACCTCCCAAGATAATATACATAGGCATTTGGGAGCCTAAAATAGCTTGTGCTATAGCCAATGCTAAAATATTTCTTTGGTTTTCTGCCTTCAATTTAATAAATTTATTTGAAACTATCTCTTTCGTTTAAAAGTAGCTTTCGTTTGGTTTCAATTCCTCCGGCGCCACTGTATCCCCCTAAAGACCCATCAGATCTAATTACTCTGTGGCAGGGTATCGGGCCTGGATAAGGATTTTTGCCACAAGCATTTGCTACCGCTCTGGCAGATTTGGGTTTACCAAGTAAATTTGCTAATTCTGAGTATGTTTTAGTTTTTCCAGGTGTTATTTTTGCGATCTCATTCCAGACAGCAAGTTGAAAGTTAGTTCCATAACACTTTCTTTCGTTAATTACTTTCATGAACTTTTGTTCTTGCATTCAGTATAACTCTACTTCTTTAAGAACACCCATCACCCATGTTTCCTTCTTAATAAGATCACCTGATTTATCAAATATCTCCAAAATTCCGTCTCTAACACCATTTTTTTGGTATCCGCTTTCAATCAATTCTCCTGATTCAAGATAAAATCTCCAAATGCCCTCTAGATTGTTATCTTTGTATTCCTCTTCTGTCCTGATATTGCCACTTCGATAGTAAAACTTCCAAACCCCTGATTGAACGCCCTCTGCATATACTTCTTGTGATCGCATGTTTCCATTATCAAAGAAAGTTAACCAATCTCCATTTTTTTTGCCTTTTATATAGGAACCTTTTGCTCGCAATTTACCGTTATCATGAAAATATTCCCAACCTTCTTCTTTAAAGCCGTTCAATAGCGTTCCAGTATTTTCTACATAACCATTGTTCCAAAAAGTTTTTACTGGTCCACTCGCGGGGTCCTTATTCTTTTTAAAGTAATAGACACGATTTTCTCTTAAAAGATCATTCAATGATATAAAGTTCTCCAACAGGCCTAAGTTTAGTGAAAATAAAAAAGTCGCAAAAGCGAAAACAAAACGGAATTGTTTCATAATCAAAAATTTATTTAACATTATTAATTATACAATATTTCTTCGAAATATTATAAGTTTAGAGATCATTTAGCGCATTTCAACATTTAATGACTTGAGCCCATGAAAGTGATAAATATCAGCATACTCAGGCTTTTGAAGTATCTTAATATGTCTCTTTTTATCAAACAGGTTTTTGAGGGCCAAATTTATTTCTAAGCGCGCTAAAGGGGCTCCGAGACAAAAGTGCACACCTGCACCGAAAGAATTGTGAGTTAAAGGATGTCTATTCGGTGTGAACTCAGAGGGCTTATCCCATCGACTTTCATCGTGGCCAGATGCACCTATTACCAGGCTAATTTTTTCTCCACGAGCGATGTGAACATCATCAACAGTTAAATTTTCGTATGCAAACCTTGTAAATATATGAAGTGGTGGATCATATCTTAGGATTTCTTCTACAATACTATGCCATTCATTCTCTTTTAAAAAACGACAATCAATTTTGTTCAGAAGTAATGCTTTTATTCCATTGCCTATAGTATGGACTGTCGCTTCATGTCCTGCATTTAATAATAAAATGCAAGTTGAAACTAACTCATCAAAATTAAGCTTTTGATTATCTTCTTCAGCGTTTATCAAATGAGTGATTAAATCATCTGCTGGCTTAGAGCGTCGTTCAGCTACGTATTTTTTTATATATTCAAAGAATTCTTTTGAGGATTGATTTGCTAAGTCTTTGCCCTCTTCTGAAATGCTTGCTTGGTATACAGCAACCATTGAATTAGACCATTTTAACAATTGATCTGACATTTCTTCTGGTATTCCTAAGAGGCGAGCAATGGTAATTACAGGGACTTGTTTTGCATAGCTTTCTATTAAATCTGTTTCATTCTCATTAATATTATCCAATAACTTAGTACAAAGTGTGTGAATATCTTTAGATATCTTTTGTATATTTTTAGTGGTGAATGCGCGTAATACCAACCCTCGTAATCGAGTATGTCTCTTCCCTTCCAATTCAAGCATTGAGTTCCTCTCAATTCTATAAAAGTCACTTAGGTTTTTCTCATTAGGTTGTTTAAAGCCTGGCGGCAACTCTCTACCAAATCTCTTGTCTTTAAAAATTTGATTTATGGTGTTGAAGTTAAAAAATGCCTTCTGATTGTAATTTTTCCAAAAACAAACACCACCTCTTTTTAATATATCCCGATAGAAAGCATAGGGGTTTTGAACAAAATTTGTTTCAGCTAGTGGTTGATTAACCATTATCATTGTTATCTCGCCTTTCAAAAGCCCTTTCCAAATATAGCAAGCATGATACTATATCTTTTAGTTGATTTAAGCTCAAAAACATAAACTTAAGGTTACTTTGCCAGTAATAAATAGGATATCAGATTACTTTGACGAGATGCAAGGATGGCGACATCAAATGCACTCTTATCCGGAACTGGGATTTGAATGTTTTGAGACAGCAAAGTTTGTAAAATCTAAACTGGAAGAATTTGGTGTGGATGAAATTCATTCTGGAATAGCAAAAACAGGGATTGTTGCAATAATTAATGGTAAATCTAACGGAAAAACAATTGGGCTTAGAGCAGATATGGATGCATTGCCGTTAACAGAAATGACTAATAAAAAATATAAATCCAAAAGAACTGGAATAATGCACGCTTGTGGACATGACGGACACACTACGATGCTTTTAGGAGCTGCTAAATACTTATGCGAGACAAGGAGTTTTTCTGGAAATGTTGCCCTGATTTTCCAACCTGCAGAGGAAGGAGGAGGAGGAGCAAAAGTTATGTGTGACGAAGGCATAATGGAGAAGTTTCAGATCGATGAGGTTTATGGGATCCATAACGATCCTGGGTCTCCTTTAGGTGTTTTTAAGACGTGTGTAGGCCCAAATATGGCAGCAGCAGATGATTTTACAATTAAAATTGTTGGTCAAGGTGGTCATG
>CACBAM010000034.1 GCA_902537215.1 uncultured Alphaproteobacteria bacterium
CTCGTGTATTTTAAAATGCGCGCGTTTACAGAATCTATACAAATGCAATTATGCTACGGAAACGTTCCCTATACCTATCATATGGCATGGGAATATTTTGAGAAATCTTGGCCGGAAATGAAAAAAGAAATTGGGTTTGGTCAGCTACCTGTTCTTATTGTAGATAACCAAACCACAATTTGGCAAAGTGGCTCAATAATGCGATATACAGCTAAACTAGCGAATACCCTTCCTGCGAATGAGAAAGACCGAGCAATAGCTGACGCTATATTTGAGTCAAGCCAAGAGCTATTCCAACCCCTCAACGCGACAATAAACTTTAAGACGGGAGAGGAATATGAAGCTCTCAAGAAGACAATTTTATCCGGTTTTGAGCCAAAGATATTTTATTTCAATAAATATTTAGAAAGCGACAAAAGAGGTCCATTTTTTCTGGGAGAGAATCCTTCATACTGTGATTTTGGGGTATACCATCAATTATCAATGATTCGAGTTCTTGAGCCCACTATCTTCGATGATTGGCCCAAAATAGTGAGCTTTTTTAATGCAACAGAAAATCTTAGTGGCGTATCCGAATATCTAAATAGCCGGCCCGAACTAGTTGGAATTAAAGAAGAGCCAAAGCTCATTCTTAAAGGTAAAGCTGTGCCGACGGGGATGATGCCAGATTAGTAGTTTGGAGTTTAAAGATTTTTTAAAACTAAATCTTTTCCAGTTTACACCAATCGGCTATGAATAAAGCTATTGTCTTTGTAATTTTCCTAACGGAACTCAAGCTTACTCTTTCATCGAAACCATGAATGTTTTCTGAATATGGCCCATATACTAGGCAGGGGCAATCCCCATATACCATAAACACCCTTGCATCCAGGTATGCAGGACTAATAAAGCTCTTCATATCTCCTTCGTAAGCAAGAAAATGTGCCTCACCTAATACTTTCTCAGCATCCGTACCCTCTTCTAAAACATAGCCTTTTGCAAAAAATCCATTCCACTCAATTTGAGGAGGATTATTTGAGAGAAAGGCATCATTCAATGAAGCTTCTCTAATGCATTTTTCTATTTCTAATGATTTCTCCTTTGGGTCCCAATCAGGAAAAATTGCAATCCGACAGTCAAACTCACACCAAGATGGGACAGAGGAGGCCCAGTCACCTCCCTTAATTTTACCGACATTAAAATTTATAGGGTGTTCAGTATCTTCATAATATTTAAATTTTGTCTTTTCTGCATTCCACGCCTCCTCAAGTTTTCTTAATGCTTTTATTATTGGAAAGCATGCTTCAATTGCATTTTGACCAGATCCTGCTTCTCTTACATGCACAGGCAAACCTTTTACACTTACCTTAAACCATAAAACACCAACATTTCCTCTAACTAATTTATCATCTACCGGTTCTGGAATGATTGCAGCTTCAGCATTATATCCTCTTACCAAACATGCTAGCGCACCATTTCCTGTACATTCTTCCTCTACTACCGACTGAATATGAACACGTGCAGCCGGTTGGTAACCTAGGTTTCTTATGGCATCCATAGCAAATATGTTTGCAACGATGCCCGCTTTCATATCTGCACCTCCCCTACCGTACATCCAATCGCCTTCAATCGCTGGATCAAAGGGGTTGCGTGACCACATTTCATAAGGTCCCTCTGGAACCACATCAATATGCCCATTAAGTATAAGAGATCTGCCGATCTCTTTTTGAGGTCTATGGGTGCCAACTATATTTATTGCATTTGAATAATCTACCTTTACTGGTGAAAATCCTGGGTGATCTTTAATGTCTTCCACATTCACCGTCCACCTATCAAGTGCATAATCTCGCTTTGTCAATTCATCAAAGAGAAAATCTTGAGCTGTATGCTCTTGGCCACGTAAAGAAGGAAATCTAGTTAATTTTTGAGTGAACCTTATTTGATCATCAAAAAGTTTATCAACTTCATTGTTTATTCTTTCGGAAAGCTCTTTTTCAATCATTAAAATAAGGTATCCCCGTGACCTTTTTTTATACTAAACTATAACATCAATAATTGCATCTCAGTTTTAGTAAGGAACATAAATTGTCTACTATCAATATTGAAGAAAGCTGGAGAAAGCGGCTGATTGATGAGTTCAAAAAACCTTACATGCGACAGTTAAGTGATTTCTTGAAGACGGAAAAAAAGGTGGGAAAGGAAATTTTTCCAATAGGATCAGAAATCTTTTCGGCGTTTAACTTTACTCCATTTGAAAAGGTAAAGGTCGTAATTTTAGGCCAAGACCCCTACCATGGGAGGGGACAAGCACACGGTCTAAGTTTCTCCGTAAAAGATGGTGTTCAACCGCCCCCATCTCTAGAAAATATCTTCAAAGAGTTAAAATCAGATATCGGCTTAGCCCGACCTAAGTCAGGAAGCCTTGAAAAGTGGGCGAAAGAAGGTGTTTTGCTGTTAAATACTGTATTGACCGTTGAAAAGAGTAAACCAGCATCCCATCAGAATAAGGGCTGGGAAATCTTTACTGACAAAGTACTTTCTTTATTAAATGAAGAAAAAACAAATTTGGTGTATATTTTATGGGGAAAAAAGGCCCAGGAAAAAGGAACCTTTTTAAACGGGGATGCAAATCTAATTATAAAAAGTGCTCACCCTTCACCATATTCAGCTGCAAATGGATTTTTTGATTCAAAACCATTTTCAAAAACAAACGAATATTTAGATGACAATGGTCTTTCCTTTATTAATTGGGAACTGTGAATAGTTATTAAGATATTAATGTATAAGTGGTATAATAGAAGTGAAAATAATGTAGGAGATAAAAATGAAAGTAATAGCCTTAGCAAAATATAATGAGTCAGCATGGAAGGGTATGATTGGAAGCAGTTATGCTGAAAGAAGAAAAGTAATGGAAGCTGTTGTGACTAGCGCAGGCGCAACACTTACAGATATGATGTTCACTCGTGGTCAATACGATATCGTAGTCACCTTCGAAGTTCCATCCGAAGATGTTGCTTTAGGCGCGGCCATTGCCGTTAATGCTAGCGGTGCAATCAAAGAACTCGTAACGCTGAGCGAGATTGACATAGATAGCGCTCTCAAGACGGCAAAGAGTGTTGCTAGTGCCTACTCTCCTCCAGGAACCTGATTACAGGCTCTATGACCAATCCTGTATTTCTGGATAAAACCGTTTTCTCCACTCCAAGACTTTTGGATTCATAACTTTCATCCAAAATTGTGGGATTAAACTCATAAGCACCATCAAAGGATAGCCAAAAGGTAACTGAGGCGCATCGCCTGCATCATATGATTGGAGATGTTGATATTTCTTGTTTGGTCTCGCATGGTGGTCAGAGTGCTTTTGAAGATTAATTAGCAAAAGATTACTCGCGTGGTCGTTAGCATTCCAGCTATGATGCGGGCGAGTAGGCTCAAACTTTCCATTGTCTAACTTCTGTCTAACAAGACCGTAGTGCTCAATGTAATTTACGACTTCCAAATGTAGTACCGCAACTAAAGCTTGTATGAAAAAACATATAGCGCCGAGCATTCCACCGATTAGGGTAGCTAACAATAGAAAGAAAAGCATGAGCCCAAAATAAATAAAAAAAGGATTTTGAAAATCCCAAAAAGGCAAGTTTTTTTTCTGCAATAGCTCCTTTTCTGTGTTCCAAGAAGACAACAAACATTCGGGAATAACACGGATAAAAAATTTATAAAAGTTTTCCCCATATCTTGCAGTGACCGCATCTTTGCGTGTTCCAACGTGCCGGTGATGAACGAGAACATGTTCCGTTCTAAAGTGACCATACAACGACATCCCCATTAAAAGATCTGATAAAAATCTCTCAATCCTTGTTTTTTGATGCATAAGCTCATGTGCAAATACAATCCCGACTGCTCCTGATATTATGCCTTGAACTATCATAAGAAAAAATGCTTCAGTACCGCTGAGATGGTCAAACATAAATATTGCCATTAAACTGCCAAAGATCAAAAAGAACTGCATGGGAACCCAACCATAAAGAATGTATTTATATCGATCCTCCGATCCAGCGCTGTTCTCGGTGGGCTTAATTAGCTTTTTTCCTATCAAAGCATCAAAAAATGTAATCACTACGTACCCAAATATAGGCACAAGCAGTATTGTCCATCCCCCGAATATCCACGAGATTATCATTAATGGTGCAAATATATACGGGAGACCGAACTGAAAGGCCGGCGTTATTTCGCTCGAGAAGTTTTCTGTAGCAGTGCTGTTCATCAATCCCCCTCCATAGAGATAAAAGTATTTGGTTAATTTCAAGGATCATAGTTATACTTTAATTTGAAGATAATTTCTATTAGTTTTACATTTGAACTAAAAAAGGAGCAAAGATGAGCACAGTAATGAAAAAATCATTTGATAATCCAGATGAAGTGAGAGCGCCCGACAAGGCAAAGGTATCTGTCTGTGATCTAGGAGGAATAGCAGCTGCAAAGCTTGTTCTTCAGCCAGGCTGGAGTTGGGAAACATGTGTCAAACCAATGGTTGGAGGAGAAAGTTGCCAAGCAAAACACGTTGGAACAGTGATTTCTGGTCAAATGGCTGCCAAGCATAACGACGGTACAGAACAGGTTTTTGGGCCTGGTGACGTTTATGTTATTGAACCTGGTCACAATGGTTGGGTAGTAGGTGACGAAGAAGTAGTTGCGTTCGAATTTAATTCAACCGCAGCGCAAACATACGCTAAGACCGATTAAGCGATATTTAACTTTTAATAAATCTAGGTAGAGTCGCTAAAAAATCATTTAAGTTAAGTTGCTGATGTCTAATAATTCAATTGATTTTTACATCGACATAAAAAGTCCCTATGCCTACTTGGCTTTAGACCCTGCGATAAAGATATTTGGTCAACTGGGATTACAGTGGAATTTATTGCCATACACTCTGGATATTGCTGACTATTTAGGAAGCGCAACGGTCAATAACCAAGGGAAGATAATCTCTTCAAATAGAACAGCACATCAGTGGCGCAGAGTTAAATATTCCTACATGGATTGCAGAAGGATGGCTAATCTACAAGGGAAAACAATTTTAGGTACTCAAAAAATTTGGGATAGCTCATTATTTTCTATGGCTCATTTATGGGTCAAAGAAAAATCGGAAAAAACTTTGTTGCCTTTTTTGCGCGAGTCTTTTCAATTGTTTTGGAAGAGAGAGCTAGACATAGAAAATGAAAA
>CACBAM010000035.1 GCA_902537215.1 uncultured Alphaproteobacteria bacterium
TAATTTTGTGAAAATTGCTTAAGCATAATAATAATAGAAAAACGTTTAAATTTAAAATATTGAAGCATTAAAAAAATATTTGACTTTTTATGCAACGCATCATCTAAGGAATAGTTTTTGGTAAAAAAGTACATCATCAAAAAAAGCTTTTTATTCGGTTAATAGTATACAAATGGCAAATATAACCACTCGCATAAACAATTGGATTATTTTCTACACTGTATTATTAATTGCGTGGATTGCAATTGTGGTAATGGCACTAGAGAGTCTTTTGCCAAATAATGCAAATTTCATTACCAGGGTAGTAGAGATTTGCAGCAATTCGGTTTCGGACTTAAATATCATTGGGGTTTTTTTTATGTGGGTTTTAATGAGTATCGCAATGATGTCACCTACTATAATTCCAACGCTCAAAACATATGAAGATATATTGGAAAGTGGTGGAAAAAGAGAAAATAGTTTTTGGTGGTTCATTATAGGTTTCTTAAGTATCTGGATGATTTTTTCTATTTTAATGTCTTTAACACAGGTTTTTCTTGGAAGGCTTTATTTGCTAAATGATCAAGGAGTGTTTGTGAGCTCTCTAATCAGTTCTGGCTTTCTAGTATTAGCAGGATTATATCAGCTCAGTTCATATAAAGAAGCATGTCTAATCAAATGCCAAAGGCCCTTTACTTTCTTCCTACAAAACTGGAAGAGTGGGAGTAGTGGGTCCTTCAACATGGGAGTATCGATCGGATTGTTTTGTGTTGGCTGCTGTTGGGCTCTAATGGCTTTAGCTTTTGTGGGGGGAGTTATGAATTTAGCTTTTATGGCTATAATGACTTTTTTCATGATGTTAGAGAAAATTCCTGATTATGGAAAATATATCTCAAAACCACTATCTTTAATCTTGATTGGTTCTGGAACCGTGTTAGTTTGGTTTTGAAACTTTAGGAGTATAGGATATGGGTTCGGAGAAAGTAGATTGGGCTATAAATGGGGAGCTCGCACTTAATTGTAATTGTACTGTGTTTTGTCCTTGCGCAGTAAGTCTTGGAGATCATCCTCCTACTGAGGGTTATTGTCAAACATGGTTAGCTGTAAGAATAGATAACGGACACTTTCGTGATATAGATCTCTCAGGCCTTAATGTAGGGATGCTGATGGAAATTCCTGGAAAAATGGCAAGAGGAAATTGGACTATCGGGGCATTTATCGATGATAGTGCAGGAGATGAGGCGTTCGAAGCTCTTGATAAAATATTCTCAGGAAAAGTTGGTGGTACAACGGGTCTTTTTTCAATATTGACAGGAACATATCTTGGTAGTGAGCGATCCCCGGTTGAGTACAAAACAGAAGGTGAAAAGCGAATAGTAAATGTTGGAAAAAAAATTCAGGGGATTATTAAGCCTATTGAAGGCTTGGAGAAAGGGAAGCCAGTAACTTTCCAAAACTCAACATATTGGATGGGACCGGAGGTTATTATTTCAACAGCTGAACAAGGGCGAGTTCGAGCGTTTGGTCGTGTATGGGACTTTGAAGGTAGAAGCGCAGAATTGTGCAAAATTAAATGGGGAACACACTAGTTTAAAACTACAAATTTATGGAGAGTAATGTGAGTATGAAAGAACTATATGATTTAGGCGACCAACCACCTCTTGGAGAGGTTCCATCAAAAATGCATGCATTTATGGTTAGACAAGATAGATTTGGTAAGCCGATTGATGCATGGAAAAGTGAAGTAATAGATGTTCCAATGATTGGTCCAAAAGATGTTTTGGTTTATGTTATGGCTACGGGGATAAACTATAATAATGTTTGGGCGGCTCTTGGGTATCCTGTAGATGTTATAGCAACACGACAAAAGAAAGGTGAGCCTGAGACTTTTCATGCTGGTGGTTCAGATGCCTCAGGTATTGTATATAAAATTGGGGATGACGTTGCCAATGTCAAGGTGGGCGACGAGGTGGTGATTCATTCTGGTACTTGGCAAGCTGATGATCCTTGGGTATTATCAGGCAAGGATCCAATGCTTGCGCCCTCAGCTAAGGTGTGGGGCTATGAAACTAACTATGGGTCATATTGTCAATTTGCTAAAGCGCAATCACATCAAATTTTGAAGAAGCCTGACCATCTCACCTGGGAGGAATCGGCATGTTATATGCTTTGTGCATCAACAGCTTATAGGCAGCTTATGGGCTGGGCCCCACATACTGTGGAAAAAGGTGATGTTGTTCTTGTTTGGGGAGCGGCTGGAGGACTCGGTGCCATGGCATTACAGATTGTCTCTGCGTTAGGAGGAAAGCCAATAGCTGTAATATCTGATGAAGGGAAGAGACAGTTTTGTATGGATAAAGGAGCTGTTGGTGTAATAAATAGAAATGATTTTAGCCATTGGGGACCACTACCCGATACAGATGATCCTGCATTCAATGAGTGGATGGCAGGGGCTAGATCTTTTGGTAAAGCTATATGGGACATACTTGGAGAGAGGACAAACCCAAAAATTGTATTTGAACATCCAGGAGAAGCTACTTTGCCCACGTCTGGTTTTGTATGTGCTCTTGGTGGTATGGTAGTCGTTTGTGCTGGTACAACTGGCTACAATGTCACTCTTGACTTAAGATATCATTGGATGCATCAAAAAAGGTTGCAGGGATCACATGTAGCAAATGACGATGAAGCAAGTGCAGTTAATGAATTGGTTATCCAAAAAAAGGTGGATCCGTGCTTGTCGGAAACATATGATTTTGAGCAGATTGGTCATGCGCATCAGTTAATGCATGAAAACAAGCATCCAAGTGGAAATATGGCGTGTTTAGTTAATGCGACGTCTAGGGGTCAAGGATCTAAGTAAACCACCTTTGTGAGATGAAAGATTTTGATTTAAACTTTGTTAGAAGGCATTTTTATGCCTTCGACGCAGACAACCCCCTTAGTGAAAAAGCATTCTTTGAAAATGCTGGGGGAAGTTTCCCATGTAAGTTTGTAGTAGATAGACTTACAAAGTTTTATCAAACAACAAAGGTACAACCTTATGGGTATTTCAACGGGTCTATGAAGGCTGGTGAAGAAATGGATAACAGTTGTAAAAAGATTGCTCAATTATTGCGAGTTCCGTTAAAAAATCTTCATGTGGGTCCTTCAACTTCTCAAAACACGTATGTTTTAGCTAATGCACTTCGGTTATCAAAAAACAAAAAAAAGGTCATCATAGTCTCCAATCAAGATCATGAGTCTAACACCGGCGTATGGAGAAATTTAGCAAGCCAAGGCTTTGAGGTCAGAGAGTGGAAGGTAAGGTCTAATGGCAGCCTTTATTTAGATGATTTGAAAAAACTAGTTGATAAAACTGTTTGTTTGATAGCTTTTCCGCATGCCTCTAACATAATAGGCCAAGTAAACCCTGTTAAAGACATTTGTACATTAGCTAAAGAAGCAGGGGCCTTTACCTGTGTGGATGGAGTAAGCTATGCACCTCACGGGATACCGCAAATCAATGATTTTAGTCCGGATATATATCTATTTTCATCTTATAAAACATTTGGGCCACATCTTGGCGTTATGTATGTTTCAGATAATTTGGCTAAAGAATTAGAGAGCCAATGTCATTATTTTAATCAAGAATTTCCAAATAAGAGATTCACACCTGCTGGCCCCGATCATGCTCAAGTCGCCGCTTTGGGTGGCATCTATGACTACTACGA
Source organism: uncultured Alphaproteobacteria bacterium (assembly GCA_902537215.1). Classification (GTDB taxonomy): domain Bacteria; phylum Pseudomonadota; class Alphaproteobacteria; order Rhodobacterales; family Rhodobacteraceae; genus CACIJG01. The sequence goes on from CACBAM010000035.1 coordinate 3,690, forward strand.
TTCTCTCAGTGACCATCATCTCAATAGCAAATTATCATCAAGTTCATGTATTGATAAGCTAAATAATCTAATTTCTAATCAAGAAAAAAAATTACTGAAACCTTTGCTTGATTTTTTGAAAATCAAAAAAGAAATTAGATTGTTGGGCTCTTACGAAATTGAAGATAGAGTTCCAACAGTTACCATAGTAACAAAAAAATCAAATATTGAGCTTGCAAAAGAATTAAACGAACTAAATATCTCGGTAGGTTGTGGTGACTTTTATGCGGTCCGTCTTCTTCAGGCGCTTGATGTAGATATCCATGAGGGAGTAATAAGATTGAGTTTTGTTCACTACACCTCGGGCAACGATGTTGAGAAATTGATGAGTGGTCTCGATCGACACCTTTAGACAATCGGATTTATTATGAGTGTAAATGTAGTTTGGTTTCGTAGAGACCTTCGTTTGAGTGATAACCCAGCTCTTCACAGTGCAACGCTAGATGGTAGGCCCATAATCCCACTGTTTATATTGGATGAGCATACTGATAATGCTGGAGCAGCATTTAAGTGGAGGCTAGGATTGTCAATAGAGAGCCTTTCTTTAGATTTAGAGAAACACAATTCAAAACTTATTTTAAAAAAAGGTAATCCACTTTGTGTGTTAAAAGAATTAAGATCGTCGATTGGCGACTTTAAAATTTTTTGGAATAGGCTATATGATGAACACTCGGTAAAAAGAGATACTGAAATCAAATCCTATTTTAAGGAACAAGGAGTTGAAGTAAAGTCTACCGAAGGACTTCTCTTGCACTCACCCTGGAAAACTCAAACTAATGCGGGATCATACTATAAAGTATTTACGCCTTTCTGGAGAGCACTATCAAAACAAGAAGTAAAACAAATAGTACCGAAGCCCACAAAACTTACACCTCCTCTCAAATGGCCAAAGAGTG
>CACBAM010000036.1 GCA_902537215.1 uncultured Alphaproteobacteria bacterium
TTCAATGAGTTTGTAAGATGATCTGAAATTCCCTCAGCGATATAATCAAATTCAGCTGAACTACTTTTGTTTTCAAATGGAGCTATCATTAAGTTTCTTCCCAAGACCTTTTTTTTTGGCTGATCTGATTGAATATTCACTTGTTGCATTACACTTTTTTGACCGAAAATATAAAAAACACCACTAATCACTATAAATATGACTATAGATGCACTGATATAAAGTGCCGGTGAACTAGACTTTGTTTTTAGTGTTCTCTTCTGAGAAGGATCAAGAAGGATATCAAAAGCATGAAACTCATTTTGCTTTACCTTTTGTACACCTAAATCATTAAACGTCATCTTAGTTTTAGGAACTACCAGATCATAGACACTTTTCGATATAGATATACCATTGGGTTGGGCTAACGCTTCCAGTCGTGCTGCAATGTTTACACCATCCCCAAAAAGATTACCCTCTTTCTTAACAACATCCCCCATATTGATACCAATACGGAACGCAAGCTTTACCTCTGTTTTGTCCGAAGCATTTCTTTTCTTAATGTCATTCTGAAAGGCAACGCCACACTCAACGGCATTTACTGCACTCGGGAATTCAGCTAAAGCGGAGTCACCGGCTGTATTAAAGATAGATCCTTTATATTTCTTAAGACAGTTTTTAAGTAGTTTCTCACATTCCGCATAGGCCTTAAGTGTAGCATTCTCATCTCTTTCCATATGCTTGGAATAGCCAACCACATCGGCAACAAGGATTACAGCTATTTTACGGTCTATTTCGGAGTTCATAAATTAACAGTATTGATAGTGACCCTAATTTACAACGACCAATTAATTAAATGTGTCAATTAGGCACGAATTTCACAATTTCTTAAGACAAACTACAGTTCGTTTTCCATTTGGGTAAGTATTTTTAAAGAACTATCAATAGTTTCCTGATTGAAGCGAAACATATATTTAAATTTCTCAATCCCAAACCCAGCTTTCTTAAATCGGTCATAATACTCTAATGCTTCCTTCTTATTGTTCTCTTTGTAGTTTATTACAGAATACATAACTAGTATCAATGGATCTATATCAACCGCATTGATATTTTCTCCAACGAGCTCAAAAATTTCATCATAGTTTCCTTCAACGAATAAAAATATGGATAACATTTTAGTATAAAAGAGTGCCGGGTCATTAGGCACTAGCGTAAGAAGTTCCTTCATTCTTAAAATAGATTTACTTGTATGGCCACACATATTGTAAAGGCCTGCTCCAATTAAAAGAGTCTCTGAACCGGTTCCATTTTCTTCAGCTTTTTCTAAGTCGCGCATAGAAGCCTCACAAGTTCCATTGAAAAGTTGAGGATATATATATGCTCTTGCCAAGTAAGCATCAGGAAAATTGGGGTCAACCTTAATAGATTTTTCCAAGGCGAGTTTTAATTCTTTCTTATCTTTTTCTGGATCACTACTAATCTTATACATGATCCTTTGAAATATAATCCATGCCCGCATGCCCAATAACGCGGCGTTATCTTCGGGATATCTAGATTGTAGATCGTCGATAATTGCTTGAGCTTTTCGATGCCCTTCCAAATTGCCCCTACGCCATTCAGCTACGAAATTCAATGCAAGAGTGTAGTCTTCTAAATTCTTATAGAAAGACAAATACCTAGAAGCGTCATTGCCAGCACTAAGATCCACTTGGATCACATTAAGCATTTCATTACTTATTTTATCCTGTTCTTCAAAAATATTATTCAGTTCGAAAGTTCTGTTTTTAGTTACGATAACTTGGTTGGTATCTAAATCTCGAAGTTCCAAGTTTAATCTTGCATTTTCTGAGATAACCTGAAGTGATCCGCTTACAATAAAATCGACTCCATAGTTATCATGGATGTCTCTATCTTGCATTCCTGTTTCAGCTACGTGAAAGGATGTACTGCTCGATAAAACTTTTATATTTATAAAAGAGGAAAGCGTAGCAATCATACTTTCCGTTATTCCCTTTTCAAATCCCTTTTGACTTTCACTAAGACCAGAGACTGAAATAGGTTCTACAAGAATAACTGGTTTAGATGATATCTGAACAGATTGTTTTTCAGAATTAGGAAATATAAAAAATAGAGTGACGAATCCTATTACAAAAACAGCTGCAATACCACCAATGATGGGAAGCATTGAGTTTGACTTTGTTTTTAATATTCTCTTTTGCGACGGATCAAGAAGAATATCAAAAGCATGAAACTCATTTTGCTTTACCTTCTGTACTCCCAGATCATTAAACGTCATCTTGGTTTTAGGAACAACGAGGTCATAGACACTTTTGGATATAGAGATACCATTGGGTTGGGCTAATGCTTCTAATCGTGCCGCAATATTTACGCCATCCCCAAATAGATTACCCTCTTTCTTAACAACATCCCCCATATTGATACCAATTCGGAACGCAAGCTTTACCTCTGTTTTATCGGAAGCATTTCTTTTCTTAATGTCATTCTGAAAAGCAACACCGCATTCAACCGCATTTACCGCACTTGGAAACTCAGCTAAAGCAGAGTCACCGGCTGTATTGAAGATAGATCCTTTGTATTTCTTAAGACATGCTTTGAGTATCTTCTCACATTCGGCATAGGCTTTAAGAGTAGCATTCTCATCTCTTTCCATATGCTTGGAATACCCAACAACATCGGCAACAAGTATTACGGCTATTTTTCGGTCCACTTCGGTGTTCATAATTCAACAGTATTGATAGCGAACGTATTTTACAACTAAGATCTAATTAAGTGTGCCAATTAGACGCTAGATTCTGATTTTTAAACAACAAATGTCAATATGTAGGGTTTTAAAAATCACTTCCGCCAGTGCGGAAAATACCTACCACCAGTTTGATTTTACGAGAAAAGTTTGTCGTTATTTTTGTCGTTAAAAAAATTTAGTTGTTGATTTTGTTGAGAAAAAGTGGCTCCGGCGGTTGGGATCGAACCAACG
>CACBAM010000037.1 GCA_902537215.1 uncultured Alphaproteobacteria bacterium
CGCTATGTGTAAAAAAGTAAGAAAAATTTCCTACTTAGAGCTAAAGCAAAACGTGGCAAAGTTAGCTGGAGCTCTAAAAGGAAAGGGCATTAAAAAAGGTGACAGAGTAATTATATATATGCCAATGATCCCAGAGGCGGTAGTTGCTATGCTTGCGTGCGCTAGGCTTGGAGCTATTCATTCTGTAGTTTTTGGAGGATTTGCTTCAAGTGAGCTAGCCGTAAGAATTGATGATTGTAACGCAAAAGCGATAATTGCGGGCTCCTGCGGTTTAGAGCCTGGCAGAATTGTTCCCTATAAGCCCTTGCTCGATGAAGCAATCAAATTAGCAGAGCATAAGCCCGATTTTTGTATTGTTTACCAAAGAGACGAGTTGAGAGCGGATTTGATAGAGGGCCGAGATTTTGATTGGAATGATTTAGTTTCAGAGGCTCATGAAGCTGATTGTGTTCCAGTAAGTGGAGAAGACCCTTTATATATTCTTTATACCTCTGGCACAACAGGGCAGCCTAAAGGTGTAATAAGACCTGTAGGCGGGCATTTGGTAAGTCTAAATTGGACCATGAAAAACTTTTATGATGTACATCCTGGCGAAGTTTTTTGGGCTGCTTCTGATGTAGGTTGGGTTGTAGGTCATTCCTACATAGTATACGCTCCCTTAGTAAGTGGTACTACTAGTATTCTTTTTGAAGGAAAGCCTGTTGGAACGCCAGATGCTGGTACTTTCTGGCGAGTAATAAGTGATCACAACGTTGTGTCGCTCTTTACCGCCCCTACTGCTTTTAGGGCAATAAAAAGGGCTGATCCAAAAGGTAATTTTCTGAAAAAGTATAGTTTAACGAGTTTAAGAACACTGTTTTTGGCTGGAGAAAGAGCAGACCCTGATACTATTAACTGGGCTAAGGCTTTGCTCCAAATACCTGTTATAGATCATTGGTGGCAAACAGAAAGTGGACACGTGATGATTGGAAATCCTTGGGGTATCGAGCAGTTGGAAATTAAAGTTGGTTCACCATCTGTACCAATCCCAGGTTTTGAGATAGATGTTCTAGATGAGAGTGGTAATATTTTGCCTCCAAATAAGTTAGGATCAATTGCTATCAAGTTACCTCTCGCTCCTGGAGCTTTACCCTCGCTTTGGAAAGCTGATGACAGATTTGTTTCGGCATATTTGTCAAAATTTCCCGGATATTATGAAACAGGTGATGCCGGGTTGAAGGACGAGGATGGGTATATGTATATAATGGCAAGAACGGATGATGTTATTAATGTTGCAGGCCACAGATTGTCTACAGGAGCAATGGAAGAAATTTTAGCTGATCACAAAGATGTCGCTGAGTGTGCAGTTGTCGGAATAAGTGACGAATTAAAGGGGCAGGTACCACTTGGCTTGGTTTGTTTAACAGATGGGGTAAATAGACCTGAAGCCGAAGTTCAAAAAGAGCTGGTGCAAATGGTTAGAGATAGGCTTGGACCTGTTGCTTTTTTTAAGCAAGCACTGATTATAAAACGCTTGCCAAAAACACGATCTGGAAAAATTTTGCGTTCAACCGTATGTAAAATTGCCGATGGCAAAGAATTTAAAGTTCCAGCAACTATAGATGATCCACTGATTTTAGAAGAAATTAAAGAGGCGCTAGAAATCATAGGATATCCAAGAAATTAGAAACAAGATGAAGCAAAAAAAAGCCTTACTTTTTTCGAACGCAAAAAGTGTTTTCTCTAACGCCTATGCACCTTATTCAAAGTTTAGTGTTGCAGTCAGCTTGCTGGGGATAAACTCAACTATTTATACAGGGGTAAATGTTGAAAACGGTGCGTTCCCTCAAGGGATGTGTGCAGAGGCTTCAGCAATAGGAAAAATGGTTACCGACGGATGTACTGAAATCGCTGAAATTTTAGTGTTAGCAGACACTGAGAAACCCACAACTCCTTGTGGGGGGTGTAGACAAAGACTAATGGAATTTTCAAAGTCTGACACTCCGGTATATTTATGTAATTTTGAAGGGTTTCTTGAAGAAACAACTATGGGAATACTGCTACCAGGCGCTTTTGATTTGAATAATATCTGATGAAATTTTACTCTCCATATGGTATCCAAATATTCTTAACTTGACTCGATTTTCGTAATAGCAATTCATTGAAGCTTGCATGATAATTTATCCAGTTAATATTATTTCCATTTATTGACCATATTTGTTTTAAATTCGAAACTGAGGCTCTATCAATATTAGTTTCGTATTTTGAATTTCCAAAATTCCATATACCGTCAACTGAGTTGTGCTCTGAAAGTGTATTAATAAGTTCATTGTGTTTTCCAGTTACAATATTAATCGCTGCTCCAGGAACATCTGATGTATCGAATATTTGATACATATCTACTGCCGGCAAAGGAAAATTTTCTGAAGGAATTACTATCAAACGATTTCCTTGACAAAGAGCTGCTGCAATAAGTGTAATAAAAGAAGCCAACGGAGCAAGGTCAGGACAAATGACACCCATTACACCAACTGGTTCATTTAGTGCTATGGTATTTGCTCTTAATGGCGCTTGGTGAACGACTCCGTCGAACTTGTCTGCCCAAGAAGCGAATGTAAATAATCTTTCTAATGTGGTATCAAATTCCTTTAATGGGTTTTGACATAATGATGTCGAAGAAAGCAAACTGATAAAATAATCTCTTCTTTGGGAAAGGTTTTCTGCGATATAGAACATTATTTGTGCTCTTGAATGGGAACTAAGCATTGTCCAATTCATTTGCTTATTGGCTGCCTCTACAGCATTTCTTATATCCTTCCGATTACCACGTCCAACCGTCGCTATCTCTTCTCTTTGGTTATCAAATATCCCCATTGAGTGGCCACTATCT
>CACBAM010000038.1 GCA_902537215.1 uncultured Alphaproteobacteria bacterium
AGAATATCATTAGAAAGCATCTCTAAATTATCTTTAAATTTATATGAAGTATCGTACTCAACTACCAACTCTTTTTTAAACTGTGTCAATGACCTTAAGTATTGGAATGATAGTCCAGATTGGTTCGCGCCATGTACCCAGATAACCGTGAGTTCATCAGAACCGGTCTCATTAATTTCACGTTTTAAAGGGGTAATCCACCTTTTGATTAAATTCATCATTCTTAATTGTACCAGAAAGACATTCCAGCAGAAATATCGTTAAACGCTCTACTAAGAATTTTTATGATATTTCTACTCAATTATTATCTTATAAAACCTATGTAGCCCGATGTTAAACTGTGACAGATCGAGTAATTATGGACAATACCATATATCTCATTTAATATCATCTTTTAGAATGCACAAAGGAGTTTTGACTTGAGGGTAATAACATCAGTAATTAGCGTCTTCATAGTACTCTTATTCTTGAGCTCCTTCGCCAAAGCACAGACGGAAAAATTGGATAATCTTGCAGCATGCGCGGGAGTAGTAATAGGAAATGGTGCTGTGGATTTTTATTTAGGCGATGAGCAATCATTTGATGTTGCTGCAAATATTGCATATTCAGCATATCTTTCAGAAGTGTTTTCTGGAGGATATCAGCAAGATGATCTGCAGGTGGCCGACAAAATACTTGGAGGAAACGTAGATAAGGTAATTAATGCCCACAATAGTGAAAATTTTACTGCAGATGTATACGAAGAAGTTGTTTCCTGTTATAGAGCACTTTCAAAACAATTAATGGAAGGGGCAGAAACTATTATCAATAACCAAAGTAAATGGAACGAGTTGAAAAATACCTCTATAGAGACTTTAAAGAGAATGCTGCGTGCAGGATAAAATCATTTTTATCCTGTAAATTCTATCCACATTCCTTAAGGAACATACGGATATTTCAACGTTAATTTTTGGGTTTACTTATTACTTTTCTAATTAGAACATTGCTGTAGCCGATAATATCTATAAATTGAGAAATATATGTTTTCTAATTTTTATTTTTTCTACAGATCTTTTTGCCGGCGAAAGGGAATTACCAGTTGGAACTTTTCGCCACATTAGTTTTTAATTAGAAAAAATGGCGAAGCAACATATTCAAATAAAGATGTTCATTATACTAAATCCACTTTACTGATCACAAAAGTTTTAAGTGATATTTACGATTTTACTTTTGCCATTTATTTGCAACATACCCCCGAACGAAGAGCTTTAACTGACACTAGGATTGATCGATATAAAATAAAAAATGAAACCATGGGTGCACTTATTAACCAACGGAAAGAATACGAAAAGGAGCTCTCTGAGTTTCTTTTATTAGCCGACAAGTTCACAATCAAAAATGTAGTTTCCACTAGTGGTATTATTGAAAAACACACATATAAAATTGAGTAAAAAATGATTACTTAGATTTGCGCTCTTTTTCGCTATTAGTAAGTGATTTAATTTCTTAATGAGTGTACTTTGTTCATCACTCGATAAATGCTTCGAATTCATAATAATAAGTGTATTCGTGCTAATTCCTACTAAAATGTAAGGTTTCGTTTATATTCTGTCGTTAAAAACAAGCAAGTCATGGCTACTCTACCGTAACTGCTCACTTTTGACCACGATTTAAGTTGATCACTTTTTAGAGATTATGCAACTATTGAGTGTGATACGAAAATAGGGGAGATAATAATGAAGCATTTTATGTGCACACACACATTTCATTCCGAAGAAACTAAGAAAATATTCTTCAAAGCTCATTTTGGAAAGAAAAGTAGGGACTGGTTTGGCGCAACCAATGATGAAGATAGTGTTAAATGTGTTTCAACATGGATCGGAGAACATGACTTCTGGTTTTGTCATTGGACAGCTGAGAGTGAAGATTTAATTCACAAAAAATTGGAAGATCTAAGGGGTGACAAATTGTTCTATACATTGGCTCAAGAAATGAAAAGTTTCATAACCCATACTTCACCAGATGAAGATTTTATTACTGAGCAATACTAGTTCTTTCTTATGAGACAATCACTAAACTGAGCAAGAGAGAAAAATCTAATAGATAAGAAGTTAGAGAGAAAGTATCAGAGTAATGTCTGATTTTAGTTTGGGGGTGATGGATAAGACTATTTTGATGAGTGATTTTGGATTTAAGGAATAACAAACATAAGTTTATTTGATTATTCATTCACTAACTTTAACGTGATTATAGCACCTTCGTAGACATAAAATGCCTTTTTGGAACCATTTACAGTTATAAAAGGATACAGCACTTTTCTATCTACAACTTTCCTTCCATTGCAAGTAATTCGGTGCACAAAGACCTTCTTATATTTATCTACCAATCCATTTTTTGCGAAAACTTTTGAAAACGCTCTATCTTGGTTAACTAATTCAAACTCCTTATTATTTAAAAATTCTTTGATTGTATAAGCGTTATAAGTAAAGGACTGACCAGCGTAATCACAGGAATAGAAGACACCCTCTGCCCATCCATTAAAAAACTGCTGTTGCTTACCAACGATATCTTCTTCTTCCGCATACCACAATTCTCCAAAATATTCAGTAACCGTCCATGTGGCATCGAGGTATTGGGCATATGTTATTGACGGGAAAATCAAGAGAATCCCTATCATCAATCTATTAAAAATTTTATAAAACAAACCTACCAGCCTTTTTTATTGGAATATAATGTCCTTTAGTTTATTGAATTATTAAACAATTTACTTTTTTCTCAATTCAACCAAAAC
>CACBAM010000039.1 GCA_902537215.1 uncultured Alphaproteobacteria bacterium
ATGAAGAGTATGAAATAATGTCAGAAAATGAATTACTTATTGAAAGAGAAAAGTTACTTGGTCGATTGGTAGAAATAAACTGGTTTTTTATGGCAAAAAAATATTTAACAACCATTGCCAAAAGAAAAAAATTTTTAACCATTTTGGAGAAACAAATCACCCAAGAAGCAAGTGCTTCAAATGTCATTTTTGTAGAAGAGGATGGAGATGTGTATATTTGCATGATATTCAGGGCTAAAAGTATCGTTAAAAAAGTGGTAATCGATGTCTTGGATGAAAACCGAAAACCCGTTCAGCCAAATTTGCAAGCAGGAAATGTCTACATTTATGGAGCTTCTGGAACTATCTTTCAACCAAAAGTTAAAAATGGTCATCCAGATATTATTGATAGTGAAAAATATGGTGATTTTGATGCTTAGTATAATATAAATACTATCTTATTGACATATTCACATTAACGGGCGATTTTTAGTGCCTTTTTGCCTAAATGAATTGTTACAGGTAATTCCCCTAAGTATTCTCCATCTCCAGAGACAATCCAGCTCCACTTATCTGAGGTGAGACTTTCTATTTTTACGCTCCGAACGTGAGTATTTGTCACTGCTTGATGGAATATATGCCTTCCAGAGAAGACCATAATTAATAATTTTACGGCTTGAAGTCGACTAAGTTTCTTTGCAAACAATAAGTTTAATTTGTCTCGGAACTTTTTTGCATCGGGAGCAATATACATCCCACCGCCGGTATATTCTGACGCAGCCCCTGCTAATATAAGGTTGTTCATCTCCATTTTTTGGGACTCAGTGGTAACAACATATTTATGTGTTTTTAAGTTAATGAAGCTTATTAATGCAGCAGATGCATATAATAGTGCCCCTTTAAGAACAGGAATCTGTGAAGCACGAAATGAAGCCTCAGTTAATAATCCAACCCCAGCATTCGTAAGCGAGATCCGGTTATTATCCGAAAAGACAACGTTTAAATATCTAACTGACTTAAAGTTGCCACCCCTTATTGCATCAATAGCCTTTTCCAGTGTATTGAGATCAAGAGATCTAGCAAAGTCGTTACCTCTTCCAAACGGAAGAAGGGCGATATTACAAGCGTAATCTATTGCTTTTTGGGCAATTGTATTAATAAAGCCATCACCTCCACAGGCCACGACTAAATATTTCTTCAACATAAACTCCTGAGCCTTTTTGCCAGCATCTTCTAAGGACTGTGAAAAAACTATTTCTGGTTTGGTACTGGGATCTATATTTTCAATTATGCGGATTTTTTTTGTCTTAGATAGCTTTCCTGATTTCGGATTCACTATGTAAACAATATTTTCTTTCATGAGCTCTCAGAAGTATCACTATAATTGTTTCAGTGTAGAGTTTAAACAGAGCGGGCGTAAACAACAAACAATTATACAAACCGCATTTTGTACTTTACTAGTAGTTAAACTAACCACCAAAATTATAATGATTAAGTTACTAAATAAGCGATGGAATGGAATAGCAATTGTATTATTGTCGTCATTCTTTTTTGCCTTCGTTCCGACGTCGGCAAAAATTGCTTTGGATAGTGGCGTATCTCTAATGGTCTTGCTAATGTCCAGATGTCTTATAGGATTGATAATTCTAGCTCCTTTAACATATGGTCTGCGGGAACCTATTTTTGTAGATAGAAAAAAAGTTCCTACATTGATATTCGTCAGTATTATTTCAGTTTGTTTAATCGCATCAACATACTACGCTATTGGTTACATTAGCATCGCTCTTGTCTTAATGATTATTTATCTGTTTCCCATCGGGGTAGCCCTTATTACAACAATTAAAGGAGAAGAACATTTATCACGCACTCAATGGTTTAGTATTATAGGTGTTCTATTAGGTCTTGGCATCCTAATTTTAGATGAACCATCAGGGACAAGTCTCTACGGTATATTTATCAGTATTATAGGTCTCTTATTATTTATCGCATTTATATACTTCACAGGGAAGTTAGTGGATGAGATAGGCTCTGTTACGATAAACTTACAGTTGAGTTTTTTCAGTGTGGTTGCGTTAATAATATATATATTATTGATACCTGTGGATCTTTCTCTTCCTACCAATAACTATGGTTGGCTAGGTATACTAGGTAATGGCATATTTTATGTCTTAAGTTATGTTCTCTTTTTTATTGGCTCGAAGGCTATCGGTATAACAACCGCCTCTGTTTTAGCTTTAACAGAACCTCTTTTTGCAACGATTATAGCACTTTTAATTCTTAGCCAGTATTTGTCGTTACAGGAATTCTCTGGTTTTATTGTAACACTTTGTTTTCTGTCTTTATTCTTGATATTTGCACACAAAAAAGATGGATAAAAAATTATTTTTAATTTAGCCAGAGAGAATTAAGTTATATTGTAATCAACTACTAGAATCCTAATTTACGCACACATTATGGAAATTAGTCTTAAAAAAAATTTAATGATGAAAATGCTCGACCAAGTTCCAAACCTCGGGTGGACATGGAATGCTTTATATGAAGCTGCAAAAACTGCCAAAAAAGCAAAAAATTCCAATAAAAAAGAATTACAGACTCTTTTTGACAATAAAATTTCTAATATCATCAGTACATTCAATGATAAATTAGATGAGGATATGTATGTAATATTTAATGCCGAAAACAATAAAGATTTGGGAACCACCGATACTGTAAAGACGCT
>CACBAM010000040.1 GCA_902537215.1 uncultured Alphaproteobacteria bacterium
AAAGATACAGACTGTGAAAGGATCTTGAATTAAATAAATGCCCTTATTTTGTAAAGTCATTTATCTGGCCTTAGATTCAAGATTATTTTCTTTGTGGTAGGTATTATCTTCTCATATACGTGAGAAAGAATTTCAATCCTATCAAAAATAGTTGGGTTATTTAATAAGTATTCCCTCAGATTTTCTCCAAAAACCTGTCTTAATTGTGTTCCTATATTAATTTTGCAAATGGCAGTATTTTTTGCTAACCAATGAAGTTGGGTGGTCTTTATACCGGACCCGCCATGAATAACGAGTGGGCACTTTACAAATTTTTCAATTTGAGAGACTAGTTTGGTATCGACTTCTGTTGCCTTCTCCTGTTCGAGATGAGTGTTTCCAACAGAAATTGCTAAAGCATCTACCTGCGTAGCTGCATAAAATTTTTGTGCAAGTTTCGGTTCAGTAAACTTAGATTTTATCCCTTGATCGTAACCAACAACTCCCAGCTCTGCCTCTACAGATGCTCCATAATTTTTTGCAAGCTCCACGGCTTTGCATGTCAAATCAATATTTTCGTTAAGTTCCATGTTTGACCCATCAAACATAATTGATGAAAAGCCATTATCTAGAGCTCTTTCGCACTCTTTTAAATTAGTAGAGTGGTCCAATAGAGTTACGATATTAATTGATGCATCTTCTGCAAGTTTTTTTAACATCGGCCCCATTATTTCTATAGGAGTGTTTTCGCGGCAATTTGGTCCAACTTGCAAGATAATTGGGCAGTTAATTTCTTCTGCTGCCTTTACATAATATTTTGCATCTTCCCATCCCAGTATAACTAAACCTGCAAGTGCGTACCTCTTGCTTCTAGCAACATGAAGCTCCTGGCTAAGTGTAGATAAGGTCATTTAAATTTGGCTATCATATCTTTAATGCCAGGTATAGTTTCGACTTGCCAGCTATATTCAGGTTGAAAATATTGAACTAAAGATCTCTGAGATTTACCGGCTAAAATTGTGAAATAGTACATCTGATAACCTGGAGCGACCACACAAGGATGATACCCCTTATCAATTACAAAAGTTGATCCATCCACTATATGATGCGCATCTCCAACCTTTTTATTTTCTCCTTGCAATAATTGAAGAGCAAATCCTTCCTTAGGATCGAATCTAAAGTTGTAGACTTCATCATGGTGTGTTTCACCATCTCTATCAGTATCGTGTTTGTGGGGTGGAAACCCTGACCATCCACCTTTACCGACAGTAAAAAGCTCAGAAACTAATAGGCGACCAACTTTTCCATTTTGTTTTTGTCCTAAGATATGTTTAATTTTTCTATGAGTTTTGGTGTCGTCAGACCCATATTGAACTACATCCACATCTTCTCCCATAATATAGAATGGCCGTAATTGCTCTGAATACTTGGCTCCCGCAATAAAAATTTCCGCTTGGTCACAGGCACATTTTATTTTTGCGGTTAAACCCGTTGGCACATATACCCCCTCAGGCTCTCCGTCCCAAACGTTATTCATCCGATTACCTATTAAACGTTCGTCCAAAGAATAGACATTCACAATAATACTCCCTGTCACAGGGACAATGCAGCTCTCATACTCTTTTAATTCGTATACAAATTCTTCATCTCTATTTAAAGTAACCCTATTGAAAAAAGCGTATGGAACTTTTGCATCGTTTATATCAATTATGGGTCTATTATCATTGTCATGGGGCGGTATGTGCAATTTATACTCCTAATGTGTCTCGATAAATTCAATTAGCTGGTTAAGATTGGGCATTGCCGATGCGCATCCTTCTTTCGAAACGACAATAGCTGCAGACGCGTTACCTCTTTTTATAGCTGATTCTAAACTTAATCCATTTGAGAGTGAGTGAAGAATTGTACCTAAGAACGCATCACCAGCTCCGTATGGTTTCTTTGCTTTCACTTTAAACACGGTATATGACTCCGTTTCACCATCTAAAATAATGTCACAACCATCAGCTCCTTTTTTGAATAACACTATTTGGTTTGGTTTAAAATTAGCACTGACCTTTCGTAAATCCGTTTGTTCAAACATTATTTCAAACTCTTCTCTATTGCCAACACACATATCAGCTATTTTTGCAACTCCTCGAAGTTCAGCGGATGCCAATGATATTGAAGTCCAAGCATTTGCTCTGTAATCAACGTCGAATATAACTGGGCATTTTGCATTTTTTGATTTTTCGATAAGTAGGTTTATTGTCGATCTCGATGGTTCATCCGAAAGCGCAGTTCCAGTGATCACAATACCGGCATAATTCTCTAGATTTAAGTTATCAATATTTTGTTTATCTATCAAAAGATCAGCGGCATTATTACGATAGATAACGACCTTTGGCTCTTCTCTTATCTCTGCTATTGCAAGTGATGTACGAGCATTATTATTTTGAGACTTGGTTACTAGTGAGGTATCTACTTTATGCTCTTCTAATTTTTTCCAAACAAAATCACCAATTTCATCGTCTGAGACCACAGTTATAATTTTAGAACGACCTCCGAGTTTGGAAATAGAAACAGCAATGTTTGCAGCAGATCCCCCCA
>CACBAM010000041.1 GCA_902537215.1 uncultured Alphaproteobacteria bacterium
AAATCCATTTATCTCGACAATCCGCTTACATTAGACCCAGATTTTATACTGATTATAAAGGTCAAAAACTGCGTAGATGATAAAGATCTTTATGAGTTCGGAAAAATAATTAGCAAGTTCAAAGAACGTAATGCTCTTTCAATTATATGGACTATGTGCAAGGCAGTGGACTCAACTGCAAGAACAATTCAGCTAAGATCATACGTTTTCAATACATTAAAGTCTGAGAATAATAGAACAAAACAAAGTTCTGAAACCATTTTTTTTGTGGACGAAAAATATAAATTCTCAAAAATAGATTTATCAAGAAATGATGCATTAGCAGAAGGGGTCTTCTTATGTCGTGACCTAATAAATCTGCCAGCAAACATTTTGAACATTAAGAAATTTGAAAATGAGCTTAAAAGTTTAAAAAAAATTGGTGTAAAAGTAACAACGTTAAATGAAAAAGAAATTAAAGCAATAGGAATGAATTTACTTTTTGCCGTTGGGAAGGGTTCAGAGAGTCCATCCAAGGTAGTAGTGTTAGAGTGGAAAGGTGGGAAACGTGATGCAAAACCAACTGCACTTATTGGAAAAGGAGTTGTCTTTGACTCGGGAGGATTATCATTAAAGTCCTCTTCCGGAATGGTTGATATGGCTATGGATATGGCTGGCGCTGCGGTAGTTGGAGGCGTATTTAAGTCCGTTGCTTTATCCAAGTTGAAAGTGAATATAGTTGGTCTAATTGGACTCGTTGAAAATATGCCTGGACCTAGTTCCGTGAGGCCTGGCGATATCTTAAAGTCACTAAAGGGTGATATGGTGCAAGTTAATAACACCGATGCAGAGGGGCGTTTATTGTTAGGTGACTTGCTTTGGTACGCACAATTGCAGTTCAAACCAAAAAAAATATTCGATCTAGCTACACTTACGGGAGCCATTATAGTTGCACTTGGAAAAGAATACGCGGGAGTATTTTCAAATAATGACAAATTTTGCAATCAATTTTTAACCGTTTGTGAAAAGTCGAACGAGAAAGCTTGGAGATTACCTCTTGACCAAAAGTTTGGAGATAAACTTTCCTCTAGTGTAACTGACTTGACTAATGTTGGAGGTTCACAAGGGTCCTCAATAATTGCTGCAATGTTTTTGAATTATTTTGTTAAAAAAGAGATTCCATGGATTCATTTAGATATTGCGGGGGTTGCCAAAAACACGGAAACCACTTTTAGTAGAAATGGAGCTACAGCTTGGGGTGTAGTTTCTCTGTTTGAGTATTTACGGGAATTTTCATAAGTGAGTGTGAATAAATTAGAGAAGGCTTATTTTTATAATTCTTCGCAGAGAAATGTTGTTACCGATATTTCTTGGTTAATTGAAAAGCTTTTCAAAGAGAAAAACCGCATTTTAGTTTTTTGTAAAGATCTAGAAACCGTTGAAGTTATTGATGACTTTCTTTGGGCATATAAAGAGGATGGGTTTATTCCTCATTCAATAGAGACAAAAGAAAAATCCTCGTTTTATCCTATATTAATCACCACTAATATACGCGAAGATTATGAACATAATGTCTTATTGGCTTTAAACGGGGTCTTAATCAAGGAAAAAGACTGGCGAAAGTTTTCGAAGGCCTATTATTTTTTTGATGATCAAGAAAATAAAGAAAAAGAAAATGCAAGAGAGATGTGGAAAAGTTTTTCGGCGCTAAATATCGTTTGCAAATATTGGGTTAATAAAGCAAATAAGTGGGTATTAGCACGCTCAAGTTAAAAATTAGTTTACTTTGAAACTCTTATGTCTTAAGTGTTCTAAAAAAGGAACTATGCAGATGTCAGTAGAAAAAACTCTTTCGATTATTAAACCAGATGCCGTTAAAAGGGACCTAACTGGTAAAATCATTGCGATGTTTGAGGAAAAAGGGCTTAGGGTTGTAGCGCAAAAAAAAATTTTGTTATCGAAAGAACAAGCTGGCTCTTTTTATGCCGTCCACAGAGATAGACCTTTTTTCGATGAGCTATGTGAGTTCATGTCCTCAGGGCCGATAGTTGTCCAGGTTCTTCAAGGTAGTAACGCTATAGACCTAAATAGACAAATTATGGGAGCAACTAATCCAGAACAAGCTGAGACGGGTACTATACGTAGGGAGTTTGCATTATCCATGACCGAAAATTCAGCCCATGGTTCTGATTCTGCTGAGACCGCAAGGGACGAAATAAATTTTTTCTTCTCTGGATTAGAGGTTCTTCAATTTTGAAGATCTCCAGCCTAATTTATGGTTAATATTTTCTTGCCACTTTCCTTGAGAAATTCCCTTAGAACTTTTTTGTACAAAAGGTGCTCGTGGGGTAGCAATTTCTTTTCAAGCTGTTTTACTGTACTATTTTTAGTTATGTCTATTAAAGTCTGACCAAGAATAGGACCTTCATCGACTTTATTTGTAATTTGATGTACTGTAGCGCCATGGATTAAACAGCCAGCCTTCAATGCTCTTTGATGAGTGTTTAAACCCTTAAAGGAGGGTAGAAGAGAAGGATGGATGTTCAGAATAGGCTTGGAAAACGATTTTATAA
>CACBAM010000042.1 GCA_902537215.1 uncultured Alphaproteobacteria bacterium
CAAAACATATTGGGTCTTATCATGATTTGGCCCTACTGTATGAGAAAAAAGGCCAGATAAAAGAGGCATTAACTATCGCCAAAAAGGTCCTGAAATTTGAAACTTGTCATCCAGACACAAATTTGTCAATCGGTCTAATCAGTCTACGGTTAGGAAATTTTGAAGAGGGTTGGAAATTTTATGAACATCGATGGAAAACTAAACTTTTTTATAATGCAAAGTTGCCTTTTGCACGGGAAAGGATGTGGAATAATGAACAAGGCAAGCGAGTATCGGTATGGAAGGAACAGGGTATTGGAGATGAGATAGTATTTCTCGGTCTTTTTCCAGAGGCAAAAGAAAAAAGCCAGGGTCTGACGGCATATATTGATCCACGCTTAGTTCCTTTGTGTGAGAGATCTATGCCAGGAATAAAATTTTTTAGTGATACCAAGGAGTTTGAGAAGCAAGCTTTTGATTACCATCTGCCAATGGGTAGTTTGCCACGATTATTACGCAATGACATAAAGGATTTTGATAAGACAATTTGTGGATACTTAAAGGCAGATAAGGTGCGTGTAGACACCTTACGTCGAGAGATGGGTTTGGAGGACAAGCGAGTAATTGGGATATCATGGAAGAGCAGCGGCTCCTTTAAATCCAAATCAAAAAGTATGATGTTGAAAGATTTTGGTGCGATATTCATAAAGATGGACGTTGTACTGCTTAATCTTCAGTATGGTGATGTGGATGATGAGATAAGGGCCTTTACGGAAGAAACAGGAATTGAGGTTGTGCAATGCGCTTCTGTAAATAATAGAGAGGATCTTGATGGTCTGGCGGCATTAATTGAAGTGTGTGATTTGGTTATATCGACAAGAAATGTCACCATACATTTAGCAGGTGCTCTAGGTAAGGAAACCTGGGTATTTATGAATTATGTTTCGAGCTTCTATTGGTTATTGGATCGTAATGATAGTATTTGGTATCCTACTTTGCGCCTTTACCGTCAACAAACACTCAACGATTGGAACAGTGTTTATTCAACTATTCAAAAAGATCTGCAAAGAAGGTTGAGTAAAACATGAGCCAAGGTGATAAGGACGTTTTGATTAACAGAGCAATTTCTCTTTTCAATCAAGGTCAGATAAAAAGATCTTTAAAAGAGGCTCTGGTGGCTAAAAAAAAATATCCCGATGAACCGTTTATCTACAATCTTCTTGGTGTTCTATATGCTCAAAATGAGGATTACGAAACTAGTATTAAAAGCTATACCAATGCCATTAAGTTAAATCCAAACTATTTTGAGGCTTATAACAATATTGGAGTCGCCTATACAAGCTGGAAAAAAAATAATAAAGCAATAGAATTTTTTAATAGAGCACTCCAAATAAATCCTTCATATCCAGATGCATATAACAACAAGGGAAATGCACTTAAGGAGAAAGGAGAATACAAGTTAGCTATCGAGTGTTACAATGAGTCAATAAAGTTAAATCCAAATTATATCGACGCAATTATAAACTTGGGTATCGTCGCTAACTTGGAGCAGGACTTTACCTTATCAGAAAGATACTTTCAGAAGGCACTTTCTCTTGATCCCACCAACATATCAGTACACTACAATTTGGCTAATTGTCTTTTCAACGCTAAAGATTTCAAGCAATCGATAAAAGTATGTCAGAAAATAATAAATATAGACCCTGCATTTCACTTCGCATATAACAGAGTAGGCCTTTGCTATATACAGCTGGAAAACCAAGAGAAAGCAAAAGTTTATTTTGAAAAAGCAGTCAATGAAAAGCCTGATTATCCTGAAGGTCTAACTAACTATGGTTTTATATTACAAGAGCTAAAAGATTACTCCCGGGCCACTGTCCAGTTCGAAAAAGCACTAATGATAGATCCTAACAGTGATGAGGCGTTACTTAATCTCAGTAAGTCCTACTATAATGAAGGGCGTGTAGAAAAAGCAATAGAGGTTGTAAATAAAGGGTTATTATCAAATAAAAAAAGCATTCCACTTTTAAAGAATCTCATAGCGTCTTTTCTTCTCTTAAATAGGCTGGATGAGGCATCAAATGCTTGTAAAAAAATATTATCAATAAATAACAATGACGCTGACGCAATAAACTTAATGGGAACAATTTATGAAAAACAAGGATTTTATGAAAAGGCAAAAAAACACTTTGTAAGAGCTCTACAATTAGACAGAAATTTATTTTTTGCCAAAATGAATATTGCAACACTTCACCAGTTAGAGGGTCATATAGATAAAGCCAACAAAATTTATAGTGAACTTTCAAAAGAGTATCCAGAAAATGTTGAAATACTCTACCGTAAGAGTGGATTTGCGCTTCAGCTTGAAAACTTTGAAGAAGCGTGGAAATGTTATGAGTATCGGTGGAAGGTCTTTCCGATGAATACGACGAAGTGGCCTATTCAAGGAAAGGCAGTATGGAAGGGAGAG
>CACBAM010000043.1 GCA_902537215.1 uncultured Alphaproteobacteria bacterium
TACACCTAAACCATCTTCCTCCTGAAACATTAGCAGAAAGACTTCCAGGTATATCAGAAAGCGCCAGAGTTTTTGCGGGGGTAGATGTAAATAAAGACCCAATACCGGTTCTACCAACCGTGCATTACAATATGGGCGGTATTCCGACAAACTATTGGGGCGAAGTAATAAGTCCTAATGGAGAAGATCAGAACAAAATATTGCCTGGGCTAATGGCTGTTGGTGAAGCGGGATGCGCTTCGGTCCATGGAGCTAATCGCTTAGGATCAAACAGCTTAATAGACCTAGTTGTTTTTGGAAGAGCTGCCGCAATCAAGGCTGCTGAAGTCGTAGATAAGAACGAAAGCAATAGGCCTTTAAATAAGAACTCTGTTGATCAAGCGATTGGGAGGTTAGATGGACTTAGATTCTCCAAGGGGACAACTCCTACAGCGGAGCTGAGATTGAAAATGCAAAAAACGATGCAGTCTGACGCAGCGGTCTTTCGGTCAGACAGGACTTTATCAGACGGTTGTGAAAAAATGGCTGATATAGCAGCAGGCATAGACTACGTAAATGTTACCGATAAGTCTATGATTTGGAACACAGATTTAATGGAGACATTGGAACTTACAAATTTAATGCCAAATGCTCTGGCAACGATTGTTTCTGCTGAGGCCCGTAAAGAAAGTAGAGGAGCTCATGCACAGGAAGATCATCCTGACAGGGATGATGAAAATTGGCGTGTACATTCACTGGCCAAGATATCGGAAAATGGATTCGTGAGCCTTAGTTACAGAGATGTAATTACTAAACCTCTGAGTGACATAAAGGACGGTGGGATAGATACGGCAAAGATAAAGCCCAAAGCGAGGGTTTATTAAAAAATGGTTGAATTAAGATTGCCTAAAAACTCTAGGGTAACGGAGGGTATTACATGGGAAAAGCCCTCAGACGCCGAGAATGTGCAAGAAGTCAGAATTTATCGCTATAACCCCGAAGATAGCGAAAACCCTCGTTTAGATACCTTTTTCGTAGATCTAGACAAGTGCGGGCCGATGATATTGGATGCGCTTATAAAAATAAAAAATGAGATAGATCCAACTTTAACTTTTAGGAGGTCCTGTAGAGAAGGTATATGTGGCTCTTGCTCAATGAATATTGGAGGCGTAAATACTCTTGCATGTCTTAAAGGAATCAAGGAGTTCAAAGGACCGATAAATATTTACCCCTTACCTCACTTGCCAGTAATCAAAGATTTGGTTCCGGACTTAAAGCAGTTTTACAAGCAGCATGCAAGTATAAAGCCTTGGTTGGAGACTTTCACAGATGAACCGAATGAGGAATGGCTGCAATCTGAGGCAGAGAGAAAAGAGCTCGACGGACTATATGAATGTGTAATGTGCGCCTGCTGTTCAACTTCTTGCCCAAGCTACTGGTGGAACGGTGATAAATATTTGGGCCCAGCTGCATTGTTACATGCATATCGATGGATTATCGATAGCAGAGATCAGGATAGAAAAGCTAGGCTAGAGGAACTTAATGACTCTTTTAAACTGTATAGGTGCCATACAATAATGAATTGTGCAAAGGCATGTCCAAAGGGCTTAAATCCTGCAAAAGCTATAGCAGAGATAAAAAAGTTACAACTGCAGAACAATTGAGACTGATTGCAAACTAAGCAGCACTCTGCTCAACAAAATCCGACATATCTGATATTATCTTATTAAGATCATAATCTTTTGGCGTATAGACTTTTTTCACACCCATCTTTCTAATTATTTCGAAATCTTTCTCGGGTATAATGCCTCCTACTATTACTGGTATTTTTGTCATGTTTTTTGTTTTCAATAAGTTTGTCAGATCTTCTAAAATTTCCAGATGGCTCCCTGACAGTATTGATAACCCAATAATATGAACGGACTCTTCTAAAGCAGAGTTGACTATTTGGTTTGGTGTAAGTCGGATTCCTTGATAAACGACATCAAATCCAGCTTCCTTTGCCCTCATTGCAATTTGCTCAGCTCCATTTGAATGCCCATCAAGACCGGGCTTTCCTATTAAGAGTTTAATATTTCTTTTAAGTTTTTTACTTACTTCTTTTACTTTCTTTTG
>CACBAM010000044.1 GCA_902537215.1 uncultured Alphaproteobacteria bacterium
GCCTCATCGGCCATCAAGGTATGCGGGGAATAACGGTCTGCGTCTGAATAAACAGCAACTACTTTTATACCCATACCTTGGGCTGACTTAATTACGCGACAGGCAATTTCACCTCTATTTGCGACAAGTATTTTATTAAACATTTAAATTCACTACCCTATTACATCAGGAAAATTTTTTTCTATTTCCTTTACATCTAAAACCAAAAGAGCCTCATAGGATTTGGGATCGAAGTTTTTTTCTGCACTTTTAATCTCCCTATCGAATAACCAGCTAATCCTTCCAGCATCAAGGTTTCCTCTCAGAAATGGCTTATCACCAAAAAAATCATAAAGATGAGAGAGAAAAACCGTGTCAGCGATTATGTCATTTTTTCGTCGATCTGCATACCTTTCTCTTCTGAAAATTTTAGCAGGCTCAACTTTATTTTCGCGCCGTATAGTAAAGTGCACCTTCGTTTGCTTTATTCCCGATGGAAATCCCCTATGCTTAAAAATCTTATACCTCGTTATAGTGGAATATTGTCATGTTTTTTCAGTGGGTTTGATAATTTTTTATTCTTTAGGCTGGCGAACGCTCTCGCAATTCTACGCCGTGTATTTCTTGGCATAATGACCTCATCTATAAATCCCTTTTCAGCCGCGACAAAAGGGTTAGCAAATCTCTCTTCATAAACTTTTCTGTGATTTTCTAGCTTTCCACTATCGCCAAGATCCGCTCTATGTATTATTTCCACAGCTCCCTTTGCCCCCATAACTGCAATCTCAGCAGTTGGCCAAGCATAATTGAAATCACCTCTGAGGTGCTTAGATGCCATAACATCGTATGCTCCGCCGTATGCTTTTCGTGTTATAACCGTAACTTTAGGTACTGTAGCTTCTGCGTAAGCGAATAAAAGTTTAGCGCCATGCTTAATTACACCGCCATATTCCTGTGAGGTGCCAGGTAGAAATCCAGGAACATCTACGAATGTTAAGATTGGTATCTCAAATGCATCGCAAAAGCGAACAAATCGAGCAGCTTTACGGGAACTATCTATATCAAGACAGCCTGCTAGCACCATTGGTTGATTTGCTACAACTCCTACAGTTGACCCGTTCATTCTAATGAAACCAACTAGAATATTCTTTGCAAATTCCTTCTGAATTTCAAAGAAGTCGTTTTCATCAGCTATTTTAATTATCAATTCCTTCATATCATATGGTGTGTTAGGGTTTTCGGGAACTAATGTATCTAGAGAATTTTCTGGTCGGTTTATCGAATCATATACTTCTACAGTAGGACTCTTTTCAGTATTATTGAGTGGAATAAAGTCGAAAAATCTTCTCACTTGTTTAAGCGCAATGATATCATTGTC
This sequence comes from uncultured Alphaproteobacteria bacterium, assembly GCA_902537215.1. Lineage (GTDB taxonomy): Bacteria > Pseudomonadota > Alphaproteobacteria > Rhodobacterales > Rhodobacteraceae > CACIJG01. Next base: position 1,358 of record CACBAM010000044.1, read on the forward strand.
ATATGCCGCATCAGCAACACTTGATTTGCTGGTATGCGTCTTTGCTCCGCCAAGTTCTTCTGCAGTTACCACCTCATTTGTAACAGCTTTAACTACATCTGGACCGGTGACGAACATGTAGCTTGAATTTTTTACCATAAAAATAAAATCAGTCATAGCAGGCGAATAAACTGCACCACCGGCACAAGGCCCCATAATTACGCTAATTTGTGGTACAACACCGGAAGCCAAAGTATTTCTTTTGAATACCTCCGCATATCCAGCGAGAGAAGCTACACCCTCTTGTATTCTTGCACCACCGCTATCATTCAATCCAATCACTGGCGCCCTGTTTTGAACGGCCATATCCATAATCTTACAAATCTTTTTTGCATGACTTTCCGATAAAGATCCACCTAATACAGTAAAATCCTGACTGAAAACATATACCAATCTACCGTTGATCGTTCCCCACCCAGTGATTACACCGTCACCCGGGATTTTTTGAGTTTCCATACCAAAATCAGTACAATTATGAGTTACAAACATATCAAATTCTTCGAATGAGTTCCTATCGAGCAAAACCTCTAAGCGTTCCCTAGCTGTGAGTTTTCCTTTCTCATGCTGTGCTTCTACTCGCTTCTTTCCCCCACCAAGTCGTGCCTCT